>JABHTG010000002.1 GCA_018697205.1 Nitrospina sp. | reverse complement strand
GGCCGCTCAGCATCACCAACGAGTAATTCAAACTCATCTTTTACCATTTCTGGAGGGCACAAACGAACAAGTTCCACCTTGTGAAATTCATGAAGTCTCTGCATTCCTCTTGTATCCTTACCTGCAGAACCTGCTTCACGACGAAAACAAACCGTATATGCCATATAACGCTTTGGAAGTTCGTCCATAGAAAGAATTTCATGTGCATGCAAATTTGTTAGAGGTACCTCGCCTGTTGGAATCGCCCATAAATCATCATCGCGGAATTTATAAGCATCCGCTTCAAATTTTGGAAGGGTCCCGGTTCCCATCATCATATCGGGACGAACAAAGTGAGGGGGAAGAATTTCTTCATTTTGTTCACTGTTTATGGAAAGAGCAAATTGGATAAGCGCTCGGTGAAGACGTGCCCCATCACCTCTCAAAAGAGCAAACATTGCGCCGCTCAATTTTGCAGCTCGCTCTGCATCAAAAATTCCTAATTCTTTCCCAATTTCCCAATGAGGTTTAAACTCTTTACCTTCATAATCTGATCTTTTATAACCTTCCATTCTGAGTACGATATTACAATCCTCAGAAAAACCCTCAGGGCAATCATCATCAGGCAAATTCGGAATTCTTAACAACAATTGTATTCTTTTCTCCTCAACCTTTTTAAGTTCTTGCTCCTTAATCTCAAGTGTTTTCTTTAGTTTAGGAACTGCTAATTTTAAATCTTCAGCTTCGTTTTTTTTTCCCTGTTGATAAAGAATACCAACTTGTTTTGATTTTTCATTAATTTGACCACGAAGCCCATCTACCTCACCTGCTAAATTTTTACGGTCAAGAACAGCTTTACGAATTTCCTCCACCTGATTAATTGGAACCTTTTTTCGGCCTAAACGGCGTTTAGTTTCTTCGTAGTCATTAATAAATAAGTTTTGATCCAACATGAGAGTTGTATAAGTTAATTTAAAAAAAGACGGCAAATACTTTTAAGCATTTGATCTAGCCGAGGCATTCTACACCATTTAAAGCTTAGGTTAAATATCCTATAACCAACTGCCTGCTATAGCTTCTTGACATTTGAAACAACTACCATTTTGAAGAAAATTATTTTTAACTCGAAACCCTATTCGACCAACCAGAAGTTCATCACATTCGGGGCAATAGGTATTCTCGTTATTTTCTACTTTCCCCGGGGAGTTTCCTGAATAGACAAATTTTAGTCCTGCTTGTTTTCCCAGCTTACAGGCTCTTAACAAAGTCGTAACCGGCGTCGCTCCTCTATCCTTCATTTTATAGTCAGGATGAAATGCAGTGACATGCCAAGGAATATCCTTTGAAATAGAGGCTATGAACTCTGCAATACTTGTGAGTTCTTCATTAGAATCATTATAGTTAGGAATTACAAGAGTGACAATTTCAGTCCAAATTCCAGCTGAAAAAATACGATCAACTGTATCCAATACAGCGTTCAAGTTTCCCCCCAGTTTTCTATAGTTTTTATCGGAAAAGGATTTAAGGTCAATTTTATAAAAATCTATCCAGGGAGATATGAATTCAATTACCTCAGGTGTGCCATGCCCATTCGAAACAAAAGCAGTCCGCATTCCCCTTCTACGTGCTTCATTAAAGACCTCTACCGCCCACTCGCTCGTAATTAAAGGTTCGTTATAGGTTGAAACAATTGTTCGTGCACCATTTTTCTGAGCAAGATCACAGATTTCTCTGGCAGTCATATAGTTTGATTCTTTAGTCGACTGATCGTCTCTCAACGTCTGAGAGGTAAACCAGTTTTGACAGTAGGCACAACGAAAGTCACAACCCAACATGCCAAAACTAAGTGTAAGACTTCCTGGCAAGGCGTGGAAAAAAGGTTTTTTTTCTATAGGATCATTTTGAAGACCTGCAACATAATTAAACGGGACTTTAAGTGTTCCCTGATCATTATAACGGACTTTACAAATCCCCCGTTGCCCTGAATTTAGCTTACATAAATGGCCGCAAGCCGTACAAATAAGAGAATTATTTTCCAGTTGCCTGACTAGCTTCCCAGGCTGAGTGCTGCGATCTAATAGGTATCTGATTTGAGTGGAGTTTTTCGAAGTGGCCATCTTTTCATTCTGTGCTTACACCTTCCGTTTTTTTATCAAGCGCTCCAACCATCGTATGCCATGCAAGGCTGGCGCATTTTGTACGCGAGGGATATTCTCTTATTCCCATAAATAATGTGAGCTTACCTAAGTGGTGTTCTTGTTTTTCAGGATCAAATTCCCCTAGCACCATCTTATGAAATTCATCAAAAATAAGTCTGCTTTCATCAATTTGTTTACCTTTAAGAAATTGAGTCATAAGAGATGTGCTGGCTTTCGATATGGCACATCCAGAGCCGGTAAAACTAATATCTTTGATTAAACCCTCTGCCTCATCTACTTCAAGATAAATAGTAATATCATCACCACATAAAGGATTAATCCCGTGGCAACAATTAGTCGGGTTTTCCATTTCGTAAAAGTTTCGTGGTTTCCGGTTATGGTCCAGAATTACTTGTTGATATAATTCGTTATCGTAAGACATATCTTAAAAGTCCTTTTATTATAATTTAGTATTTTTTAAAATTTTTAAATTTAGCAGATGGTTAGGAAAACATCTGTTCTAACAGACTAGACACAATATAACACATCGTTGCTGTATGCCGAGTGCAACTAAAGCTAGCTAAATTAATTTTTTATGAAAAAAATTTAATGATCTTTTGAAGACTTGCGGCTAATGCATCAATTTCGGAAAACTTATTATAGAAAGCCATTGAAGCCCTCGCTGTGGCAGGGACGCCGAAGCGTATCATGGTAGGCTGTGCACAATGGTGTCCCCCCCTAAGAGCAATACCATCCTGATCAAGCATGGTTATAATGTCGTGAGGATGTGCCGCCTCTAGATAAATCGACAAAATAGCTGCCTTTTCTTTTGCGTTACCTATAATGCGAAGCCCATCAATATCATTAAGCAACCGAGTCCCATAGTCGAGTAAGGTCTTCTCATACTCAAAAATTTTATCCATACCAATTGCATTCAGGTAATCAATTGCGGCACCAAGGCCTATTACCTGACTGATAGGAGGAGTGCCGGCTTCAAACCGTGCAGGAGGTTTGGCATATGTTGTTTTCTCTAGAGTAACCTGCATAATCATGTCCCCACCGGTAACGTAAGGGGTCATCGTTTCCATTACTTCCATTTTCGCAAACATACCACCAATACCACTAGGTGCATACATTTTATGTCCTGAGAAAGTATAGAAATCACAATCGATATCCTTAACATCTACTTTCATATGCGGTGTACTTTGTGCCCCGTCTATGAGAACTTTTGCTCCAACAGCATGGGCTTTACGTGTAATTTCATTTACAGGATTAATAGTTCCTAAGGCATTCGATATATGGTTCACCGCAACAATACGAGTCTTATTAGTTAGTAGCTTGTCATATTCATCCATAACAAGTTCACCGTTATCAGCAACCGGAATAACTTTAAGCATTGCCCCTTTCTCATCACATAGTACCTGCCATGGAACCGTATTGGCATGATGCTCTATATTAGAGATAATTACTTCATCCCCCGAGCTAACAAATTTACGGCCAAAGCTATGAGCAACTAAATTAATTGCTTGGGTTGTACCGCTTGTAAAGACGATTTCCTGCCTCGTAGGTGAACCCAAAAAATCAGCAACTTTTTGGCGTGCATCCTCGTAAAGTTGAGTCGAATGCTCGCACAATCTATAAGAACCACGCCTCACGGTGCCATACTCATCAGAATCGAATTTGCTCACGCGCTCGATTACCTGTAGAGGCTTGTGCGTTGTCGCCCCATTATCAAGATAAATCAGTGGTTTTCCCCCAATTTTCTTTGTTAATAAAGGGAAATCCTCACGAATTTTATCAACATCAAGGATAGAATTATCTATAGAAATAGTTTTAGAGTCGCCCATTATTATTTTCCAGTTTTTTGAGTAAGGTTTGATCGAGTTCTTTCACCACTGGCTCAAAAGGAATTTTCTGAACAATACTTCTGGCAAAACTCTGAGTAAGGACTTCTTTTGCAACGGACTCCGAAAGTCCTCTTGTTTTTAAATAAAAAAGTTGATTATCATCCAATTGACCAACCGTCGCACCATGCGCACACTTGACATCATCTGCAAAAATCATCAAGTTTGGCTTGCAGTCGGCATGCCCTTCATCAGAAAGCATTAAATTGTTTATGAGTTGATCAGAATTGGTTAACTGCGCACCTTTATTAACCACAACGGTCCCATCAAAGCTTGCTCGTGCTCGATCATTTATAATATTTTTAAAGTATTGATGGCTTATACAATTCTCTACTTCATGGTGAACACGGATAAACTGGTGAGATTGTTCATCTTCCTCTAACACACTTACCCCATTCAATTCCATTTCTGCTCCAGGCTCATTCAACCATACTTCATTATGATTGCGAACCAAACGTGTTCCACTTACACTCTGATACCCCAAGTACTTACTATTACGTTTTAAAAAAATTCGGTTTTTTGAAAAATTCCACGCCTCTTTAGAGTCTGCTTCTATTTGGATATGAGTCAATGTTGCATTATCTTCAATAACAATATCCTGAACAGAGTTGACAAAGTAATTATCTCCATCACCAACGTACTTAATAATTAATTTTAATTCGGACAAAGGCTCGAGATGGATGTACGCTCTTGGTACTGTCATTACTGGCCCACTTTCGCCACCACTTGAAACATTAAGAATCTGCAATGGGACTTCAACTTGTTTGTCTCTACCAACTCTCACCATAATTCCCTGCTTCATAAAAGCACTATTAATAGAAGCGAACACATCATTTTCTTGCTCAATACTTTTCTGCAAAATATTTTTAAATGATTCATCTTTAATCGCTTCTATCAAAGATCCTATCTTGACACTTGTACCAAGGGCAGTAACATCAGAAAATTCAGGACATAAAGCACCATCGACAAAAGTCAGATGACTACGTTCGCAGCCCGCATAAATATGCTGTTTAACAAAACTATCTTGAACGGAGTTTTTTACTTTCAGTGAAAACAATGTGTCTGCCAAGCCTTTCGTGTTAACAAAGGTATACATCTCATGTTTGCGATGAGGGAATTTTAAACTTTCGAATATATCAAGAGCCTTTTTATTAAAAGATAAAAGGTCGACGTTAGGTTGATTCCCATCAAGAAATTTTTTATGGAGCGCAAGTAAAGCAGACTCGGCAGCATTTTGGGACTTTTCAATTGTGCTTGACATAAAATTTCCTTAATTCGCTGTGGTTAACCAGTCGTAGCCCTGCGCCTCTAATTCATGCGCTAGCTCTTTACCGCCTGACTTAATAATTTTCCCGTCACTAAGAACATGGACAAAATTGGGCTTGATATGGTCTAGTAGTCTCTGATAATGGGTAATTAAGATCAGTGCATTGTCACCACTATTTAGCTTATTTACCCCATCTGCAACGATTCGGAGAGCATCAATATCCAAACCAGAGTCAGTTTCATCAAGAACAGATAGCACGGGTTTTAGGATAGCCATTTGAAGGATTTCATTTTTCTTCTTTTCGCCACCTGAAAATCCATCATTACAGCTACGTTCTTTGTATTTATTCTCCATCCCAAGCATATCCATTTTTTCCTGAAGAATACCGTCGAAGTCAAGGGGGTCAACTTCGTCTTTTCCTTCGCTGAGCAACCGAGCATTGAAAGCCATTCGAAGAAACTCTGCGTTATTAACTCCTGGTATTTCGACTGGGTATTGGAAACCCATGAATATACCAGCTAGAGAGCGTTCCTCGGTGCTCAAGTCAAGTAGGTTTTTACCCTGAAATAACACCTCCCCAGAGGTCACTTCATATGCAGGATGTCCTGATAAAACTTTGGCGAGAGTACTTTTACCTGAACCGTTTGGACCCATCACAGCATGGACCTCTCCTTTTTTAATCGTAAGAGAAATCCCCTTTAGGATCTCGGTCCCCTCAACTGCAGAATGCAAATTTTTTATTTCTAACATTAAACTGTTCCCTATTTGTTGAAAGTTGTGCCTGTGAGAATAAAAATATCCCCCAGACGAGACCTAACTGGCCTCTTAAGCTTCTTAAAGCTTGAGAGGATAAAAAAATTAGTCAGCCGACGCTATTTTCGAGTTTTAAGGTAAGGAGCTTTTGTGCTTCCACTGCGAATTCCATAGGAAGTTGTTTAAAAACATCCTTACAGAATCCATTTATCAGAGTGGCAATTGCATTTTCTCGCGAAATGCCCCGTTGCTCAAAATAGAACAACTGCTCTTCACTAATTTTTGAAGTGGATGCTTCATGCTCAATCTGAGGAGAACTATTTCCCGTTTCAATATATGGGAACGTGTGGGCGCTCGATTGATCTCCAACCAACATACTGTCACACTGTGTGTAGTTTCTTGCGTTAGTTGCGTTCTTTCCTACTCTAACAAGACCACGATAGCTATTACTAGAATGATCAGCAGAAATACCCTTTGAAATGATACTCGATCTAGTATTCTTTCCGATATGCATCATTTTAGTCCCAGTATCTGCTTGCATATACCCATTAGTAAGAGCTACTGAATAAAATTCTCCCACCGAGCCATCTCCTTGTAAGATGCAACTTGGGTACTTCCATGTAATCGCAGATCCCGTTTCTACCTGAGTCCATGAAATTTTAGACTTTTCACCCTGACATTTCCCACGTTTCGTAACAAAGTTATAAATTCCACCCTTACCTGTTTCAGGGTCTCCGGCATACCAGTTTTGTACAGTACTATATTTAATTTCAGCATTATCTAAAGTCACAAGCTCTACGACAGCAGCATGTAATTGGTTTGTATCAAACTGAGGAGCTGTACAGCCTTCAAGATAAGAAACATAGCTATTCTCAGCACAAATAATCAAAGTACGTTCAAACTGACCTGTTTCTTCAGTATTGATTCTAAAATAGGTGGACAATTCCATAGGAGAAATCGTGTCGGGAGGTATGTACACAAAAGATCCATCTGTAAATACTGCGCTATTGAGTGCAGCGTAATAATTATCACCTACTGGAACCACCGTTCCTAAGTATTCTTCAATTAATTCAGGGTAGTCCTTTACCGCTTCAGAAAAAGAACAAAAAATAATTCCTACCTCCATCAGCTTTTTTTTATGAGTAGTTGCAACGCTTACGCTATCAAAAACAGCATCCACTGCAACGTTAGCTAATTTTTTCTGCTCCTCCAAAGGAATTCCTAATTTTTCAAAGGTATTAAGAACCTCAGGATCCACCTCATCCAAACTTGCCAATTTCTTTTTTGGCTTTGGAGCGGAATAATAGGAAATATTCTGGAAATCAATCTTTGGATATTGAACATTGGGCCACGCTGGCTCCTTCATCGTCAACCATTTCTCGTAGGCCTTTAGTCTAAAATTAAGCATAAATTCGGGCTCACCCTTTTTCTTAGAAATTGCCCGAACAACTCCTTCGTCAAGACCCTTAGCAAACGTATCAGATTCAACATTAGTAGTGAATCCGTACTTGTAATCGTTATCTATAGCCTCAGTTACTGATTTTTCTTTGGTTTCCATATATATTATTGATCCCTTAGAAAGGGGAATTGTATTGTTAAAAATAACTACTCATAAAAATTATCAAAGCAGAATTGGACCTAATTTCGCAATAAATCTAAATATTGGGAACAACGATCAATTCATTATGAATTTCTTTTCGTAAGGCTTGTTCTATAAATGATAAGGTAGCTCCCAAAGAAGATCCACAGCTTCCACATGCCCCTTGATATTGGATCATCACTTTTTCGCCATCGACGACATCCAATACTTGGACATTCCCACCATCGGACATTAAAGCAGGACGAACCTTATCATCAAGAACCATATTTATCTGCGTAATTTGATCTTCTTTACTCAAACCCATCCAAGCCTGTTCGGCCATAGATAGCTCGGAAGAAGACACTGCTTTAACGGCCTTTTTATCTATAGATGCGCTTACTTCTGCTACTGCTTTAGCTGCTGGATACTCCTGTTGGACAACTTTAAGTAACTCTTCAACGTTAGCAAAGCTTTTGTTCTTAGACTCAGGAACTGCGGGAACTTCTGGGTCATCCCTTAGACATAACTCAATGTCCTCTCCCTTCAACGAACACGCCTCATCAATTGATAGCCCTTTGATCATAGTACAAAGGGTCTCACCAATAGCGACTGAGACTTTACCTCCGTAAGCAAAGAATTTTGCACTGTAAATTCGATCTTCTACCTTATCTGCCAATAAGTAGATCTTTGTGTCCTTAAACTTGGCCTCAACTAAAGTCATCCCTTTAACAGAAGCGTCATCTTTATCGTAAGCGCCTCGATATTTAGGGTGAGCAGCTGCCTCATCAAATTTTTTGGAAAATTTTTCTTCAGCGACGGTCATTTAAGAAGTCACATCTGTCTAATTGTTGATAAAAGTCTGATGTATCCAAAAACTCAAAAAGTCTGCGAAAAGTACCCCAAAAATATTTTGAGGAAATAACCAAATTAATTATAGGTTATTGACTAAAAAAACTCAAACAACCCTAATAGAGATAAGTTAACATCTAATTAGATGTAAGTAACCTTTTAAAGATTTTTATATTACACAATATTTAGCTCTAATCCTAATAACAAGATTAAAAATAGTAATGTCTTTTAGAAACATAAGAAACAATAACTTAAATAATCAGATGCATTATCCAATTGGAAAGGATATAATTTCAGTTAATCCTGAAGGTAGGTTAGTAAAAAATACTGTTCTCGGCTATTTGCGGATTTTAACTGACAAACGATGAAGTGGGTTGATAAGTCTATATTATCAGGGAGAGAGAAATGACCGCATTAACAGAAAATAAAGAGCCAAAACTGGTTGATGGAATGGGTCGAACCATAGTCAACTTGCGGATTTCTGTAACAGATCGTTGTAATTTTCGCTGTACTTATTGCATGCCGGCTGACAATGTCGAATTTATGCCTCGCGATAAATTACTCACATTTGAGGAGATCACCCGTATTGCTCGAATAGGATCTGGGATGGGAATCAAACGACTAAGGCTCACAGGAGGTGAACCTCTTATGCGCAAAGATCTCCCAACTCTCATCAACATGCTCACTAAGATAAATGGAATCGAGGATGTCGCGATGACCACCAACGCATTTTTTCTCAAAGATCACGCTAAGACATTGAAGGAAGCTGGTCTCAAACGGCTCAATATTAGCCTCGATGCTCTTGACCCAGAAAAATTCCGAGACGTTAATAGAAGAGATTGTCTTAAAGAAGTCTTAGAGGGGATGAGAGTTTCAGCAGAAGTTGGCTTTAAGTCAATCAAAGTAAACGCTGTTGCAATAAAAAACTTTTCAGAAACTGAAATTCTTCGACTTATCGAAATGGGTAGATCTGACGGCTTTGAAATTCGTTTCATTGAATTCATGCCTCTAGATTCCGACCGCAATTGGGAACGAGATAAAGTACTTTTTGGCCACGAAATTCTTGATCTTATCCGAGAAAAACATGCATTAGTACCCGTTGAAAATTCATTAGAAGTTGGCCCTGCCAGTGAATACGACTTTGCTGATGGCAAAGGACGCATTGGCATAATCACTGCTGTAAGCAACCCATTTTGTGACCATTGTAATCGGATTAGAATGACAGCTAACGGCAAACTTCGTACATGCCTTTTCTCTACAGATGAAACAGATCTCAAAGAACTAATTCGCGGTAACGCGTCTGATGAAGATATTGTAAAAGCAATAAAAGACGCAGTGCTTGTTAAAGAACCCGGCCATAAAATTAACTTGGATGATTTTGAACAACCTCAGAGAGCTATGCATGCAATTGGAGGTTAATTTTATTTCTAATCTAAACTAACAAACGCTCACTTAATTCATACATCGTACTTTATGTTTAAAACTTCCAAAAATTAAAGGCAATCAACCCTTCTCGAACAAATTATATTTTTTCCCATGAACAATTTCATAGCCTATCCCCCATATCTGAAGTAAAAAAGAATAACAATATCTAAAAAAATCGCAAACAGACGATTCTGTAATAAAAATTTATGCTACTTCAAGATAAACGCCTTAATTTAGAATCCAAAATATTTAAACTGGACAGTGCCATTGTCGCATTTTCTGGGGGAATTGACAGCACGCTAGTACTGGCAGTTGCTAACAAGGTTCTTAGTGGACGAGTTTTAGCCGTTACTGCAAAATCTGACAGTGTTCCAGAGAGAGAGTTGCACTCTGCTCAAGAGTTAACTAAAGCTCTAGGCATCAATCACAAGATAATTAGAACTGAAGAAATGTCCTCACCAAACTATCTAAAAAACCCGGAAAATCGTTGCTATTACTGCAAATTAGAGCTTTATGCCAAGCTTGCTATCGTTTCCAGTCAATACAAAATAACCAGTATACTTAATGGAATAAACCTGGATGACTTAGGAGATCATCGTCCTGGAATAATAGCTGCAAAAGAAGCTAGTATCATTAGCCCTCTTGTGGATAGCCAACTTAACAAACAAGATGTTCGTAACTTGGCTCGCGATATGGGCCTCACCAACTGGGAAAAACCTGCACTGGCTTGCCTATCATCTCGCATACCCTATGGACAACCTGTTACTTCTAAAAAACTATCGATGATTAATAAAGCGGAAGAGGTTTTTTTAGCGGAGGGATTTAAGGAAGTCCGAGTCCGCCACTACGGCGATATGGCTCGTATTGAACTATTAAAAACGGAAATCCCTAATCTAATGAAAAACGGCCTCTATGAGAAAACTATAAATCACTTAAAAAAAATTGGTTTCCATAAAATAACAATAGATCCAGAAGGCTATCGCTCCGGAAGCTTAAATGAAGCGTTGGATTTAAATAGCAAACCTACATTGGAAGAGTCAAAATGTGGGAAGTAGAGCTAAAGCCTGAAATCAAAAAAGAACTGAGGGATCCTGAAAAATATGTCAAAGGAATGAACATGACATATAACGGGATTACCATCACCATGGTCGGAGTCTTAATGATGATGATCCTTTACTTCATGCGCCCCGAACATGTCCTTCACCCTCTTTGGATTGAAATACTTGGCTTGTTAGTAGCAGGTTGGGGAGAACTCCTGAAGTTTCGTGCCAAGTAGAAATTTGAGTTTTTAAACTTTTTACAAGTTATTTATTTTTTCCAAGTTCTTTTGAGCGTTGTGTTGCCATTTCAACAGCGTTCATTAGTGCATTTCGAATACCGCCCTCTTCAAGCATGTGTAGTCCTGAAATCGTTGTTCCACCAGGAGAGGTTACCATGTCCTTAAGTTGTCCTGGATGCTTTCCACCATCTCTTGCCAGTTTGGCTGAACCAAGGATAGTTTGAATAGTTAAAGTATTAGAGACTTCCCGCGATAACCCAACTTTGACACCCGCATCAGATAATGCCTCGATAATCATAAAAATGTAGGCGGGACCACTGCCGCTTAACCCCGTAACCGCATCCATATGAATTTCTTCGATATCAACCGTCTGTCCAATAGCCTTAAAAATATGATGTGCAATCTTTATATCTAATTTAGACGAATGTTTACTACCACAAATAGCTGTAGCACCTTCTTGAACCAGTGACGGTGTGTTGGGCATTGTACGTATGATAGAAATTTTCTTTTTACTTTTCGCACATAAAGTATCTTCGATAAGGCTGATTGAAATACCAGCCGCCACTGAAATTATATTTTTATTACTATCGATAAGGTCTGAGAAGGATTCTAGTACCTTTTTAACTGTTTGAGGTTTAACCGCTAAAACCAATATGTCACTTTTTTTAACTAATTCGCGATTATCATCCGTTGTCTTAACTTTATATTCCTTGCTTAGATATTCAAGACGGTCAGAGATTAAATCAGAAATAAAAATATCTTTCGAAGCAACCAGTGAAGAGTCTAAAAGACCTTTTACTATAGCTTCCGCCATATTTCCGCCACCAACAAAACCCAATTTTTTTTTAGTCAGCACAATAGTAATCTCCCGATATTTTTAAATCAAAAACACACCTCCAAAATAGTCTTTACCTGCACATTATGATGCAAATAATCCTATCATTCAACTAGCTGTGATTTCTTTATAGAGGGTCTTGGGCCAAACAATCCTGTACCAACCCGCACCAAGGTTGCTCCCTCTTCAATAGCTACTTCATAATCGTTAGACATGCCCATTGACAACTCACCAAGTTCCATACCTGGAATACCTAGTTCAGAGCAAGCGTCACGTAGTTCTCGCAAGCGGGCAAAATATGGTCGTGAATTTTCTGGGTTCAGCGAATAGGGAGGAATCGTCATCAATCCACTAATTTTCACTCCTTCAAGTTTAGCGAACTTTGGGATCTCTTTAGGTAAGTCAAGAGGATCGATGCCAAGCTTAGATTTCTCACCGGATATATTAACCTGCAAAAGAATGGGCATGCAGTATCCAGTTTTCTGGGCCTTTTTATGAATCGCCTCAGCTAAAGGAAAGCTATCCACCGAATGAATTAAGTCGAACAAATCAAAAATAAATTTAACTTTGTTTTTTTGCAAGCGCCCTATGAAGTGCCATTCCAATCGATTTCGCCCAAGAATATCTATTTTATCACTAGCTTCCTGAACCTTATTTTCCCCGAAACAGGTCATGCCTGCCTTGACTCCTTTTGCAACAGTCATATCACTCTGTTCTTTAGTTACAGCTAAGAGCTTTACACTGGCAGGATCACGTCCAACTCGCTTCGCTGCATCTAGAATGCAACTCTTTACCTTTATAAAATTCTCAGAAATCAAAAAAATTTCCTAACGATAGAAAGTATAAAGAAAGTAATTTCATCTGTAGACTTAAAAGTCGATAACGCGTCCTACCGACTTATAACTACACTTCCAAGTCTAATGAAAATTATAGTTATTTTGCAACTATGATTAACCATTAAGTTTATATTTGAATGAATTGGATAAACTTGTGAATATTATCTCGAGTTATAAAAAAATAAGATATCAGTTAAAAAGCAATACCAAGCTTTATCTTAGCAATAACCGTTGGTGAAATAACGAGGTTGTGTGAAATATGCCGACGCTTCTCAAGAAGAGAGGATCGTATACTTATTATAATCAGGATTCTTACTTAATTATGTAATAGTCTTCAACGATAGTTTTCAAAACTCATAGCTATATCAAAATCTTTTTCTTTAACAGCGGAGATAACCGCCTGTAGGTCATCTCGATTTTTACCACTAACTCTTACCTGATCGTCCATTATCTGACCTTGAACTTTTATACCAAGTGTCTTTAGGAACTTTACAATCTCTTTGCCTTTATCCTGCGGTATGCCGTTCTGAAGCTTTATGATTTGACGAACGGTATTTCCCCCGGCCTGCTCTACCTTTCCATAATCAAGAGCCTTTAGAGAAACCTCACGACGTACTAGTTTGCTCTGAAGAACATCTATAACCGATTTTAACTTATGTTCGTCATCGGAGATCAGTACTAATTGATTGTCCTTTTCCTCAAGCTTTATTTCACTCTTACTTCCTTTAAAGTCATAACGCTGGCGGATTTCCATCACAGCCTGATTAATTGCATTTTGAACCTCCGCCATATTTACTTCTGACACAATATCAAATGAGCAACTTTTTGCCATGAAACCTTTTCTCCCCATTCTTGAATTTAATATTAACTATTATAATTAAATTTTCATTATTGACAAAAAAAACCACTATTAAAACACCTAAAATTTTTATTTTTCTTGTAAATATCATTAATTCTGCGTTTTTATAGTGTCAGCATACACTCACAAAATAAATTGCCATTTACAAACTTTTTTTCAATGATTCCTTGGCTAACGTCAAAAGTCTAACGATTTTGGGCATCCGCAGTTCTATGCAAGTTGCATCCCTACCCCACTTAAAGTCTTTTATTTAGTGGCTTAATGGCTCAGCTAAAGGCCTTTAGAAAGTATTACGATAGGAAGGCATAGAACTTGCTAATTATATTGACAAAGATAAATATCATTTAAACTGAGGGAACCTATGTTAAATGAATCTATGTTCAACACAAAATCAATGATCGAGTCTGCTTTCCTTGTGGAAGATTTTTTGCCTATTCTTTCGGTAGTAGTATTTGGATACATCGTATCCTGCTTGGCATTTTTATTTTTAAATTAAAGTTAATACCTCCGTGGTATTTCTAATTATCTTTGGGCTTAGTCTCCTCCAGACAGTTAGGTCCGCCACGGTGGTATTTTTTAATTAGGGTTAAATCATGTTAAGCACATTTTTATAATATTTTTTGTATTGCTAGTTCAATATTTTTTATACTGAGTATAAAAAATTAAAACTAATTACCAATGAATAAAGAATGCTCTTTATGAAAAATTCCTATATGTTTGTCATGAAGTCAATTATGATGTCTATTTTTGGTGCCGCTATCCTCGGAATACTTTTCTACTTTGCTCTTTAAATAAACCAAAAATAATTTTTTAACCTCGTCATATCTTTATTCTTCTCATATTATTTAAGTTATACTTAAAACGTACTCCTTAAATTAAGAAAAATTTAAAGAGCAATAATTCCCCCAGACTTTACTTACTAAATAGATAACCTTTATGGCACTAATCAGATGCGACGAGTGCGGGAAGGAGATTAGCAATAAGGCCAAAACTTGCCCTCAGTGTGGCTTACCTCTTAGGTTCGAAGTAGGTTGCGGAATCTATATTCTATTTTTTTTATTTGGAATAATTTTCCTTTACTCAAGCTGCAAAGAAATAATTACAAGCCAATATAATATATTATGGGAAGAAAGGTTTATTAAATAGCTATATAAATAAAGGAGAACCTCTTATCCGGGCTAAAAAGTTGCACCATGCTCCTTTAGCAAGTTAACAATATCAATATTTCCGTGGGCAACTGCTATGTGAATAGGAGCACGTCCATCTACTCCTACAGCATTAATATCAGCACCTTGAGCAATTAAAAGTTGAGCTACTTTTAAATGCCCCCACTTTGCAGCTTCGTGCAGGGCTGTCTCTCCATCATTATCTGGTAAATTAATTTCTAGTCCCTTTAGAAGTAAAAACTTGGCTATAGGCAAATCACCTTTTTCCGCAGCCCAATGAAGGGATGTACGACCCAATCGATCCTTAACTCCCAGCTTAGCTCCACTACCCATTAGGAGTCGGACAAGATCAAAATTTTTATCTGCAACAGATGCATGAAGAGGGGTACCACCCCACTCTGACCTACTATTTACATTAGCGCCTGCATAAATAAGTTGTTGTGCCGCATTAAAGCTACCCTGATCCGCGGTAAGATGAAGCGCTGTATATCCATAGTCATCTTTAGCTTCAATATTAGCCCCCTTAGTTTTTAAAACCTTAATCATCATCGGTAGGTTTTCAAGTGCGGCAACGTGAAGAGGAGAAAGCCCTTCAATATCGGGAATGTTTACATTTGCACCTAATTCAAATAAATACTCGACAAAATCCAAACGATTATAAAAAACTGCTTTATAAAGTGGTGTATACCCTAAGTGGTCTTGATAATTAATATCAAGCCCAACCAAGAGTTTTTTAGCCTTTTCAAGGTCACCTATCTCAATTGTTTTATATAATAAAAAACTGGCTGTTGATTCATTAGTCGAAAGTGCTGAACTTTGATTTAAGGAAAATACAAAACTTGCTAAAATAAAAAAGTATAGACCAAATTTTGTTCTCAGTATCATTATAAAATAAGACTAGTAATATAGATTTTGCAACGATCACTCAGCCCTTATGACAGCCCAGGCAACAATAATTTTAAGGCATCTGCAATAAGACCAATGGCTAAACTTCCCAATAAAAGTCCCATCGTTTGAGTTATAAATTTAATTCCCGCTTTTCCTAGATTGTTTAGAATAATTTTTGACAAACGCAAAGTCAGTGCTACCAATAAACCTATTATAATAAACTCCCCAATAAAAATTAACTTAACCTGCCAAGCTGAAATGTTATTAGACTGAATAATTACCGAACTCATCGCAGCCGGTCCAACCAGAAGAGGGAAAGTCATAGGCATAAAGGCTATATGTTCTTTTTCTTCTGCATCATTAGGATATAAAAATGACGTTTTACTATTTACTAGCATAGTAAAAGCAACATAAAGCAAAAAGACACCCCCCACCAACTCAAAAGCCGGCATCTTAATGCCAAAAAAAACTAACAAATACTTCCCAAATAAAAAAGAAACCGACAATAAAACAAAAACCCCGCAGGACGTCTTCAGGGTTATAGATTTATATTCATTGTCAGACTTACTTTCGGTTAAAACCATTACCACTGGAATATTTCCGATAGGATCAATAATGGCCAACAAAATCACGAATGTTTTAACTAACTCTATTGTATCAATCATTTAATACAGTCATTTTGAATTGCATGTTCTAAATAACCCTTAATCATTTATCTCTTACTCTAAATATGGTCACACGAGTTCATTTTAATAGTCAGGAAAAACTTAAAAATCTTCCTAATCTATCTGAATAATATAATAAAGTTTATTTTAATTGGCAGGTAAAAAATCGTTGAAACAAAAATAGCAGATAATTAATTAAAACTCGTAAATTAAACTCTATTTTCACTCAATTTTAGTAGAATAACTCATTACAAAAAAGAAGACATATCAGGATGGTAGAATCTTGGGCTGTGAAGACATTCTGCTAGCACTAATTTATCTATATGATACCAAATTGTAAAAAAAACTCTTTCCTAAAGGGTTTCAGGTATGGTCAAAACCCTAAAGAAAAGAGTTCACAGGAGGAGACCTGTACTACCAAACAATGTTAGTTTAGATTACTAACATGAACCTACTATTAATAAATGATTAAACTTCGATTAATTGCCGATTAAATTCTTTTAACTCGGCAAATTATGGTTAGGTTATATTATTGTTATTGCAGGCTTAAAAAAAGTGGGTGGGGTTAAAAGAAAAATTCGAAACCATAATGGCACTTTAGCTAATATTTCTTAGAAATATTAAAAAAAATACTCCCTTTAAAGCAAACTCAGAAATTTTTTTTAAAATAATATAGGCACAAATCCGACGACCGTTATTATTTGATTAATCCGCTTACCTCCAAAGGGCTATTGCTTTTTAATTTTTCACATCGTTGTTCCCGGCATATAAATGATTCCCTGAGGAGTTTCATGACTATGAATTTCTCCTCCCAGCCCAAGCATTTCTGAAGCCTGCTTCGCTTCTTTTGGGGTTTTGTAAACATGATCCATAATATCTTGACTCATTCCTCCCGAGCCCTCCATTTGTCTTCGACTATCAGGGCTTCCCATCTCATGCCCTCCCGACCCTTCTCTACGACCAGGGTGTAAACCTTCACTTATCTGCAATAACGCTCCATTCAATTGCTTATAAAATTTTGATTTATCTGTATAACCTTCCAGTCTCCCTAATTCTTTTTTTCCTTGTTCATCCCAAATGATAAAGGTGGGTGTTCCAACTATTTCACCAAGGCGACCTTCCTCCATTGCTTCTGTAATCCATTTTGGAAACTGATCCCTCTCAATCAAAACTAGTTTAATTGGTATTATTTTTCCTGTTTCACTATTAGCATATTCATCTGAAACCTCAACCTTCCATTTATTTGAATTCTTAGAATTTTTACCACTAATAATCAATAGCTCATTAGCTGACCCTATATTACAAAGCAAAATCAGAAAAATAATAGGAAATATTACTCTTTTCATTGAGTCCACATCCTTAAAAATTATTCAATAATTACTAGCGTAATGGAAGTTATACAGATTTTTTTATAATTTTTTATAGTTTTTTTAATCAAAACATATAGTTCCTTAACTAAAACAATACCATTGAACTATTAAATTCCAAAACCCTTAACAAAATCATAAACTGACTAATAAATTGTAAAACCAAGGAGTTTGAAGCCCAACTTTTCACTCTTTATAGGGGAAAAGAGATCCCAGAAGGACCTCAACCATCCTCGAAATATAGATAATTATTCTTAAGTAAAATACTTTAACAGGCTAACTTATAAACATTAATTTAGAATTAATGGTCAATTAAATGTGTTTAATTTAATAAAGGCTGGATAACTTTATAAAAACTTAAAATTTGTGGTATACCAGATATACCCTAGGAATTTTCGTAATTTAATTTATTTTCAGGAAATAAACGAGCTAACTATTTGACCTGAAATAAAATGAGGAGAAGAATATGGATAATGAGACCTATATAATTTATGGAATGACCTTCGGTTTCTTGGCTCTTTGGCTACTGTTTAGTTTGGCAAAAAAGTTGGGCAATTCATCAAGGTTCCCAAAACAAGACGAAGAAAAATAAAAGTAGATTAGGTTTTTTTATACATTTTTTTATTATAGTAGGGAAAAACCTGAAGTTTCACCCCATCTAACACAAGAATATATATGTGGAAACAAAGCTAACTTAAACAAATTTTTAAAATTAACCTAAAACACTTGAAACAAAATGTTTCAAGTGTTACAATTTGTTCTGTAGTAGCATATCCTCCCGGAAGTCCATTGAAGGCGATCCCCCCTTTCAAAGTCTTTCGAATGAGGTACCCTTTGGTGGGCTTCCAACCCATTCCTTTGGTTTTTGGCCACTCTCAATTTTTTGAATACTTGGCAACTTTTAAACTTTATAATCCAATAACCATCGACTCCCTCAATTACTTAGTTAATCTAACTACCAACTGATGCCTCTCTTTTCCTCTCTAAGGCACGTAACCTACGAGCCTCTTTTTTGTTTAGTTTAGTTTTTTCTTTTTTTTCTTTATTAGGCTCTCCCTCCCAACCAACTTTACCTAAAAAGTGATCGTATCCTCCATGAAAATATTCCGCTCGGCCTTGATGAAAAATAATCAAGTTTTTAGCCAAGGTTTTTAAAATAAGTTCTGAGTGAGTAACTATTACCAAAGCACCCGCATAATCATTCAACTCTTCAATCAAAGATTCAATAGATTCAACATCTAAGTGGTGGGAAGGTTCATCTAAAAGCAAAATATTTGTAGGGTGAGAAATTATTTTCCCTAACAAGACTCGGCTCCTTTCACCTCCAGACAATACACTTACTTTTTTCTTACTCAAGTCTCCATCAAACATCATGGCGCCACATATACTATGAGCGGCTTGTAAAGAAAGATTGGGATTTTCTCGTAGAATCTCATCTAACACACGGTTCTGCGAATCAAGTCGATCGATATTAGTCTGGCCGAAATGTCCTATACGAGTAGAAGGATGTTTAGTGATAGAACCTGAACTACAAATCAATTCACCTGCGAGACAATTTAACAGCGTCGACTTACCTTTTCCGTTGGCCCCAATAATTCCTATACGGTCTCGACTCCCAATAGAAAATGACAACTCAGAGAAAATATTATTTTCTGATTTACTATCATAGGAGAAAGAAAGATCGTTTATTGTCATTAATGTTTTTCCAGGACATGAAAGATAATTAAACCTGAAACCCAAATTTTTTTCCGTATCAAGTTTTTCCATGGTCCCCATTTTTTCCATCATCTTTAATCTTGACTGGGCCATAGATGCTTTCGAAGCCTTCGCTCTAAAACGGTCTACAAGAGACTGCATTTCTTTTCGTTTTGTCTCCAAATTTTTTCGGGTTAACTCATAAGCCTCTTCTTCCTGAATAATTTGCTCATAAAATTTAATGGTATCACCTTTGACTTTCTTGGCCTTTTTTCGATGGAGACCAAGTGTGTGAGTAGTAACTTTATCCATAAAATCTCGATCATGAGTAATTAGAATCATTTCTCCAGGCCATTTATTTAGGTACTCCTTCAGCCAACGGAGTGAAAGTATGTCTAAATAGTTAGTGGGTTCATCAAGGAGAAGCATATTGGGGTTAGCTAATAAAGCCTTGCAAAGGTTAATTCTCACCTGATAGCCACCACTGAAAGTTGCGGGATCTTTATGGAAGTCCTGCTCCGAAAAACCCAACCCCGAAAGTATAATCTCTGCTTTGTAATGCTCCCATTGCTTTTCAGTACTCAATACCTGAACACACTCCTTGAGAACGGTAGGTTGAGTGAAGGATATAATTTGTTCCAGAGCGCCAATTCGATAGCCTTTTGGGGTAGTAAGATATCCAGAGTCTAAACTCTCCTGCCCCAAAACCATCTTGAATAAAGTAGATTTTCCTGTTCCATTTTTACCAACTAATCCAACACGTTCACCCTCGTTAATAAGAAAAGATACTCCCTCAAATAAGCTCTGAGGTCCAAAAGACTTTTGAATATTATTGGCTATGATCATTATAAGGTTTGCAAAATACAAAAAGGACTTATAACAATAGCTATAAGCCCATATCGTTAAAAAAAGTTAAAATTAAAAGGCGTTGTAATCCCTAGCTTTCTAGTTGGATTGTAGTTGTATCATAATAGTTTTCCAAGAACTAGCTAGTCTTGATCAAAGCCTACTCTTAAAGGGGTTTTTTATTTTGAGCGCACGCAACACAGGTAACGCTTTCTGGCATTAAAAGCATACGCCCTTTTGGTATAAAGCTTGAACATCTAGTACAAACTCCAAACTCTGGATTTTCAATTTTACTCAGCGCAGTTTCTAATCTGGCTAGTTTTCTTTGGGCAGAATTTAACGATGCCTCACTGACACCCTTATTCCCAATTGCTTCCATACGAGTAAGTCGCCCTATTGCATTATCAGGGGCAATAGGTTTAACAGATTTTAGTAAGCTTTCTATCTGGGACTTCTGAGATTCTATTTCTTCTAAGATTACTGCTTTAAATTCTTTTCTATCTCTAGAGTTCATTTTTCTAGGTACACTCACTTAAATAATCGACCTACTAGAGGGTAGAAATATTTTTATAAAGATTCAGTCCTTATCTTTACTTCTTTTTAGAAACTGAATTGTATCTAACACACTTCTCTTACCTAAAATAAGGTCTTTCTGCTCTAAAAATTTTTTGCGGAGCTGATCCACTATCTTTGGAAACTTTTTATTAAGCCGTTTTGGGTCACGCCTCACACCACAACTCTCAAGATATGCCGTTAACAATGGCATGACAATTGTGGTATCACTATAACAAACAACAGATTGGTTTACAGTATCTGGGTCTATTTTAGCCCAGCTCACGGCTTCGTTTGGCGTCGCCCCTGAAAGTCCTCCTGTATCTGGACGCGCATCGGTAACTTGAACAAAATAATCATGCCCTTTAATGTCAAAGCCAAGGACTTCCTG
>JABHTG010000003.1 GCA_018697205.1 Nitrospina sp. | reverse complement strand
CAAACGAAACTTTTGCCGAAGTCTGCCTTGCTGATTCAGTTGAAATTGAAAAGGCAATAAATCTAGCTGAAGAAGCTTTTAAAAAAACACGTATTCTCCCTGCTTACAAACGTAGTCAAATCTGCAATGAGGTTGCTAGCGGTATAAAAAAAAAGTCTGATGAATTATCCAGAATTATTTCACAGGAATCAGGGAAACCTCTTATTTATGCAAGAGCTGAAGTAGCAAGATCAATTTCAACCTTTGAAATTGCTAGTCAAGAGGCCCTTCGGCTTGATGGTGAAATGTTGACTTTGGACATCACAGAATCTGCTCATGGAAAGGCGGGTCTTACCAGACGTTTTCCAATTGGACCTATTGCTGGGATAAGCCCCTTCAACTTTCCTTTAAATCTAGTCGCCCATAAAGTAGCTCCAGCACTTGCTTCAGGAAATCCAATTATTATTAAACCAGCATCATCTACACCACTAACTGCTTTGTTGCTTGGAGAAATCGTAAAAGAAACTTCTGCTATAGAAGGAAGTCTTAGCATACTTCCATGCACCAGTGAAAGTGCTACTCCTCTAGTAGAAGATCCGCGCTTAAAAATGGTGACATTTACTGGAAGTCCAAAAGTTGGCTGGGATCTCAAAAACCGCGCAGGTAGTAAAAAAGTAGTTCTCGAACTAGGTGGAAATGCAGGGGTCATTGTAGAACCTGACACTGAGATTAGTTTGGCAGCAAAAAAAATAACCTTTGGTGCTTTTGTTTATTCGGGGCAAGTTTGTATCTCAATTCAACGTGTCTATGTTCACACCTCAATCTATGATGAGTTTCTAGAAAACTTAATTAATGAAACAATAAAATTTAGACCTGGAGACCCACTAGATGAAACTGTCACAATGGGACCGATGATAGACCAAAAAAATGCCAAAAGAATCGAAACATGGGTAAATAAAGCAGTTTCTGAAGGTGCAAAAGTTCTTACAGGAGGGAATCGTTACAATAATTATTACCAACCGACAATACTTACTAATGTTAATCCAAGCCTTCCTATTGCATGCAGTGAAGCCTTTGGTCCAATTTTAATCGTAAATCCATATAGTAATTTTCAAGATGCAATCAAGGCTGTTAATAATACTGATTTTGGGCTACAAGCAGGTGTATTTACTAATAATATGAATAAAGCACTTAGTGCATTTAACCAATTAGATGTAGGCGGTGTTATTATTAACGATATCCCAACATTTAGAGTTGATAATATGCCCTATGGTGGAGTAAAAAATTCTGGCTTTGGACGAGAAGGAATAAAATATAGCTTACGGGAAATGACAGAAATAAAGTTACTTGTATACAATCACCTTTTAGAAAATGAAAATATAACATGACTGATAGTAAAAGGTTTACTGATAATGGCAACGGAACTATAACTGATTTAAAAATAAAAGTAATCTGGAAGAAAGCTGACTCATTTCAGGACACAAATAAATGGCAAAACTGGTTTAAATGTCAAGATTATACTGAGATTTTAAATTTACAACGTTTTGCGGGATCTGAAGAATGGCGGTATCCAAATGAAGAAGAAGCTTGGAGTTTATTCGACCTTACAAACAAAAATACCGATAAATACGGTGATGAAATTTATCTTCATTCAATATTTGGGCCAGGTTCGGGTGGTACTACATGGACTAGTGAAGAGAAGGATTCCTCAGCTCTTATAATACAATATGAAGATGGCGTAAAGGTTTGGCCTTCAAAATACGCTAACATGAATATGTGTGTGAGATTAGTAAGACCCCTTTCCTAATTTAATGAGTATTTTTTAACATACTTAATGGAAAGTTCACGCGGACCTTGGGTGGATTGGGTCCAATATAGGAGAACCAAGGTTGAATAATAAACCTTGCCCCCGTTCTTTCAGATTCAAAGCTTTTAAAGTTAGTCGGATGAGTTCGTTTTGCCATCAACTCTATTCTTAAAATTTTTCCTTCAGGAAAATTAAATTCACGAGTAGCGCTTTTCATTAAATCTATCTTTATAGAACCATTCCCTCCATTTCGAAAAAAGGAAGAACCTTCAGCCAGAATTACCCTACCCTCTTCTTCAAAAAATATTTTCCAGAGGTATTCGGTGTCAAATCCACGAACATGCGCAGTTGCAAGGACAGGGTCAACAAACTGAATAAAACCTCTACCGAGATCTTGATAAAAGTAAAGGTTCGAGGGCGACCATTTTGTAAGTTTTTTTTCAAAAGTATCCCGAGCATACCGAAAACATTGCGGGTCATTTAAAATTTGTTTAACTGAAATTCGCCCTGAGCGAATCAAGTTTTTTCTTAATTTAAGTCCTTCTGGTTGCATTAAATAACAGGTGGCAAGAGTAAGAGTTTTATCTTTTTCTTGAGAAACAGACATCGTTCCAAGGGCTTTCTTTATACGATTAATTATTTTCTGCTCTAATTCAGGAAAGTAACTTCTACTTAATTCAATAAGGATAGTATTAACATCCCCCCAGGCACCATTATTTAGCGATTTTTCTAAGTCAGAATTAACTTTTTCTTCAAAACTATTTACATTAGGGTCATTAAGAAAATATTCTTTACCATTAAATACATTTTTTTTAAGATATTTATATCTGGCAGGATGAGTGTAACGAAAATATGGATAATGAATATAAGCAGTAACTGAGTTCGCAAAATCTTCCTGAGGGTTTTGCCTTGAGTAGGTCGAAACGTTACGTAAAGCTGTTGGGGCATAATTATTTACTTTAGGGTCATTAACTAAAGCAAATAAAGAATCACTATCACGAACACCATCCAAAGCAAAAATATGCAGCACCTTAAAATTTGTCAGGGAAATCCACTCATCAGAAAAACTCAAAAAACCTTTAGAAAAATCAAAAGCATGAGCCATTTCATGTTGAATAATGTTAATTAAATCCACCTGCTTTTCATGAAATAATGGGTTATAAAGCTCAACTCGTAATTCCTGTTTTTGAACAAAAACACTGTATGATTGAGATGTATTTTCGTAGATTGTACTAAATGATGGCAGTGTTGCCGCGGGGATATCTTCTCCTGAGGAATTTTCAGCATTCAAAATAATTTTATCGAGGCGGTATATACTTTTCAAACTAGGTATTTTGTGAAAACTAGGGGGAAGTTGATTAAAAGCAGCATGAACAATATCAATTTCAATCGGAGACCAGTTTCGTCCCATATTAACTAAGTTGTAACCAAATGTACTTTTAAACTTAGTTTTTTTGGACTCCACTTCCTTACCATAATTACCCTTATACTCATAAAATGGGCGAATAGAATCATCACTATTCTTTGCGTATAGATCTCCAACAATAAAAAAAAGAGCGCATAAAGAAAAATAGAGCAATCTGTGTACTAAAATCATAGAATATAATATTAACTAAAAAAAATGAATATATTAACAGAATAGCAGATGTAGATTTTGAATGCGACTAAAGCAAAATTAAATCTTATTAATTCAATCTGATTATAAATAAAATTAATAAATTTGCGAAAAAATGCTATTTTATGACACATACATCATTAAAATCATTATCTATATAATTAATTATGAAGGAGGTAGTTTTATGGCCCAGTTGCCTGGAATAGATGTCCAATTGATTAGACTTAATCCCGAGTGGAGCGTAGAAAATGCTTCATCAACACCTTTAGAGCAAAATCTTTCCATAAAAGATTTTAGTGGAAAACGACTCATAATAACTCTTCCTGGAGCCGGCGGTTTTTGTAATAAGGAGTTAGACCAAGTAAAAGAAAGCATGGATGCTTTTTTAGTTTCTGGAGTTGAAGAAGTAATTGTTATAGTAGGAACGGATATTCTAAGTAATGCGGGCCGCGGTATTCCGAACCTCTTTCAAGATCCAGATCTTGAATTTGCAAAGGCTAATAATTTAAATCTAGAGGGGGTACGTAGTAGGTACTTAAACAGGTCAGTCATCGCTGTAGATGAAAATGGAAATGAAGTAGCTAGAGAAGATGCCGATCTTCTCGGATGCCGAACATTAGACGGACTAGTTGGGGTAGCCCAAAAAGCCTTTAATTAAAGAGTTAGAATCTTAAAAATTCTCCCCTTAATTTTGAGGGGAAAATTTTTAAGATTCCCCTCATTATTTATTGATTCCAAAAAAACCTTTATAATAAAGTCAATTTAATCTTCAGCAAGATTATCAAGAATAAACTCAAGGTCAGAAACTATTTCTCTTTTCTGATCGAGAAATAATTCACGATCAAACCCTAGAGATAATTGAGCACTTTTCTTCTTACCCTCTCTCATTTTTTTTTTGGCGCCAGCAATAGTGTATCTCTCAAGATACAATAACCTCTGTATTTTAAGAATCAATTCAACATCTTTTTTTTCATAAAATCGCTGGCCAGATTTATTTTTTTTTGGTTGAAGGGCATCAAACTCGTCTTCCCAATATCGAAGAACGTGTTGTTCCACTCCAGCAAGCTTAGAAACTTCTCCTATTTTAAAAAATAGCTTATCAGGTATCTTTTGATTCATGATTTAATCTATTAGTAGAAGTTAATAGTTGTTGGCTAGGCTTAAAAGTTAAAACTCTTCTAGCTTTTATAAGAACAGGTTCACCGCTTCTTGGGTTTCTTGCCTTTCTGGCCTTTTTCCCCCTCAAATGAAACCCAGCAAATCCAGAAATTCGGACATCCTCTCCACTAGCAAGAACTGTTTTTATTTCGTTAAAAATAATTTCAACTGAATCCATCGCTTCCTGGCGTGTAAAACCTACTTTTTCATACACTCGCTCAACTAAATCGGCTTTCACAGTTGTTATCATTTTAATGCACAAAAATTATCAGCTAACATATCACTATCTAACTTTTTATGGTCTTTATATTAATGCTTTCACAATGATAATTTTAACAAGCCAAACTATTTTCAACTATTCAATAGTATTGGGAAATATTAATTTCGTAAACATTATTTTAAGCAGGTATAATATATAATTAACTGTTTAAACAAGATTTCGGATCTATAAAAATTAACCTTTTGGTGAAAAAAAATTTAATCAAACCAAATTCAAAATCTTCTGATTTGTTTTTTATATCCCGATGAGGGTACTTTGTAAAAATAATACTATTGGCAGTAATGGCTATAAACCTCTTGCTTTATAAAAAAACAACTATTTTAAGTTTTTTTATTTTTTGTTCCTGAAAAAAATAATTTAATCGGTGTACCGGAAAATCCAAAGGTTTTTCTAAGGCTATTAACTAAATATCTTTTATAAGAGAAGTGTATTCCTTCTGGGTAATTAACAAAACACTTTAAAGTGGGAGGCCGGCTCTTAACTTGAGTTATATATTGAACTTTCACAAAGTTCCCTCGGTAGCTTGGTATTGGATTTTTTTCTATGGCTTTTTCGATACAATCATTTAACTTTCCCTTTGACAAATTCTTTTTGAACTCCTCATAAATCGATTCAACCTGAGGTAATAAATTTTCTACTCCATATCCTGACAGTGCAGACAAAGCAAGGACTGGAGCAAAATCTAGAAATTTACATTTTCTTCTTATTTGCTCTTCAATAGAGTTTTTGGTAACCCCAATCGATTTTATTAAGTCCCATTTATTTACCACAAAGAGGCACCCTTTCCCTCTTTCAAAAGCATAACCCGCAATAGTGACATCCTGATCCGTTATCCCTTCTGAAACATCGACAAGAACCACGGCTATATCACAACGATCCAATGCTTTTAAAGACATAATCACACTAAACTTATCTAATACTTGCTGAGTTCTTCCTTTTCTCTTAATTCCAGCTGTATCAACCAGTAAAAAATTTTTATCCCCCTCATTGAGTATCGTGTCTATAGAGTCTCGGGTGGTGCCTGGAGTATCTGAAACAATGCAGCGAGTAGAGTCCAATAGTCGGTTAACTAATGATGATTTGCCAACATTGGGGCGTCCTACAATAGCAACACGAACAGTATTTTCTGGAAGAGGGGCATCTTTCTTCTCTGGCAACACTAACAATAGATCATCAAGCATATCTGCTACACCATATCCGTGTTCTGCTGAAACTGGATATATATCAACCATACCCATCTCAGAGAATTCAGAAAGCTCTTTCTCATGACTAACTTCGTCAACCTTATTAACAATAAAAAAAAATGGCTTACCAGATTTTCTTAGCCGATCAACAACTTCTCTATCCTCAGGAGTAAGCCCTAAGTTTTTATCTGCAACGAAAACTAAGATATCTGCTTCATCTTGCGCGAACATGGCCTGCTTTACTACCTGATTCTCTATATCATTAATCCCATCAACGTCTACTCCACCTGTGTCGACTACGGCAAATGAATGCCCTAACCAATCACACTGACCGTAAATTCGGTCACGAGTTACTCCCGGCGTATTATTTACGATTGCCTTACGTTTCTGGATAAGTCGATTAAACAATGTAGACTTCCCGACATTAGCTCGGCCGATAATAGCAACGAGTGGTATTGAAGCCATGGCTTTTATCTCTCTAAATCATCGGATCAGAATCCTGAATGAACTTAGCAACCCCTTTTGCAATAGAGGAAGCAAGCCTATCTAGGTAGGAACTTTTTTTTAAACGTCTCTCTTCTCTAGCATTTGTAAGAAACCCAACTTCTACAAGAACACTTGCCATATTTGTATCGTGTAATACGAAAAAAGGCCCTTCTTTAACTCCTAAGTTTTTAACACCGGAATACTTATTACTCATGCTTTGATACATTTGGTTTTGAATGTTACCAGCTAATCGAGATGATTTGTTAATCTTTGTGGTACTGATCATACTTGCTAAAATTTCTTGAGTCTGGTCATCTTTTACAGATTTGACTAGAGCACCATTTTCACGAATAGCCGTAGCTTTTGCTTCTTCACTATGGCCCTGCCCAAGGTAATATGTTTCAATGCCATGGGCAGCCTTTCTGTGCGCTGCGTTGCCATGCACTGAAATAAAAATATCCGCATTGTTATCATTAGCAATTTTACCACGCCCTGGAAGAGGGATAAAAGTATCATTTTCTCTAGTAAGAATAACTCGATATTTATAACGAGATGTTAAGATGTCCTTCAAACGTAAAGCAATAGCAAGGTTAATATCCTTCTCTCGAGTACCCGTTCGTCCTTTCGCCCCTAAGTCATGACCTCCATGTCCAGCATCAACTACAATTAGAGGTGGTTTTTTATTAATTGCTAAAAGCGATCGTTTTTTTGATACCTTAACGGCCACGTTTCTATTTTTTTTCTTATGCTTTACTTTTTTATCAAAGTTAACAACCTTAGACACTACAGAAGGAACCTTCCGTCTAGAATCTACCTTCATTTGTGGCGACTTTCCCGTACTTAATTCTACGAATAGCTTAGACCCTTCAGACCAAACACCTATTTTAAGATTATTTGATTCGTTTAAATCAACAACCAAACGGGTATTGTCTTTGTCAAGTTGGCTCAATCTAAGCCCTTTTAAAAAACGACTTCCAATTTTTATATCCTTAGCAACACTATCGTCTAGTCGAGTCTTCTTAAAGTTTATATACACACGCTCTGGACTAGATAAACGACCTTGAGAAAAAGTTACAGCTTCGCTTGTATGAGCTACAACTCGAAAAGAATCTGATCCGACCGTATAATTAATTTTATCAAGAGTTATTTTATCTTTACTATTTGAGTTTGTGTTACTTTTTGAGTGGGTTATACTTTTTATTTTTTTTTGAAGTACTCGTTTTTCCTGATGATTTTTTGACATAAAAAATCTGACATCAGGAATTCTAGATTTTGCTTTTGCAACAAAATCACCTTTAGGAGTTAATATTAAAATCTTCTCAAAGGAATTCAGTGCAGCAACATAATCTCCTCGACTAAAAAAAATTTCCCCTTGACGATAAAGAGCATCATCTGTCAATCGACCCGGGTCAAATTTGCTTACCGTTGTCACATAAGCTTCCAAAGCTTTGTCAAGATCATTACCTCGTCTAGAAATCGAAAAAAGTTGTTCATACAAGTCCCCAATTGTAAATACGGCTTTGTATGCTTCATAACTGGAAGAGTGCTGCCTGAAAACCGAATTAAATTTTTGGATAACCAACATCCACTGATCTCGTCTATCTTTTAATTTTTTAGATTGAGAAAAACTGTGATAAAACGTGCGCGCTTTTTCATAATCGATTGATGCAGATGAAGAAGCGGCAAATACTTTTCCTCCAGATGTCAACTGAAGCGGCACAAAAAAAGTCAATAAAATAGCTAAACCAAAAAATTTATATAAATAAAAACGCATAAAACTCCCTAATACATTTTAATGGCTGGACATCCTGTAGACAAAACTACCATCATTTAAGAAAAGAGGCTTAACTATTTAATTTTATTATCTTTAAAAATCCTATCATTTTTGAGAAATTAGGTCAACAGCCTTAATAGTTGATTTTATTAAGGTTATTGTCCAAAACTTAATCGATCTGAGAGGCTGGAAGGAAGGCCAAGGGCTATTATTTTTTGTTGCGTTGATAGCAAATTATATGAAAAACGACAAAACTCGACAATATGGCTCAACGAATCATATAAAACATATACTGGGTCTGGATTACCATCTCTTGGTTGCCCAAGGCTACCAACATTAATAATATAACGGGATTCTGGATCAAGCTTCATTTTGCAAGAGTCGTGTGAGCGCACGTTATTGTTTTTATCTTTTTCAAAAATACCAGGCAAATGAGAATGGCCTAAAAAACAAATATCCTGTTTAAAAAAATTGAAATTTTTTTCGGCACTTTTTTTTGTGGAAACATAATGCCATTTCTCCGGCTCAAAAGGAGACGAGTGGACCCAATAAATATCCTCTTCTTCTTTTTCAATGGGCAAAGTATTCAAAAAATCCAGATTACTTTGAGTTAGATTTCTTCGAGTCCAAGCACATGCTTGATAGGCAGCGGGGTTTAGATAACTTGAATTTTTTTTATTTGACACACATCTATCATGGTTACCAGCTAATATGAGATCGACCTCTTCTCGAACCCACTTCACTACAGGATTAGGGTCTGCGTTGTACCCAACAATATCACCAAGGCATACCTTCTTGTCATGGAGAATAGAATCTGTAATCTGGCAAAAAGACTGTATTGCTTCGAGATTACTATGCACGTCGGAAAAAATTATAAACCTCATTATCCTAAAGCTAGTGGAAAGAATAAGATCTCAAGTCGTAAAAGAAAGAGGCCCTTTCTGTCCAACTTCCTTATAAATTTTATCCAAAATCCCATTAATAAATTCAGGTGATTCTTCATTACCGTATTTTTTAGCTATGTCAATAGCTTCATTAATAACAACTCTAGGTGGGGTTGAAAAATTCAACAGCAATTCGCCCGTCCCCATTCGTAAAATATTTCGGTCAATCACAGTCATCCGATCGAGAATCCAGTGCTCGCTAAATTTTTGAATAATTTCATCGATATCTTTCATTTTATTAACGACAGACACAACTAAGTCTTTCATAAAAATCTCTACGTCATCTTGGGATAAACTTCGCTCCAAAAATAATGCTATTTGCTCATCTAAATCTCCACCATTTAGCTCAAATTGATAAAGAAACTTGAGCGCTAATTCTCTAGATGACCTTCTTTTTCCCATTTCAACCAACCAATAGATTAAAGTTTTTTATAAAGCGTAGCCATCTCTATAGCAGCAATAGCCGTTTCCGCGCCCTTATTCCCGTATTTTCCACCTGTTCTATCCTGCGCTTGCTCTAAATTATCTGTGGTAAGCACACCAAACATAATTGGAATATTTACCTCTCTAGCCACCGATGCTACCCCATGGGCAGCTTCACCGGCTACATAGTCAAAGTGAGGCGTTCCTCCCCTAATCACTGCACCTAAACAAATAACAACATCTTTCTCCCTTGAACAAAGCTTTTTTGCCACCATGGGAATCTCAAAAGCTCCTGGAACGCGAACTACCTCTATCTCATCCTCATTAACTCCATGGTTTACCAGTTCATTCATAGCGCCGCTTAACAAGCTTTCTGTAATAAAATTATTAAAACGGCTAACCACAATTCCAACCCTTAAACCTGAAGCATCAAAATTTCCTTCTATAATTTTTGCCATTTCAAGAAATCCGTCATGAAATATTTTTAATCATGTGCCCAAGTTTTTTTTGCTTCGTTTGAAGGTATTTAATATTATCCTTCTTGGGACTCATTTCGATGGGAACCCGTTCAACCACTTGCAAACCATATCCATCCAATCCCACTATTTTTCTAGGATTATTGGTTAATAGTCGAAGTTTTCCCAAACCAATTTTTTTTAGAATCTGCGCGCCAACACCATATTCTCTAAGGTCAGGTTTAAAACCAAGTGAAGCATTAGCTTCCACCGTATCTTGGCCTTCATCCTGCAAGGCATATGCCTTTAACTTATTAATAATACCTATCCCTCTTCCTTCCTGATAGAGATAAAGTAATACACCACTTTCATCCTCGGCAATCATTTCCATAGACTTCTTCAATTGCTCACCGCAATCGCAACGAAATGAACCAAACACATCTCCTGTTAGGCATTGTGAGTGAACTCGAACTAGCGTAGGAGTATCAGCAATTATTTCTCCTTTAATTAAAGCAATATAAATTTGATCGTCTAATATATTTCTAAAAGTTACTGAATTAAAAATACCAAATTCCGTCGGCAATTGGGTAGAAACGACTTCTTCAACGAGTGTTTCTTGCTGCAAACGATATTCCGCAAGATCCTTGGTGGTTATCATTTTGAGATCATGTTCACGTGTAAACTCTATAAGACTTGGTAAGCGGGCCATAGTCCCATCATCATCCATAATCTCGCAAATCACTCCCGATGGATATAAACCCGCCATACGAGCAATATCAACCGAAGCTTCTGTTTGTCCCATACGAACAAGAACACCTCCCGTACGCGCTCTAAGAGGAAATATATGCCCTGGCTTAACTAAATCATTTTTTTCTGTAAGAGAATTAATTGCAGTTTGGATTGTTATCGATCTATCACTAGCAGAAATTCCTGTAGTTATTCCTTCTCTGGCATCTATAGAAACTGTAAAAGGAGTTTCAAAGGCTGACTCATTATCCTCAACCATCATCGACAATCCCAATTCGCGAGTCCTCTCCTCAGTAAGTGCAAGGCATATTAAACCACGGCCATATTTAGCCATAAAGTTGATCGCATCAGGGGTTACTTTTTCGGAGGCAATCATTAAATCGCCCTCATTTTCTCGGTCTTCATCGTCAACAATAATTATCATTTTTCCTTGACGAACATCCTCCACCGCATCTTCAACTGAACTAAAGTTGTTTTTCTGACTCTGTCTAAGCTCACTCATTACCATGCTCTCTATTTTTTTAAGTTTCTTGCTTTTATGGATAGAAATATTTTTTTATTTCAAAATATTCTGCCTACGTAGAATATCCAAAAATTTTGTTTTGCCTTCACTATCAGGCAATAGAATAGTCTCACAGGCTTTATATATATATTTCCCAATCATATCACATTCAATATTAACAAGATCCCCAATTTCTCTAGAAGCAAGATTTGTGTTAGAAAACGTGAATGGGACGATAGATACAGAAAACCCATTTTCAAGACAAGAAAAAGTAGTAAGGCTAATACCATCTACTGCAATAGAACCTTTTTCAATAATAAATGGCGTGTATGCAACTGGATATTCAAAGCGAAAAACTATCTCACCGGGTTTATGATCAATAGACGTAATCTTCCCAACACAATCTATATGGCCACTTACAAAATGCCCACTAATTTTATCGGAAGGTGTAAGAGCACGCTCAAGATTAACATTCATCCGATCTTCAATATTTTCAAAACAAGTTCGACTAAGTGTCTCAGAACTCAAGTCAACGGTAAAAGTATCATTCGTACTATCTCTAACTGTAAGGCAAACACCATTTACAGCTATACTTTCACCTGAATCAAATCCAAAAAAACCCTTACCTCCTTGAACTGTTAACACCGTTCCCGTATTTTTTCGAATAATTTGATTAACTATTCCAATACTACTAACAATGCCGCTAAACATAAGCCTCCCTTAATATATATTCCCCTCAATCACAAAATCATTTCCTAATTTCTCGATGGAAATTTCTTTAACTTCTATAAAGTCCTCTATTCTAGATATCCCTTGACCACCAACAGGCCCAGGAGCATTTTTACCACCAATAATCTTAGGTGCTAAAAAATAAATTAATTTATCAACCAGTTTTTCCTTCAACGCATTACCACTGATCTCCGACCCGCCTTCAATCATAATAGATGTAATTTTCATTTTTCCCAGCGCATCCATTAGTAAAGGAAGATCAACTTTTTTCTTCCTGTATTTAACCAAAAGAACTTCCACTCCTATTTTCTGAAGTTTTTTTTTTCGAACCAAAGGTAGACTGGCATTGGCGACATAAATAACTCGCTCCTTATGTGCATTATTAAAAATTTTGGCTGATGTGGAAATGCTACCTTTTCCCGAAACAATAATACGAACTGGATTACGCATACCCTTTTTTTTAGGTCGCACGGTCAACTGAGGGTCATCCATTCGAACTGTTTCCGCACCAACTAGTATTGCATCAACTCTACTTCTAAGTCTATGTGCGTAAGCTCTAGCCTTGGATCCAGTTATCCATTTTGAATCACCCGTTCGAGTTGCAATTTTCCCATCCAAGGAAGCTGCACTTTTAAGAATCACCCATGGGCGACCTGTAGTAATATATTTTATAAAATGTTCATTAATCTTATGACAGTCCCGCCTTAAAACTCCAATAACCACCTCTACGCCCTGTTTTCTAAGAAAGCGTATTCCTCTTCCATTTACAAGACGATTAGGATCACGAATTCCCAAGATGACTCTTTTAATTCCGGCAGAAATAATGGCCTCTGTGCATGGAGGCGTTCTCCCATGATGACAACAAGGTTCCAAGTTCACATAGAGATCGGCTCCTCTAGCCTTAGTACCAGCCTTATTTAAAGCAATAGCTTCTGCGTGTGGAAGACCTGCCTTTTCATGATATCCTTTGGCAACAACTTTCCCGCTTTTAACTATGACTGCCCCAACAAGAGGATTAGGATTAGTCTGCCCCTCTGATTTCCGCGCAAGATCAAGGGCAAGATTCATATAATATTGATCAAATTCACAAGCCAAAAAAAACCTCTTTTAAAAAAATTCCAAAATTTAGGTATTAGTCAATCGTCATCTTCGAAATCATCATCAACTTCCGTAAGTGGTAGAGAGACACATCGAAAACCGCAAGCCGGGTAACGCTCATCGGGGTTAAAAGTATTTCGATAGGCACATTTAGAGTGAACCATATAATTTAACCAAGAGCCACCTCTAGCTACTCGTTGAATTACATGTCCTTTAGAATGAAGTTGCACACACCACTCCCATACGTTACCAGCCATATCAAAGCAACCAAAAGGTGATATACCCTGCTCAAATTCAGTAACTGAGGAAGTTTTACCAATTACAAAGTCGCAAGTATTAGCATAATCGTTTTGATAGCCCATTGCTTCACCCCAAGGGTAATCTCTTCCATCTATACCGCGAGAGGATTTCTCCCATTCCTTTTCTATAGGCAACCGTCTTCCTAACCAAAGGGCACAAACTAAGGACTCATAAAAGTTTATCCCTATTACAGGGTGGTCATCCAAAAAAGAATAAAGAGGAAAGCGTAGTATGTGATTTGGATCAAATTCTTTATACAAAGCATTAGTTACTGGAAACTTCATAATCGAGAACTCTTTCAAAAAAATATGGTCCTCCTCATCCTTCTCATCTTGGTAAATAAATTTTCCTTCTGGTATTGTCACCATCTCGCCCCAGTTTTTTATTTTTCCTAATGTAACCACCTCTGGGTTAGAAGCTTCTCCTAGAAATTCTTCCAATTCCTTAACTTCTTTTAATGAATCAAACTCTTGGCGGTCAACCAACTCAGACCAATCAATTTTCTTCATTCCTAAAAGTAGCTCGATTACAGAATAAAGAATACGCCCATCCCTATTTTCTCTTTTCAATAACTTTATTAAAAGAGCCCGTAATTTTGATGCTTCGTTAGCCGCCACAACTTCTTCCACCTTAATTAAACGGCACCGAGAAAACTGTGGGAAAGACTCTCTGCATTGATACTTAAGTAACTGGGCGATCAACAATCGCCTTTCTTCGGATAATTTCTTCGCCTCACAAGCAGAATTTCCTGCCAGAAACAGAGCTCCATGATCTATAAAAATATCAAACACATCATCAGCCAAAACCATCCCTGAAAAAAACTTTAGCATTTCTTCCCAACGTTCATCGCGACACTTTAAAGCTACAGTTTTCTTCCAGTCTTGATTTTCAGCTAATTTTCTAGATGCAAAGTATTCTTGAAATGAGGGATGCCTAAACTGCCAACGACCAGGTGTCTGTTGAAGAATTTTTTCTAAGGCAGGTGGAATAATCCCATCGTGAATTAATGTATCATACCCCTCTTTTTTTAAGCGCTCTTTAGAATAGCCTGTTTCAATATTATCGACGCGCTGAGAAAGCCCATCATCAAACAACTGAAGGGCCACTTCCCCTAATTGATCAAAAACTTTTTCACAATATTTTACTTTGTCTTCTTCAATTTCACTTTCTAAAACATGTCTAAAATAAGCTGAGTAAATTTCACCACGAGACGTGAGACCATCCAAACTATCTTTATCTGAAAGAACACGAAGCATTTTCAAAACCAAAGGTACTTCCATTAATTCTGGAGAGTACTTACCCAAAATTGCCACGTCTTTATTTTTTTGTACTTCTCCTAAAAATATACTGCGCTTCTGTTCGTCAATTTTTTCAAAAGCTACATGAAATGCTGCATCTTTCCCTCTCTGAATTATGGAGTCTGTAGCAAGGGGGCCGAAACTAAATTTTCGAGTAGCAAGAATCAATCGATTGCTACGGAAAGTCTTATCTTCAACGAAAGCCTCTAAATAAACCTGAAATCGATCTTCAGGAGGTAATTGATCTAAAGCATCCAGCATGAAAAGAATTCTCCCTTCCCGCTCTAAAGACTTAATGGTCTTCAGAAGAAGTTCTTCATCAAGAAGAGGTTCGGAATCTTCCTGCCCCGCAATTAAAATAACACCCAACATTTCCTTATGGACTGATTCCATAAACTGCTGAATTCCATTACCTTCTTGCAGATTGCCAAGATTAAAATAAACGGGAAGCGGATAAACAGGGTGGGGTATTTGTTGAAGCATTTGCTCTTGGTAATACTTTAAAAAGGTTGTTTTCCCCATTCCACAGCCTGCTTCTAGCATTACCTTCATGTGATCTGTCATCAGTAAATCTTCGTGAATGATTCTCGGAGCGGGAAAAACCTGTTCCTGAATACTTTGCCGGTGTCGAATGGGGTTAGTATCAAGTAAAATCGGAATCAGATACGATTTCTCACGTGCCCCCTCCCCGAGCACATTATCTAACCAGCTAGATGTTTGAGTTAGCTGATGTTTTCGGTAGGTATTTATTACCCATTCGCGGGATTCTTCACGTTTAGAACGAACAAGAGCTGATCGATCATTGTCTGGAATAGGTACTGGCAATTCATTTATTTTATCCACTTATAATGTTCTCTATAATTGTAGTAAAGTTTCATCTTATCATAATAGCATTTTTCAATATTACTTCTTCCCATAATGATTCCCCTCAAAGACGAAAACCCAACTAAAAGCTTTCCTCTAATTACCATTGTTTTTATCATCTCTAATGCGCTTATATTTTTATATCAGTTCACCCAACCTATAAATATGGCTTCAACATTTGAAACATTCGGACTGGTTCCTATTCACCTAATACAATCTCCTATAAGCACCTATCCAACTATTTTTTCATCAATGTTTCTCCATTCAGGAATAGGCCATCTAGCGGGCAATATGCTTTATCTTTGGATTTTTGGAAACAATATTGAAGATACTCTTGGGAAATTTAGATTTGTTATTTTCTACTTAGTTTGTGGCACGCTTGCTTCTCTAGGACATATTCTTACAGACTTTCAGTCAGAGATTCCAATGGTAGGAGCTAGCGGGGCAATATCAGGAATACTGGGAGCCTATCTTATTTTGTTCCCTTTTGCGCGGGTAAAAACTTTGATATTTTTAGGTTTTTTGATCACGATAATACGTATACCAGCCATCGTTCTTCTTGTAATTTGGATACTGATTCAGGTTTTCAGTGGTGTCGTGTCAGGTGATGGTGGTGTAGCATGGTTTGCTCATATAGGGGGCTTTGTCGCTGGGATGCTACTTATACTCCCATTTCAAGATCTAAAGAATAGATAACTTTTCTTACTGAGCGTAATAGGAAACCATCAAGCCGAAACAGAGTATGATAAAAAAAACCCAAAAAAACATCATAATTCCCGGGCCTTTAAAGCGAGGATAGTTGGGAATTTTAAGATTTGTGGGTTTTTCGCAATTTGGACAAATGATTTTTTCTCCATTATATTCCTGTCCGCAATTCCAACACTTTATTTGACTCATCAGTCTCTTTTCTTTTATCAATAATTCATTAACCATCGACGCAATAGCTCAAGTGCCGCCTGAGCTGATCTTTCTTTATTACGTCTTCGATCATTATAAAAACGAAATTCTTCAAAATTTGATCTTCTTTCTTCGCTAATGCCAATGAACACTGTCCCCGTAGGTTTATTGTTACTAGCACCGGGTCCAGCAACTCCCGTAACAGACAACCCGATGTCAGCACCTGAAGTTTTACGTATACCCTCTGCCATAGAAAGAGCCACCTCTGCGCTTACAGCTCCATGTTTTTGGATCAGAGCTGATGAAACTTCTAAGCGACTGGTCTTCGCCTCATTGCTATAAGCAACTATATCCTCCAAAAAATAACGAGAACTTCCTGGTTCCTGAGTCAATCGATGACCAATCAATCCACCTGTACAAGATTCACCAACGGCTAAGGTTCTTCCCTTATCTTTTAAAAGCTTACCTACTATACCTTCTAAAGAATCATTATCTTTTCCATAGACCCACTTTCCAACTGAGGCCATGACCATTACTTCTGCTTCCCCTAATCTAATTTCAACCTCTTCTAAGCTTTCCGCACAATAAGACAAACGGATCTTTACTTCCAAGTAGGAAGGAAGCGAAGCCACCGTAACCAATCTTTCCAAGCGCTCAACTGGTCCAAACTTTTCCCAAAGAGAAGCTTCTGTCAAGCCTACTGTTTTAATAATACGATGACCAATCACTCCCTTTTGTATTTTTTTTAGATCAGGGCGAACATATGCATCAAATAAATGCTCCATCTCCAAAGGAACGCCTGGAAGTGAAAATAATTTTTTTTCATCACGTTTAAAAAAAAAGCCAGGAGCTGTTCCTTTTTCATTATATAAAATAGTAGCGTCTACTGGCACTTCATATTGGCTACGCACGTTTTTAGGAACTTCTTGAGAGCGTTTCTTAAAACTTACCTCGAGCATACGTCTCACTTTATGGTCAAGAATCATTTTAGAATTGAAAATTTGCGCCAGAACCTCTTTTGTAATATCGTCGTGGGTGGATCCTAGCCCGCCAGTAATTATGACTATATCCACCCTCTCTAGGGCGCCTTCTACGACTTCAGATATAGAACCTTTATCATCACCCACTGCGGTGATTCTTGGAACATTAATGCCTAGTAAGTGCAATTGTTTACTTAAATACCTACCATTAGTATCTTGAATAAGACCACTAATAACTTCATTTCCAATTGCTATAATTTCTGCTTGCAACAGGTTTTTATCATCTTTAAACATTAATTAGAATTAAGTCTCCTGTATAAAGTTTTCAAGTAATCTATCTGGATCCATATGTCGAATTAAGTTAACCTAACTTAACCATAACATTAATACCCATCTTCATTTTAAACTTCTGCAGTAGACGAATAAAGTTTTTTTAATTATTTTTCAACATGTATGTTTGTTTCAATTCGTAAGAGTTTAAAAATTATTCGCCCTATACAATTAAGTAAAAACCATAAATGCCTTTAGAACATTCCTCTTTAACAACCTCCGAGCTCCATAGGAAAACATACAAGTATGACCTATGGAGAGGATTATTTGAGGGGGTAATTAGTTCCGGCATACAAACTTTTGCTCTTTTTATAGCCATTCGCTATTACAATGCAGGAGAAGGACTAAAATCACTGATTGCAGCAGCTCCATTTATAGGGATGATCTTATCTCTTCCCTTAGTTCACTATACCGCTGGGAAGGGATTGAAAAAGTCTTTTTGTAGCGCAATTCCCTCATTATTGGCTGCATTCTGCCTTATTATTGGAGCATGGGCACCTTCTCTAGAGTTTTATGCCTTAATGATTACTATTAGTTATATTTGTAGAAGTGCCGCTATCCCCTATTTGACATCAATATACAACGATAACTACCCCCACGATAAGCGCGGCAAAACCTTCTCAAAACCGCTTCTTCTAACTGTAGCGATTTCTTCACTTTTTGGATTTGCGGGGTCGTTACTTCTAGAAAAAAACATTGCTCACTTTAGCTGGATATTTACTATGGTTGGAATATGCGCTCTTGCCAAAGCATGGGCCATTAGTTCCATGCCATCTAAAGTAAATGAAAAAACTTCTCATAATAATCCATTTGGAAATTTTCAATACATATTAAAAGACAGGGCTTTTGGTTACGTCCTTCTCACTTGGTTTATTATGGGCTTTGCCAATCTTTGGGTTCTTCCTCTTAGGGTTGATTATGTGGCGTCATCAATCTACGGGATCGAAGCATCTCCCTTAATTGTTGCATTAATCATCACAATTATTCCTGAGACAATGCGTTTTTTATTTATACCTTTTTGGGCTCGAATTTTTGACACCATGAATTTTATTATACTTCGGATGATACTTAATGTTTTATTTGGTACTGGGATAGCCCTTTTTTTCATAAGTAAAAATCTTTTAATAATCGGGATTGGTTCGGCTTTGACTGGAATAGCCTTTGCCGGAGGAAGTATTGCTTGGGCTTTATGGGTAACCAAATATTCTCCACCAGAAAAAGTGTCAGCGTACATGTCTGTCCACGTTTGCCTTACTGGAATAAGAGGCACTATTGGACCAATCATAGGGTATTGGACCGCAGCTCAACTAGGGGCAACAATGACTGGATTGATATCGTGTGGACTAATGTTTTTAGCTACTGTGATGCTATTCCCTAAAATCAAGCATGGGCGCAAAAAATAGTAGTGTCAGCTCAAACAATCTCTATTAAATTATAATCTATCCAAAAAAACCATAAAAAATGAAGCAATGTTTTGTTTTCAATTTATTATTTTGCTAAAATAAAAAAAGAGGACAAAACTCAGAAATTACATTTTTTCAGATTCATGCTAATGTAATCGGAGAAATTCCCTCCACTCATACGCAAATATATTTTAGATATTTAAAATAAAAATTAATCTAAGGAGATTATATTTTGGGGAAACCTCTTGTTGGGATTTTGATGGGTAGTGATTCTGACCTTCCTGTGATGGAAGAAGCGAGTAAAATTCTGGAAAAATTTGCTATTGGTCATGAAGTAGTTGTTTCTTCAGCGCATCGCTCTCCAGAGCGAACACGCAAGTATGTTGTAGGCGCTTCTAAACGTGGCATTAAAATTTTAATTGCTGGTGCGGGTGCGGCAGCTCACCTTGCCGGCGTAGTAGCCGCCGAGACAACTTTACCAGTAATTGGCGTTCCTATAGGCTCTTCAGCACTTAATGGACTTGATGCATTACTATCTACCACTCAAATGCCGGGCGGAGTTTCTGTCGCGGGAATGGCAATTGGGAAGGCAGGAGCAAAAAATGCGGGGGTTCTTGCAGTCCAAATATTGGCACTAAATGACAAAAACCTTCACAAAAAATTTTTAAAGTTTAAAAAGGATCAAGCAAAGGCAGTTGAAAGAAAAAGTCGCGAACTAAAATCAAACTATGCCACAAATTCTTAAAGTAGACTCTAACCAATCGCTAAAAAATTATTCAAAATATATCCGTAATATTTTAAAGTCTGGGGGGGTCATTGCCTTCCCAACAGACACTTTTTACGGATTGGGAGTTGACCCATTCAACGAAAAAGGTATTCGCCGAGTTTTTGAGATTAAATCAAGAAGTTATAACAAACCTCTATTAGTTCTCATTTCTACAAAAGCTCAAATAAATCAACTGGCACTAAATAGGTCGCAGGAAGCAGAACGGCTGGTAAAGAGATGTTGGCCTGCACCTCTAACTTTGATTTTTAATGCGGTTCCCAGTCTACCTGATATTCTAACGTCAAATACCGGGAAAATAGCTACGCGCTTACCAAAAAGCGCGTGGACGCGTCATTTAATTCAGACAGTCGGATTTCCATTGACCGCAACAAGTGCAAATAAAAACGGCGAAAAAGATACTCAAACAGCTCAGGAAGTTTTAAACAGTTTTGGAAATAGTATAGACCTTATAATTGATCCAGGACCTGCGCCTGGGGGAAAAGTTTCAACCTTACTTGACACAACTAAAACGCCACCTACTATTTTGAGAACTGGGGCTATAACTCAACAGGAAATAGATTCTTGTCTCTCAAACGAGAGTACTTTAGTTTCCTGAAATTTAAATCGTCCTTACAAAAAATAGCACTATGATATTTGGAACTGGCCTTGATATTATCGAAATAAATAGGATCAAAGATTCTATTCAAAAATATTCAGATCGTTTCATAAAAAAAATTTTCACCCAAAAAGAAATTGACTACTGCCGTTCACAAGCAGATCCAGCAAAGCATTTTGCCGGTCGCTTTTCTGCTAAAGAAGCTGTCTTAAAGTGTTTTGGCACAGGTATGACCGGTGGCATATTCTGGAAAGACATAGAGGTAGATAGATTGAAGTCTGGCCAACCTGTTTTAAATCTTTATGGGAAAGGAAAGAAAATGTTCACACAACTCCAACTAAAGCACATCCATATCTCGATTAGCCATGATAAAATCCATGCAGTGGCTCATGCTATTGCTGAAAAATAGACTCATCTAAATTCATACCATTCCTTTTTATTGAAGTACTTCCTCAAGTTTAATACGAGATCTCTCTTATGAAAAAAAGCGCTATTCTTATCAGCATTAAACATCAGTTTGAATATCTCGTTGTTCTATTTTTTATCTTTTTCTTAAAGAACCTATCAGCAAAATCTATATTTCTACTAGGGCGCATTTTAGGAAATTTATCATACAGTTTGACAACAAAAAGAAGAAAGATTGCGCTTGTTAATCTAAATATTGCATTTGGAAACAAGAAATCTAATAAAGAAAAAAAGAAAATTATTAAAAATTCATTCATTCAAGTTGCATTATCTACACTTCAATCATTATGGGTTTTAAAAAACCCAAACCGTGTAAAGCAATTGATAGAAGGTGACCCAGTTGGGCTTGATATCGTCGAAAAATGTCTTTTACGTCAAAAAGGTATTTTCTTTTTGACAGCACATTATGGCAATTGGGAGATCATGGGTATTGATCATGGATACCGAGGGATATGTAAACTTCATTCAATCATTCGCAGGCTAGACAACCCATACCTTGACGAAGTGGCCTTTAAACTCAGAACTATTTCAGGGAATGGTATTTTTTATAGAAACGAGTCATTATTACAAATCGTACGTGTATTAAAAAATAATGAAGCTGTGGCAATCATGATGGATCAGAACACAGCAAAAGGAGGGATTTTTGTTGATTTTTTTGGAGAAAAAGCAGCCACAGCCCGAGCACTAGCTCGACTAAGCTATCGAACCGGTACTCCTATCATTCCTTTTTTTTGCTATCCCACTGAAAAGGGAACCTATCGCTTAAAATATGGACCTGAACTAACACTAAAGAAAACAGAACACCGGGAAAAAGATATTACTGAATGGACTCAATTATGCGAAAAATTTATTGAAAAAACCATAAATGACACACCTGATCCATGGATTTGGGCACACAGAAGATGGAAGACGCGCCCACCTGAGGAAAAAGGAAGAAAAGTTTACTAAAGGCTAACCACAAGCTTATAATTCTTCCGAAATGATAGCCTTTAGCTTTGTACGCAAGCGATATACCGCCTTAGAATGAATTTGGGATACACGGGATTCGGTTATGTCTAGCACAGCTCCTATTTCTTTCATCGTTAATTCTTCGTAATAGTAAAGAGAAACCATTAATCTCTCTTTTTCTGGCAAGGCATCAATTGCTTTTGCAATAATTTCTTTAAGCTCAATAAGTCGTACCTGAGTCTGTGGATCAGCGTCAGCTTTTCCTGCCAAACAATCAAGAAGGCTTTGTTGGTCACTAGATTCTTTAGCTATACCAAGATCTTCAAGGCTGAAAATTGGTATACTTTTCGTTTCGTTAAGGGTGTCATGAAATTGATCGAGACTAAGACCCATTTCTTTTGCCACCTCCTCATCTTCTGGTGATCGCCTTAGTTTTGCTTGAAGCCCTTGCACCACTTTATCAACCGCAGAGGCTTTTTGCCTAATAGACCTCGGAACCCAATCCATAGAGCGTAATTCATCGAGAATCGCACCACGGACTCTAAACTCGGCATAGGTTTTAAACTTAGCACCTCGGCTTGAATCATATTTTGAAAT
>JABHTG010000076.1 GCA_018697205.1 Nitrospina sp. | reverse complement strand
GATAGGGTAGGTTCAAATTTATAAAATATTTCTTTATCCTCGATTAGCTCAACACCCCCCTCTCCATTATCAAAGGTTCGACTATTTATATAAAGGGGGAACCTAGCACCAATAACAACAATAGAGTTTTTCGTGCTCAAAATCTTTTTCAAACGCAGTCGTTGATATTCTTCTGTGCAAGGACTTTTATCATCTATTCCTGTACTGCCAACTTTTTTAATTAAGCCAATAGGCCAACAACCTCCAGATGTTATATCTGAGATGTTGAATTCACCAGACAATCTTTCAAACAAATTCCTACTTAAACTCTCAAGATGGCTATCGCCGATTAAATGTACCCACCTCGAAGAGCTATTGCTATTGATATATTCACAGAAATCACTTTGCCTTCCAAAGCACGCTTCTCCATCTTTTTTCAACCCCCACTTCATCCCATCCAAGGATTCTATATCCCTGAAAACTTTGGCAACCCTTGTGGGATATCCATCTGAACTAAGAGTAAAAATGTTAAGAGGTACGGTAAAGAGCAAGAATATAGTAAGACAAATGATCATCAAGCGAGAACTCATGAGTTTCCTATTTCTAAATGGCTGCTCAATCACAAAATATGAAATAATTGACAACACAAAAGTTAAAGCAATCCAATAAATTTTATCGTAGTTACTGGGAGTAGGATCACCTATACGAGAAAAAGCGAAAATGGGAAAATGCCATAAATAGACTGAATAGGATATTAAACCAATACCAATAAATGGTTTTGAACCCAAGATCTTACCCACAAAATCTTCCTTCGACGAGAAAGCTATGATAAGCACAGAGCCGATTATAGGGATTAGAGTTATCAGACTTGGGTGTGGTGTACTTGCTTCAAAAAAAAGAATTGAATATGCAATAAGATAAAAACCAATAATCGGAAATATAGCTTTAACTAATCTGCTTTGAACCCTCCCACGCTTCAATTCAAAATATGCCAAAATTGAACCTACTAACAGCTCCCAAAAACGAGACATTGGCAAGTAAAAATTCAAGCTTACATTTTGCATGCTCATTGCATGAGAAAACAGAAGACTGAGAAAAAGCATCGTAGAAAACAAAATGAACACATGCTTTTTAAGTAACTTATAAAAAAATACAAGTATGATCGGGAATACGATATAAAACTGCTCTTCCACACCTAAACTCCATGTATGGAGGAATGGCTTCATCAGGGAACTCTCAGCACCATATTCTGTGGTAACAAAGTAAAAGAAAAAGTTAGAGCTAAAGAGAACGGCAGAAAGAATGCTCTTGCTGTATTCCAAAAAGCTTGCCGGCAGAAGATATTTCCAGGCAAAAGGGAAGGTAACTAACATAACGGTAAAGAGCATTGGCAATATACGCCTTGCTCTTCGTTCGTAAAACTTCAAAAAACTAAAAGAATCTGTTTTAAAAAGTTCTTCAAGTATGATTCTTGTTATCAGATACCCACTGATAACGAAAAAGATATCAACACCGATGTAACCACCCTCAAACCAATCACGGCCAAATATGACAATTTTAGCGTGGTACAGAATTATGACTAGAACCGCTATCGCTCTAAGTCCATCTATTTCGGGTCTGCGATCTATATGATTAATTTTGGACCGTTGCCTCACTTTAAGCGGGGATAAATGAAGAAATTTTCCAGCTCAACAGAAACTATATTCTACTATAAACAATAAATAGCGACTTATTTAACATTGGGTATTTTCATGCCAGAAAAATCATAAAGGACAAAGTCTCTATTTTGAGAGGAAGTAAAAAACGCATATTTCGAGTTGGCCTGAATCAAATAGAAATCACCAGAGGCTTTTGTATTTAAAGCTTTAAAGTCAGCTGTGCTGGACAACCACATTTTTTGGGGGTTATGTTTCGATTGCCTTAGCAATTCTTTCTTGTTAATGGGGGGCTCCATATCTCTATCGGAATAAAAAAGCATTGCGTGTTTCGGACGCCAGAAATCAAGTTTGTAGTTTCCGATCATTTCGTTTTCGGGGATATTTAGCTTTATTATTGAGGCTAACTGCCGAACCCCATTACTACTTTCTTTTAAAGTTACTTTAACTTGAAATGGGGTAGCGTTTACGAATAGAGCAGTCAGGCAAGCAACTCCAGCTAATCCCCCGACAACCTTTTCTTTCCAAGCGGGACCCAGCCAATCATATAATGTTTTTGCAACGATGATAGACAATGCCGGAAAAATCATTAAAAGGTAACGGATGGTCTGATTACTACTCGTGCTCAAAATCATAAAAACTAGTGTAGGCCATAGAAAAATGAATAAGGAATTTTCGTCTTTTTCAATGAATCCACGCTTGCAAAATTTAGACAATCCTATCAACGCAAAGGGTAACCAAGGCCAGTAATATTCAAAAAAATCTTCAAAATACCCTAGATAATTACATCGGAAACCGCTATTCCCACAATCAGCACCAAAAAATGAGGCCCCGAAATGGACATCAAGAAATAGTTTTCCAAATTCAAGCCAATTGATCCAGTGCCAGGAAAAACCCAAGCATATCGCAAGTATAGTTCCCAACGCTAAAAACGGATTTACCAATTCCTTCCATTGGCGGTTTAAGAGAAGATATAAAAATACAATAGCTAAGGGGAAAATACCCAGCACGCTTTT
>JABHTG010000004.1 GCA_018697205.1 Nitrospina sp. | reverse complement strand
GCCGGGCCGAGGCATTCTTTACATTCAAAAATTTTAGTATCAGGGTATTCGCTCTTAACAATTTGTAAGGTTTCATCGGTTGATCCGTCGTCAGCAACATTACAAATAAAATCTTTAAATTTTTGGTCATAAATATGGTCTAAACACTTTCTAATTATAGCCGCATTATTTTTTGTAGTAACAACGATACTCACCCGCGCCATTATCAGACCTCAATTAAAATATTTAATCAAATTGGATTGTTATTGTATAAAGCCAGAAAGTGTGATGAAGCATACCCAAAGGAAAAATATTCATGCCTTCGATGCAGAGTAGAGTCTCACCAGTGGTTTGTCCAACTAAGAGATTATTTAACTGGAAGTATTTAATGCCCCTGATTTTGCATAAACTGGCCCTATAAAATCAAATGTATAACAATTAACACAAAGTTTCTTGGAAAGATCGGCGTAGGAAACTGCTTGTCAAATCCAATTTTTATCAAGGATTGATGCCAAGTTATCAAGGTGAGTTTTAACCCCACCAACCTTATGGCTGAAAAACGGTGTTAAGATTAATATCCCCTTTTACTTTTATTCAGTGAGAAGTTTCTTTGCAAAAAATTCAGCCCTATCAAAACTCTTAGCAAATAGATTCCAGGAATCAAGAGAGGTTTTTGTAATAAACGCCTCCACTTGCCTCTTTCTAAAAAAACACCAAAAAATCGATACCAAACTCCTGTCTGTTTACGGATGTCAGGATCGTTTGCTCCCCATTTTGTAACATAGTTATCTAAGCTTTTGAAATAGTACTTTTTTTTGGAAAGATATCTTTTTATATCAAACTCTGATTCGTTGTGGAAAATAGAGTTCCATTTTCCACTAGGGTCAACACCTCGTTTGATAATAAAATTTTTGTTCTTCCATGAACTTTCTCCAAGATATTCTGAAGAAGTAGGAAGTAGTCCAATTTGTCCAATTTGTTTAATTTTTTTATCGATATCCCAGTCTTCTGGCCCGCTCATCGTTTCGTCAAATCCGCCCACTTTAACAAAAATAGATTTCTTGAAAAAACGAGCGCCATCAACCACCGTGCCATTATAAAAAGAGCGTTCAAATCGTCGAACCCGAGTAAAATATTTTATTCCTAAAACGATCTCCGGAATATGAAGCGCTATCCAATTCCCATTTTCAATCATTAAGACACAGGCTTCGGCAGTCTTAGGCCCAAGAATCATGTCAGCGTCCAAAAACATGACGTATTTTCCACAAGCGATTTTTACCATTCCGTAGTTGCGTTGTGTTGATCTTTCTAGGCCTTTGTTGAATACTTTGTCAGTGAACTTTAATGCAATTTCGAAGGTTTTATCAGTCGAGTTATTGTCAACGACGATAATTTCTATATTGGGATAGGTTTGTTCGGTTATAGAGATTAGACAGTTTTCTATGTTAGCCTCTTCATTTTTTGTGGTGATAACTATTGATACCAGCGGGTGCGTCATTATCGTTGTTGGTCTGATCTAGGAGTTATAGGAGTAATAATTTTATTATTTTGTTGTTTCGTTAAGTTGAAAATGTGCTGTCTTACTCTACGAATTGCTCGGATGCCGTAAGTAAATAAAAACTGCCAATCCCTTTTCTTGAAATGAAATAGAAACTGAATTTGTTTAAAAATAAATTTTGGGTGAAAAGCAACGCCGTAAATCTTTCGAATTGCATTGTAATAATCGGTATGGGGGATGGGTGTTTTGACAATAAGTTTACTCATATCAAAATCATCATAATCATTAGTTAGAAGCATCTTTTGGTCTATACACTCTTGATGATATGGTGTGAAATCAATGGGAGTGCATATGGTTACTTGAAGGGTTCGGGCTATTCCTTCAAACATAAATCGTTTAACAGTATCGATAGTTGTATTCAACTGCTCTCGAGTTTGCCAAAAATATCCAACCATTATGGTGAGGTGAGGGAAAAGCCCATACTTGGTGTATAATTTTAAATTTTGTTCCGAATCTTCCGGCCCGTAACCCTTGTTAAGGCGATGGAGAGTTTCTTCATCAGCAGCTTCTAAGCCCACAAGAACAAAGCGAAAATTAGCTTTAGCCAAGAGGGCAATCGTTTCTTCCTCTAGATACCCGAACCGAGTGTTGAAGCCAAAATAACAAT
>JABHTG010000089.1 GCA_018697205.1 Nitrospina sp. | reverse complement strand
TTAGCTTTTGCGGACGATGGTTCTCACCCTCAGGGTAGAGCTGTAACCATGGGTGGTGACGGAATGAAGTCTTTTTATCGTATTAAAGAAGGGCGTATTCAACAGATAAACCGTAAGACTCCTCGTATGTCTTTTACTATTAATGTTGAAGAAAGTGTGAAAAATTCAGAGGGTAAGTTCCTAACTCATAAATACACAGTTTACTATTTCAACCCTGAAAATGGATCTATTAAGGATGTAGAAAGCTATACTGATGATTTTACGAGAGTGGGAGACTTTGATTTACCTGAATACCGTCGGATTATAAATGCAGAAAGTGGAATGGTCGAAGCTGCCTTTATGAAACTTGTAAACCACAAAATATTGTAATTAGTTATATCTAATAAATTTAAAAAGCCCGCTTAGAGTATTTTTTTGCTGGCTTTTTTATTAGGTTATCGATTCATTTTTGATACTTTTATAGTCGCCGATGGTTTTGTTTTGGACAATGACAGAATTCTTTACAGTCGAGCCAATACCAATAGTAACACCTTCCCATAAGATACTATTCTCTACGAGGGCACCACTTTTAATTCTGCAGTTTGGTCCAATAACAGAGTGAGGCCCTAATTTTGCGTCCACTGCAATATCGCAGTTATGTCCAACCAATATTGGAGGAGAAATAAAGGAACTTGTTATTTTTTTTGCAGGCATCCCTTTTAAAGAAACTTTATTATTGAGAGCATCGCTATTAACTTGCAGGTAGTTTTTTCGATTCCCCATATCTTTCCAGTAGCCATCATGAAGATATCCAAAAATCGGGACCTCATCTCGAATCATTTGAGGATATATATCTTCCGTTGTTCCACAAAACTGACCTGCAGGAATGCGTTTAAAAATATCTGGTTCAATAATTTGTATTCCAGTAAACATAACTCGTTTGGTATTGCTGGGGATATTCATTGATGACGCACCAACAAAATGGACAATACGACCATCTTTACAGATTTCTATTGAATCATACTGTTCAGGAGAAATATCTTGTCGAACCACTAGAGTTAACTTGGAGTTATTTTTATTATGAAAATCGATGACTTTATCAAGTTTTATATCAGTTACAATATCACTATTAATAAGGACAAAAGGCCCGTCTTCAAGAAAAGCCGCCATTTTTTTTATTCCTCCGGCGGTGCCAAGAATTTTCTTTTCATGTGAAAAGCGAATGTTAATATTTGGGTGGGGTGTATTGTTGAAATAATTTATAATGGCGTTAGGTAGATGGTGAATATTGACAACAATGTCATTGATATTTGCAGATTCAAGAAGATCAAAAGTGTGAGATAGTAGTGGTCTTCCAAGCACAGGAAACATTGGTTTTGGTAAAAGGCGAGTTAATGGTTGTAGTCTATTGCCAAAACCAGCAGCAAGTACCATCGCTTTCATTGAATGGTTACCAAAAATAGTGGTTTTATGGTTTTCTGAAAGTAATAAAAAATCATCTTATTTTTTTGAAAGATATTTAAGTGATTTTGTGTATTGAGGCTTAGCAATTCCTCGGTCTGTTATTATTGCAGTGATTAGATCGTTGGGTGTGATATCAAAAGCTGGGTGGGCCGCGGTAGCCCCTTCTGGAGTAATACGTTTGTTGTTTAGGCTAGTAACTTCATCTTCTGAACGTTCTTCTATAGGAATTTTTTCGCCCGAGCTGATAGATAAATCAATTGTCGAAATTGGAGCAGCAACGTAAAATGGAATTTGATGTTTTTGGGCTAGTACCGCAACCATATAGGTTCCAATTTTATTAGCAACATCTCCATTGGCAGCGATTCGGTCTGCTCCCACTACAACCGCATCAACTTTTTTATTTTTCATAAAGAAACCACTCATATTGTCGGTAATTAATTTTACGGGTATTTTATCTTCCATTAATTCCCAAACCGTTAGACGTGCTCCTTGTAAAAATGGACGCGTTTCATCTGCAAGTACTTGAATTCTTTTTCCTGCATTGACGGCAGCACGAATGACACCAAGAGCTGTACCAAATCCAGCAGTTGCTAATGCACCAGCATTACAATGAGTGAGGACGGTACTTCCGTCGCTGATTAAAGTTTGCCCGAAGTTACCCATAGCCATGTTGGACTCAATGTCCTCTTTGCAAATATCAAGTGACTCCTGCTTAAGTTTATTTTTTAATTCACAGATACTAAGGTGTTTTGATTCGCGTGCAACACACTTCATTCTTTCTATTCCCCATACAAGGTTAACAGCGGTTGGACGAGATTTAGCAAGAGTTAAACATTGGTCCTCTAACTGAGAATAAAAAGTATCAAAATTATCTGCTTCAATAGATTCGGCACCTAGGCTAACGCCCATGGCGGCAGATACTCCAATAGCAGGAGCGCCACGAACAACCATTGTCTTGATTGCATTGGCTACCTCGTCAATAGTTTTGCAATCCACATAAACTTTTTCTAAAGGTAAACGCGTTTGATCAATCAACCGAACTTTGCCATCTAGGTACTCAACTGTTTTTATCATTATAATTTTCCTAGTAATATTTTTTATAAATTAATAGAGTAATTTTTAAATTTAACCTGTTTTGTTTAGAGGTTAATTTTCTATTTTTTGTGAAATTTTTTTAAGGAATATAGGTGGGCTTATTTCCTTAATGTGTATGATTTTATTCCGCCCTTTTTTTCCGCGCACTATGCTTATTTGTGATAAGTTTACATCCATTTGTTTTGCTAATAGGTCGATACACATTTTATTTGCCGCACCATCAACAGGTGGGGACGTAAGGCGAATTTTTAAAGATTCACCTTGCAAACCACAGATTTTATTTTTTGAAGAACAAGGTTGAATTACTGCTAAAAACAGGATGCCGTCCCCATGAGTTTTTAGGTTCAGGGTCAAAGAGAGATCAATAGTTTTATCTTAGTAGGCATGAGATTGGCGAACAGTTAATTTCATTGCTTCGGAGTTTCAGCTAAGTTTCTCTTCTCCTCTTTGAGTTTATCTATTTCTCTTTTAAGAGCGGATAGTTCGTGCGCAGCCTTTTTTTTGTGTTGGTCAGCATGTTCGCGGGCAGCGTTGATTATTTTTTTTGCTTTTTCTTTTATTGCTTCAGGAGTGATTCCAGCAGCATCATTTTTAGTTATTTTTGACTTATGATTTTCTTCATTCTTTATATTAGTAGTTAGATTATTCCGATCGACTTGTTTTTTTAGTCGATCTATTTCATTTGACATTTCTTTGAAATCATCTGCTACTAAGTGCATGAAGGAGTCTACGTCTTCCTTATTATAACCAAAAAACTTATCACGAAAGCATTGCTCAAGAATATCAAGGTGGTTTAGCCTCATAAATTAATTATTGCAACCTCATAGCGATCATGCCTATAGAATTAACAAGAAACGATTGTAGAAAAATAATGAGTAATATTACTATCATTGGAGAAAAATCAATTCCTACTCCGCTCATCGGTATAAGTTGACGCACTCGATATAGAACGGGTTCTGTTATACTATTTAGAAATTGAACAATCGGATTATAAGGATCTGGATTCACCCATGATAATAGAGCACGAATAATCATTACCCACATATAAAGTTCGAGAATTATTTTGAGTATTTGAGCAGTTGCAGATAAAAAGTTTCCTAGTATAAACATCGAATTATCTTTTGAATGAGTGGATTTAATTTTTTAAAAAGAACTGGCTATACTAGAGTTAGTAATTTAAACAAGTAATATTAAAGTATCCAATAACTTTAAAGATGTCAATGTGTAACAAGTATTGACGTGCTTTGAGAGGGTCTTTAATAAAATGATATTATAATTTAAAAACTATATAGTTTTTTTGAGGTGCTAATGAAGAAAAAGAATCGTAAAAAAATTAAAGACATATTAAGCCAATGCAAAGAAGAATTAGAGGTTTTTGTTATGGGATGGATTAGAACTCGCCGTGACTCTAAAGGTGAATTTTCTTTTCTAGAAATCAATGATGGTTCTTGCTTAAAAAATCTTCAAGTCATACTTGATCATAGTATAGATAGTTATGAATGCAATTCAGTAAAGCTTCACACTGGAAGTTGTGTAAGTGTTGTTGGACATTTAGTAAATTCACCAGGAAAAGGGCAACAACTTGAACTTCAGGCAACGTTGATTGAGGTATATGGTGAAGCTGATCCAGATCATTATCCATTGCAAAAAAAGCATCATTCATTTGAGTTTTTGCGAGATATTGCGCATTTGCGACCCCGTACAAATACTTTTGGTGCTGTAATGCGAGTGCGTAACCGACTTTCGTTTGCAATTCACAATTTTTTTCAGGACCGAGGATTCTTTTATCTTCATACTCCGATCATAACAACAAATGATTGTGAAGGAGCTGGGGAAATGTTTCAGGTTACCACTTTAAATCTAGATTCAACACCAATAGTGAATGGTAAGGCCGATTATAGTCAAGATTTCTTTGGCGAAAAAGCAGGTCTTACCGTAAGTGGACAATTGGAAGGTGAAGTTTATGCGATGGCTCTTTCAGAAGTTTATACTTTTGGTCCAACATTCCGTGCTGAAAACTCAAATACTAGCCGCCATCTTTCAGAATTTTGGATGGTAGAACCAGAAATGGCATTTTACGACCTAGAAGATGATATGAATTTGGCAGAGGAGTTGTTACGGTATTTATTCAAAGATGTTTTGAGTTATTGTATAGATGACTTAGAATTTTTTAATAAACAAATCGATAAAACTATTCTTGAAAGACACCAAGGTATTATTGAAAATCAGTTTGAAAGAATTTCATACTCTGAAGCGATCAAGTTACTTGATCAATCAAATAAAAGTTTTGCCTATTCAGTTGAGTGGGGAAGTAACTTACAATCTGAACATGAGCGATATATTAGTGAAGTAGTTTTCAAAAAACCTGTAATAATTTTTGATTATCCAGAGGAAATTAAACCCTTTTATATGAAAGGCAATAACGATGGTAAGACTGTACGGGCAATGGATGTGCTTTTACCAAAACTTGGAGAAATAATTGGCGGTAGTCAAAGAGAAGACGATTACAACGCTCTAAAAAATAGAATGAAATTAAAAAATCTAAGTTCAGATGATTACAAATGGTATCTTGATTTAAGAAGATTTGGCTCAGCTCCGCACGCAGGGTTTGGCTTGGGATTTGAAAGGTTAGTTCAATACGTTACAGGGATGGAAAATATTCGTGATGTTATACCATTTCCTCGTACCCCCAAAAATGCAAAATTTTAAGAGTTATTCAAGGTTAATAAAGCTGCTGTTTCTACATGTTGTGTTTGGGGAAATAAATCAATCACAGCAATATCTTTGATATCGTAACTTTCTATGCGGGCTAGGTCTCTAGCAAGGGTAGATGGGTTGCATGAGACATAAATAATTTTTTTTGGTCTGATCTCAGAAACAGCTTTAATTATCCATTCTGAACAACCTTTCCGAGGAGGATCTAAGATTATTATTTCAATGTCCTGTTCTTTGAATTTTCTTATGTGTTCTTCGACCTTTCCTTCTATGAAAGTACAAGAATCGATGCTATTTTTTTTTGCGCTTGCCTGAGCATCTAAAACCGCCTGAGGTAGCTCTTCAATACCAACCACTCGCATCCCCGATTGGCCTAACCATAAACTGATGGCTCCTATACCACAAAAAGCGTCGAGAACTCGTCCCGAAGTATCTTTTGCCCATTCGCCTATTATTTCCAATAGCCGGATTGTTTGTTCAGGGTGAACTTGAAAAAAGGAGGTTAATGAAAGTTGAAACTTTAAATTGCCTAGCTGCTCATTTAGTTCTCCCTGACCCCACAAAACACGTGTTTCTTTCCCTAAAATTACATTGGTTTTTTGTGAATTAATATTTTGTACAATTCCACAAATACTTAACTTCCTACAAGTATTTTTGTTGGTTAGCTCTTCTAAAAATTCTTCTGAAAAATCCCCTACGGTGGTTACCAGTCCCACTAGTAGTTGATTTGTTGTTTGTGAATGACGTATGACCAGTTCCCGAAATAATCCCAGGTGTTTTTTTTCATCATAAATGGAAACTTGGTGCTTAATGAGTAGTTCGCGAATAAACTCTTTTGCATCATTGATTGGGTCATGGAGAATTCCGCATCGTTCAGTGCTAATAACATCATGGGACCCTTGTTTAAAAAACCCCATGCGGATAAACCCCGCTTGTTTTTGTATGGCAAAGCTACCTTTATTTCTATAGTTATAGGTTTTTTCTGCCGGAACTGATCGAATTGAGGAGGATTCTATTTTCCCAATATGTTTCAAAGCATCTTTGACAACGCCAACTTTGAATTCCATTTGTTTCTCATATTTTATGTCCTGTAATTTACATCCGCCACATTGAGTAAATACAGGACACGGGGCTTTTATTCGATCTCGCGAGGGAGAACGCTGTTCTATGATTCGGGTAACTCCAAACCTTGGGGTGATTTTCATTACCTCTGCAAAAACCAAATCTCCAGGTATTCCTCCAGGCACAAATAGAGTATAGCCTTTGTGTTTAGATATCCCGTCTCCACTGGAACCTTGACTTTCTACGGTAAGTTCAATTTTGTCATGAGGGCGTACCGGTATAATGTGTTTTTGTTTAGCCATGCCATTCTCCAAAGTTTGACCGGGCATGTTCGCATACCATTGGCAGAATAGGCAAGTTGAATTATTAAAATAAAACTATTTCTTTGCGTCTTTATTATTTATACGGTTTAATTCGTAATTATTTATTTATTTATTTATTTATTTATTTATTTATTTATTTATTTATTTATTTATTTATTTATTTATTTATTTATTTAAAGTTTAAGTCATGAAAGAACCGATTTTTATTTTGGGCGCTCTTCGAGAAGAGATTAGTCAGATTAGGAAACTG
>JABHTG010000093.1 GCA_018697205.1 Nitrospina sp. | reverse complement strand
TTCAGGGACGAAGCCATGTTCTCTCAAACGGGTGCACGAGTTCTACAGATGCAATCGGATATTCATTTAATTCTATTCGCTCCGGACAAGAAGAGTGGGTTTTAACTGGTGGTGTTGAATCTTGTGTTACTCCAGCAATGATGCTTGGATTCGAGCGAATGCGAGTCAACCCAACTCAATATAACAATGATCCAACGCGCGGCTCTCGTCCCTTTAATCTTGATCGAGATGGATTTGTGTTATCAGAAGGAAGTTGGATGTTGATTCTTGAGGAGTTAGAACATGCAAATCGACGTGACGCACCAATCTATGGCGAGGTTCTTGGATACGGATCAACTTGTGATGCATATCATAGAGTAGCTATTATGCCCGACGGGAAACAATCAAGCCGAGCGCTTCATTTAGCACTTAAAGATGCAAAAATAAATAAGGATCAAGTCGATTATATTAACTTTCATGGTACTTCCACAATCGTTAACGACAAAGTAGAAACTCTAGCGGTTAAAAATTTATTCAACAGCCTATCCCAAAAAATCCCAGTAAGCTCAACTAAATCTATGACTGGTCATCCTCAGGGTGCATCAGGAGCACTTGGTGTTACCGTTTCTTTACTTTCTTTATGTAATAATTTTTTAACACCAACCATCAACCAAGAAAGTCCTGATCCAGAGTGTGATTTGGATTACGTCCCAAATATAGGGCGGGAGAAAAACCTTAGTATTGCTATAAGCAATTGTATATCTTTTGGAAGTAAAAATTCAGCTCTCGTACTAGGAAAATTTTTGAGATAAAAGCCCTTGATTTTTCTTGATTAAAAATATCTCTATGCAAAAAAATCTTCTCAGACAAAATCAACGGTAAGGCATTTTGTTGCCCTGAAGTTGACTCTCTATATCCTTTTCAAACTGGTTTTCTAAACGTACAAACTCTTCAAATTCTCTTGGGCTTTTAAATTCAAATGAACGTGGTTCTTTTTGTCCACAAATTTCTTCATCTTGATCAACAGTTAATATATTTTTATCGACTGTCCGAATTGAAAATTTTTTTCGTGTCTTAAACTTTTTAAAAATTTCTTCATAAACAGGCTCTAAATTGAGTGCCATAATAAAGCTCCATGAATTGTCCGTTTCTAATGGCGTTTAATTTCGCTATCTACCTAAAAATAATCAAATATATCTGACCATTTTTTTAAATATAGTCAATAAATATCATAGCGTACAAAAAAAATAAATCAATATCACCAAAACTCATTTCTCTCTCTAAAAAAAACTTTTCTCTTTAGCTAAACTATGGTATTTTCACTAATGAGTGAGTATTTACAACTCAAGAATAGAGTTTGCGAAAAGGGGTCTTATGTTTTAAAAAATTACGAGAATCGATAGGCCTCTAGATGACCCAAACAAAATAAGCCACGAAACATTAACTCCGAATACCCAGCACATCTAATCTAGTAAATATATCCATTAAAACTATGCCACTCAAGTTAACCCTGAATAGATTAGCAGAAAACTTAATTCTTGAATCTAATACCCCCTTTTCTTCTGGCGATTTTGAAAAAACAATCCGAGAAAAATGGCAGCAAGAAATACCAATTTCTACTTTAAAAAGGTTAAAGAAAAAACTATTTACTCATAATTATTTAATCGAAAAAAGTACAGATGATTTTTTACCTATTCCTGTAGCTTTACAAAAAATCAAAAACCTTTCTTTGTCTATTCGTTTAAATAGTTTTGAAATCAATAAAAAAGTTTTTTTCCCAGGCCACAGACTCATTCCTTTTATTTCTAACGAAAAAAAAGAGCCCGACCTCACCTTTCTTTGTCCAGAGGGTAATGAGGTAAAAAAACAAAAACTTCCGTTTCTTATTGAAGATATTGTTCCTTACTACCAGTATTCGAGCCCGATTCACTTTCCTGATGAAATCAAAATAAACAACCGGGTTCTCGAGAAAAGCTCTCTTCTTGTTATGGCTTGGGATATAACTCATTTCATTCATATAAACCAACTGAAGGAAGGTGATTTTTTATGCATAAAGCTTATAGATTACAAAAAAGGTGTTTTCCAAATTCAACCTTGCCTCAAAAGTGAAATGCATATTGCTCGGCTCAAAATGAGATCACTTTTCGTCTCGATGGAAACCATCTTGGCAAAACTTTGCACAAAAGATTCGTTTTGTGCCGCAGGACTTGAAAAACAACTTCTCTGCACTCTGTATCATATAGATAAGAGCTTACTAAATATTCCAGCTTTTTCTTTGGTAGATTTTATAGAGTCGTTAACTGAGCTAGAAATAATCGGTTGTGAAGATGGTGGTGGAAAGCTAGTTTCAGGTTCCAAAAATCATCTTAATAAATCAGTTTGCGAAGAAAAACCGAGAGTATCAAAAGGTGTAACCGGATCACTAGATAAAATTTTCCAAGACTTGAAACTAGCATTCAATAAAGATGAATTTGTTTCAATCCTTTATACAATCATGGGGTCAGATACCTACAAACTAGAATCAGTTTTTAATATATTATTTGGTGGAGAAGGAAAAATATTTAACAATCAGAATCAACACGAGGTCTTCTATAAGTATCTTAGAAAGCTATTAAAGAAAATTTGTTTGGATTTAAAACAACCTGAATCCAAGGCAATCTCAGCGTTGCGTGATGAAACGGTTAGCATTAAACTCAGTCTGATTGAGATCTTAAGGTTTCTTGAAAAAAACGAGGTCGGATTAAAAGATTTACCTCAGGACCTTTTAGATAAAATTTATGACCTAGATCATTTTTGTAGAGAAACATTGTGCCGCCTGGCTGACAGGTCTGCCATCCCAAATCTAAAGTTTATTCATGATGCCAAACTTGCTATTAAAATAATTCTTCCTCACGCTGCCTATTTAGAAGAGGAAGTTTATTCCCAGCTTGGATTTTATTAATTAACTTCTATTTAGCTCTACACAGTCGATACTTAAGTTTTTGATCCCGCAGCAACCATCAATTTTTTATATCCCTTCAACAAAAGAGCTCGACCCTTCAGCACATGACCGGTAGCATCTTCAACTATAACTTTCACCATGTCACCTGGGACAATCTGTCTTTTGTCTCCAGTGAAGTTAACTGACCAATATTGAGCGTTCCTACCCCTAAAATCAGAATCATTTTTAAAACTTTCACTTTCTACCAAAACTTCTATTTCCTTTCCTATAATTTTTTTTCCTTGTTCAAGGGTTAACCTCTTTTGCAATTGAATTGTTTTTTGTAAACGATCGGATTTAACCGACTGCGAGACCAAATCTGGGAAATATTGCGCTGGTGTATTAGGTCGCGAACTATAACTAAACATATAGCTATTGTTGAATTTTATTTTTTCCATTAGAGATAGAGTATCTTCAAATTCTGATTCGGACTCACTCGGATAACCCACAATAATGTCAGTGGATACACCTATATCGGGTAAAACTGCTTTAAGTTCCTCTATAATAGAAATATATTCTTCTATTGTGTGCATTCTACGCATTTCTTTAAGAATACGATTATTCCCACTTTGCACAGGAAGGTGTATATGATTTGCCAAAATATCAATGTCTCGATAAGCCGTAATACATTCGCGAGTAAAGTCTTTTGGATGACTCGTTATAAATCGCAAGCGCTTTAAACCAGGAATTGACGCAATTCGATATAACAACTCATGAAAAGGAACTGGTTGTTTAAGTCCCCGTTTACCATAAGCGTTGACGTTTTGTCCTAATAAAATAATCTCACGTGCACCTCTTGATACTAAAAGTTTGATTTCCTGTTCAATCTCTTCGGCTTCTCGACTTTTTTCGCGACCGCGCGTAAAAGGAACTACACAGAACGTGCAAAACTTATCACAACCTTTAATTATATTAACAAACGCAGTCGGGCCTGGGTTTAGCGGAGTTTCTCCCGAAAGCTCCGGAATTTGATAATTTGTATCCGTATCAAATTGAGTCCGCACTACCGGTAATTTCTTATCCTTGACATCTTTAATCACCTGAACAATATGTTCCACGCCATCTGGTCCTATAACAAGGTCAACGAAGGGCATTTTTTCTAAAAATCGTTCCCCTTCTTGTTGAGCCAAACAGCCAGTAAACCCAAGAATCATATCTGGATTAGTCTCTTTAAGCGGTTTTAAGTTTTTAGCAAGAGAGTATATTTTTTGTTCTGCCTTATCTCGAATCGAGCAAGTATTTATAAGAACTAGGTCCGCGTCTTGCACTTCTCCGGTGCGAATATAACCCGAGTGAAAGAGTAATAGCTCCATGCGGTCTGTATCGGCCACATTCATTTGACAACCAAATGTATCTAAATAAACCTGTTTCATAAGAAAAGACTTTATTTTAAAAGAACTTATCTTTCAACTGGGAATTACCCTATTAGTTAATAGATAAGCTAACAATGTAGCACTTCTCAAGGAAATGTTAATTTTTTCTTAGGCTAGAATAACAATAAAACGCCAAATTAAAACAGTTTGTACTAATTTGTTTAATTTAAGTAAATTTATCAGGTTGTCTCCGCCAGTTCAAATCCTCTTACTGCATAAACGATTCAAACACGGTTTTTAAAGTGTTAATATGGTTTTGTTTATTATCCTGAAGAAAATTGGTTTAGTTATTATGAAGCGTTTGAACATCGATCTAGGAGAAAGAAGTTACGATATTCTAATTGGTCGAGATATTTTATCCAAGGTTGGAGAATTTATTTCAAACCAACTTGAAGTCAGTCGAAGTATTATTATCACGCACCCTTCTGTAAGAAAATTGTTTGGAGAAAAAATCGAATCGGGGTTAACCCTTGCTGGATATTCACCAAGCTTCATAGAGATTCCAGAAGGGGAAACATCAAAATCACTTCAGCAGGTAGAGTTGGTTTACGATCGCCTGCTCGAGATGAAATGCGATCGCAAATCCTTATTGATTGCTCTTGGCGGAGGTGTTGTCGGTGATCTGACGGGTTTCATAGCAGCTACTTATCAGCGTGGGATTCCATTCATTCAAGTACCAACCACCTTACTGTCTCAAGTGGACAGCAGTGTGGGTGGTAAAACTGCAGTAAATCATCCACGTGGAAAAAATATGATTGGGGCATTCTACCAACCTAAGTTAGTCCTAATCGATCTTGACACATTAACAACTTTGCCTAGAAAAGAACTACGAGCAGGGCTTGCTGAAGTTATAAAATATGGAATTATAGCTGATGCGGCTCTGTTCGATTTTTTAGAAAAAAATACGGAAAAAATTCTTTCTCTTAACAGTGATTGTCTAGAATATATTATTGAAACTTCCTGTACTATCAAAGCTCAAGTAGTAGAGAAAGATGAGCGTGAGAGCAGACATCGCATGATTCTTAACTTTGGGCATACCTTCTCTCACTCGATTGAAACTCTTACAAATTATACTGAATATCTTCACGGGGAAGCCTTATCTATAGGCATGATTCAGGCAGCACGACTCTCTGTAGAAACTAAACTCTGCCATAAAGATGTTCCTCTACGCATAATAAATTTATTAAAAAAATTTAGATTACCTGTACAGGCACCTGATTTAAAATCTAAAGACATTGTTGAATCTATGCATAATGATAAAAAAAATAGCCACAATAAACTTCGATTCATACTGGCAAAAGCTATAGGTTTAGTTGAAATTGCAGATGATGTCCCGGAAGCAACAATTAAAGCAGTACTAAATAAAAACAAGTAGCGTTTGTGATTTTTTTAGAAAGGTCTTCCTATTTTTAAATTTTCTGTGTTATCAAGCGGCAGCCGAGGAAACTGTATTTACGTCGAGTCAGATGCCGTAAAAATAATTATCGATTCAGGTTTAAGTGTCAAAGAACTTGGAAGACGCCTCGAATCAATTGACCGAACCCCTGGGGAATTAGATGCTGTTTTTTTAACTCACGAACATTCTGATCATATAGGTGGCGTTGGACCTTTAGTTCGCAAATACTCTATACCATTGTATGCCACCAACGGAACTTTTCAAGCCGGCAAAAAATTAGGAATCGTTCCAGTATTTAATCCTATTCGCTCAGGCGACATCGTTCATTTAGAAAACCTTGAAATCGAACCGTACACCACTTCACATGATGCACAAGAATCGATCGCTTACGTCATACGATGTCATAATCGAAAGTTGGGCCATGCAACAGATATGGGAATTGTCACTCATCAAGCTTGTGAAGCTTTAAAGAATTCCCATGTTTTACTATTAGAATCCAACCACGATGTTGAGATGTTGGATTTTGGTCCTTATTCATGGGCTTTAAAAAAAAGAATCAAAAGTGACCTTGGTCATTTATCTAATGAGGCTTGTGGAGAACTATTGTCAGCAGTTAAACATGAACACCTGCAACGAGTAATATTGATGCATTTAAGTCAAACAAATAATCACCCTGAAATCGCTCATGTCACAGCACTACAAGCATTGGGAAGTCACACTCCTATTTTGAGTTTAGCGAATCAAGATCAACCAACTGAATTAATTGAGGTTTAACCTTAAAGTAGCAAACACCTCCCGCCAGAAATGGTTCTTATTTATGACTTAATTAACAACGGTAAGGTTTTGTATGAGTGTTCTTAAAGACAAAGTACTTGGAAGTTATTACGGAATGGCTTTGGGTGACGCTATAGGTCTCTCTGCAAAAAGCTTAAAACCAGAAACTATTCGACAACTCTTCGGTTCAATAGATGGCTTCAAAGATGTAAGTCCTTTTATTGGAAAAGGCATTAAACATTTTAAAATGAAGGGTCTATATGGATATCAAACACAAAGCGCATTGATTATTAGCGATAGTCTTCTAAAAAGTAAAAGAATAGACCCAAGTAAAATATCTCAACTTCTCCTTAAAATGACTACAAATGGTCCAGAGTATTATTTCGGTACTTTTCGGCGCCCGGGAAAAGGATTTTTTGAATCAGTCAGCCATCTAATTGAAGAATCACCTAGGATTCCAGAACACAACATAGCGAATGCCACTTTTTTATCTATGGGAATTCCAGCGGGCCTTCTTCATAGAGAAAGACCAGAATTAGGTATTAATTTAAATATTGATATTGGCTTAATGATGAGTCGAAATTTGTGTGAAATTACTGGACTTGCACTCACTGGTTATCTCGCATCGAAACTTCTAAAGTTAGAACCTGAAAATAATAAAGATACATTAAACCAAGCTGAAATTATTTTAAAAGATGCGGAAATATTTTGTCAAAAAATTGAAACTCGATTTCGAGAAGCAGCACCTAACCTCTGGGATACTACACCTGAATCTGAATATGGCATGTTGGAACAAACTATTAAAATGCTTCGAGAAAAATGGGACACAGATTTCAATCAATTATTGGATTGTGTTTGCAATAATGCTTCTAAACAACTCAAAACCAAAATTACAAACCCTGCGCAAGGTTATGTTTTATCTTTAATACCGCTTTGTTTAATTATTGTTTTACGTGATTACTGTGGTTTCGAATCAACTTTGACAAATGCACTTAATATGGGGAAAGAAGCTGATAAGACTGGTGTCTTGGTTGGAGCATGGGCTGGAGCAATATATGGGTGGCATGGTATTCCTGAACCTTGGCGTTCTGGCTTAGTCAATGGTAAAGAAATTCGAATACGTGGAGAAAGTCTATTCTCTAATTCCCTTCCTAAAAAAGCAAAAGATATTTACGAAATGGAACTAGGATTAACTTTAAAGGAATTTGAACTCGGCAAAAAATATTTTCAAAAAGCAACAAAATTTACACGGCCAACTCCTAGGCCAAAGCTTTCCTGGGAGGACGAAAATACTAATGAGTTAAATATTCCAGAAAAATCTGATGCAGTCAATTGGAGAAAATTTGAAAAGGATAAGTCTAGGAATAAAAAAAATCGTAGAAAACATTTAAAAACCAATGAAGCAGATTCCTAACATCAAAAATGTTTTTCTTTTAAAGTAAAGATATTAAACTAAAAAAAATTTATATATTAACCTCTGGGAAATATTCTAGCGAATCAAAAGTATTGCAAGTCGAGCAATTATCTGTCCACTTGCCGAAAGTTTTACCACATGCACAGCATTTAAAATTAAACAGGGCTCTCTTTACTTGTTGAGCAGCATTTTTTATTATTTTTTGAGATTTCACTTCATTATTATCCTCCCTGTAAGCATCACTCAATATAAGGGAGGAAATAATATTTTTCTCGAAGCTTGTAGCTTCTTCTATTACTCGAATGGTTTCTCTAGGTGACTTCCCTTCTAGGTAAAGAACACCTAATAGCATTATTAGTCCCTCTCTAGTTCCATTTTTTGAAGTACTAATTGCTGCTTTATATTTTTTTATCATTTCTTCTACCTGGCCTAAATCTTTATAGACCTCTTCCATTCGCATCATACAAGCGATTGACTTTGTATTCGCATAAGCTTTGCCCCACGCCTTCAATGCTTTTTTTCTGTCACCCATTTTTAGGTACGCATCACCCAATAAAAGATGCGCCGGCAGACATCTATTATTTTCGTGCAAAGCCCCTTTAAGTTCGGTAATTGCTAAATCAAAATCATCATTGCTGAAGTGTCGAGACGCATTTTTGTAAATATATTGAGCCAGAACTATTTTTTCTTTTTCTTTTTTCTCTTTTTCGTCAATTCGAGTAACCAGTTTTCGTTGTATATCTGATGCTAACTTCCAGTCTTCTGATTTTAAATAAACTTCCCTCATCCGGTAAAGAACACGAGGAGATTTTTTGTCGCGCTTCAGAATTTTATTAAGAACTTCCATTTCCTTTTCAGGAATTTTTTTTACACAATAGTCATCGGCTAAACCGTATAAAACATTCAAATTGTCAGGTGATATTCTTACTGCTCTTAAATCCAACTCTAAAGCGCGCGCGATATCCCCCTCTTCCCTTAAAATAGTCGCAAGCCTTATGAGAATATTCACGTCATTAGGAAAAGTATTTAAAAATTTTTCATAGGCAGAGATAGCTTTCGAAATATGCCCACATGCTAAAAAATTTTCTGCTACTTCAAGTAGTGTCTCACTTCGACGATTTGTTTTATTTTGACTTTTGAGTCGACTGGCTGTTATTAAATTTCTAAAAAAAAACTTCAAAGATAGTGTCCCGTGCAAAAAGCCAGCTATCAAAAAACCTGATAAGACCGAACCCAGAACTAAAACAATCATTGGCAGTTGAAGCACTTGGTCCTGAGCAAAGTGCACAGTTACCTCATGCGGATTAAGAAAGGAAAAATAAACTGATACTAGCGTAAAAAAAAGAAAGGAAATTATTGATTTGAATGACACTTGAATCTCATGGTTGATGGTTTTCTAAAATCAGGCATTGTATTTAAGGGTAGCTATTTACGAATAGCGCTATTGAAAAAGCAACCCAGTTGTAAGTTTAAATTATGGTATTTCTCTTTTCGATCATTTCAAGGCAATCAACACAGCGTGATGCATATGGGATAACTGACAGCCTACCTTCAGGAATTAATTCTTCGCACTCCAAGCAAATTCCATATTGACCGGCATCGATTTTCCCGATCGCTTCTTCCACTAATTTCAACTTTCTTAATTCTTTTTCTCCAAGTCCCATCATAAGCTGACGATCATACGATTGAACTGCGCCATCAGCAATATCGGCAGCAGGTTCATTCAGGTCGCCTTTTTGAGATTTATACTTTTCTTTCACCTCGCTAATTATGGAAAAACAAATTTCTTCCAACTTAGCCCTGAATAAGGCAAATTTAGTTTCATTCATACAAATCTTTTCCTAAAATTATCATTACTGATGAGGTACTTCCACTAGAGGCACATCCCCCCATAATCTTTCGAGATCATATTGTGAGCGAACATCTTTATGAAAAACATGCACAACCACATCGAATAGATCTAAAACTACCCAATTCCCAGAGTTATAACCCTCTGTAGAAAACAACTTGTAAGATGATTCGTAAACTTGGTCAAGAATAGAGTCGGTAATAGCTTGAACCTGCATTCTTGAATTCGCACTACAAATTACAAAAAAATCTGTCAGATCTGATCGCTCCCGCAAATCCAAAACCAGAATATCAAAAGCTTTCTTTTCAGCAGCCGCTTTAACTACCAATTGCTTTAGATCATTTAATGTATCTATCATTCATGTTATCTTGGTTTGGGTTTAAAGCTTACGTTAGGGCTTATAAATTTGGTGCTCAATAATATATGTTTCAACTTCTGGAGGCAACAAGTTATCTATTGGCCTTTCAGATGCTAATTTTTCTCTAACAATACTTGAAGAAATATTCCACGGGCTAATATCATATACTACCAAGCTAGTTTCTTTTTCTTTGTGGAAAAATTCTAGATTTCCACTTTTTATTTCACCTGAGCAATACGGGGAAGCTCCATTAAACATTCTATAAACTTTTTCTTCTGATGAAATTGATTTTATACCTGGGCGAGAAGCTACCAAGATATTATATCTTTCCATAATTCGTAATGAGTCTTTCCATGAATCTAATTCTAATAAATTGTCATATCCTATTATGAGAAATAACTCACTCTCTGGATATGTTAATTCACAAAAGTTTAATGTATCGATAGTGTATGAAGTTTCTTCTCTTCGTATTTCTATATCCGAAACACTAAAATAGGGACTATCTTTAAGGGCCAACCTTAGCATTTCCATACGGTGAAGGGTCGACGTCATGGGGAAATGAGACTTATGAGGTGATTGGAAAACAGGTATAAATAGAATCTGATTCAAGTTAAACTTTTCACGTGTTTCTTTTGCTAAACCAATATGCCCCAGATGCACAGGATCGAAACTGCCACCCAATATTCCTATTTGATGTTTTTCTTTATTCACTTTCCTTCCTTAAACGGCTAACTCTCTGATATTAGTTTCTGCGTACTTCTGTTCTTTTTAAAGTCTTTATAAATAATTAAGCAAAAACTGCCGGCTTAATAAAAATAACCATACCTTCAAATTTCTCCACGTCCTAGTCTGATATATTGGCTAACGTAGAATATGACCCGCCTCTGAGACGTTGACTTTAAAATTAAATGATTTTACTCTGCTATCGGGTTATATCTAATGTGATATTTAACAGTTCACCCCAAACACTACTAATGTATTAGTGATTTTTTTAAATTTTTAACTAACTTCATTCAACTAGGGAGTTAAGCGTGCTATCAAAATTAGATCGAAAAAAAAATACTATGGGTTTTAGTTTTTTAGAGTTATTAATTTTACTAGTTATCATCGGCATTCTAGCAGCGATAGCTACTCCTCAGTTAGAGAATTTTAAAAAGGTCAGGCATGATAGAGAGTCAAAGGACAATCTAGAAAGAATTTATCAGGCCTGTAAAAAATTTTGGTTAAATGACATTACCATACAATGCTCTTTGGACATCGCTAAAGAAAAGACCAATGGCTTCATTCAATCTTCTAATGTAGTTATGACCATAACACCTGGAAAGGAAACAAAAAAAATTTTTCAAGCAACAGCAAAACATAATAGTAGTGACAAAATCTACGCTATCGATGAAAAAGGCAATATTCGCTAATATAAAATAGTCGTAGACTTATGTATTATTTTTTTCTTTTATTCATTCCATTTTTTTAATCCTAAAAATCCTTTTCAAGTTTTATAAAACTATTTTACGATCCTTAATTTACCAAGAGGTAGATGCAAGAGGTCATCCTTCTCCCACCCTATTATCTTATTGAAAACAAAGGATAAAGCATTTATAATTTAAATTATGATAGTTGAAAAAGATTTTCTAGTTATTGGAAGTGGCATCGCTGGGCTAACTTTTGCCCTCAAAGCCTCCCAGTTTGGATCGGTAGCAATTGTCAGTAAAGACGAACTAGATGAATCCGCTACTTTGTATGCGCAAGGTGGAATAGCCTCTGTCATGACCGATGATGACTCATTTGAACTACATGCTAATGACACAATAGAGTCCGGCCGTGGATTGTGCCGTGAAGATGTTGTTCGCATTATTTGTAGGGAAGGACCGTCCTATGTAAGAGAACTAATTGACTTGGGTGTTAAGTTCACACGTAGAGGTGAAGACTACCATTTAAGTCGTGAAGGAGGGCATTCCAGAGATCGAATTCTTCACGCTAATGACCTTACTGGACGAGAAATAGAGCGCGCTATGCTTGAGGCAATTGATAGAAAACCAAATATAACGGTTTTCCCACACCATATGCTAGTCGATTTTATTACTCTCGGCAGATTAGACTCTAAAGTGGAACCTGGAACCTCTAAAGATGAAGCACTTGGAGCATATATTCTTGACGTAAATACAAAGCATGTAAAAACTTTTCTTAGCAAAGTCACTTTACTAGCTAGTGGAGGTGCTGGGAAAGTTTATCTTTATACCTCAAACCCAGATACTGCTACGGGTGATGGCATTGCGGCGGCTTACCGCGCCGGCACAAAAATAGCCAACATGGAATTCATTCAATTTCATCCTACTTGTTTATATCACCCTGAAGCAAAATCATTTTTAATATCTGAAACAATACGTGGAGAAGGTGGAATACTGCGATTGAAAAATGGACATACTTTTATGGAGAATTATCATCCCTTAGGATGTCTAGCACCAAGGGATGTTGTGGCACGCGCCATAGACCACGAAATGAAAAAAAGTGGCGATGACTGCGTTTATCTAGATATTACTCATATAGAAGGTTATCGCATCCGCGAACGTTTTCCGAATATTTATCAAACCTGCCTGCAGTTCGGATTTGATATGGTTAAAAAACCTATCCCCGTAGTGCCTGCTGCTCATTATACTTGTGGAGGAGTTTTGGTCGATCTTAATGGCCAAACAAATATTCGTCATCTTTTTGCTAGTGGTGAAGTTTGTTACTCTGGACTTCATGGCGCTAATAGGCTGGCTTCCAACTCCCTTTTAGAGGGGCTTGTATTATCAAACCGAGCTGTTTCTAAGGCTTCCTTGTTACTTAGATCAGAGTCATTCAGCAATACAATTCCTCATAATATACCTAGTTGGGATTGCGGCAGCGCAGTTGATAGCGATGAATCAGTTGTCGTTTCTCATAATTGGGACGAAATCAGAAGAATTATGTGGAATTATGTTGGTATTGTGCGCTCGGATAAAAGACTACGTCGTGCTGAGAGACGCATTCAATTACTTCTTGACGAAATCAAAGAATATTACTGGAAGTTCACAATTACCAAAAATACATTAGAATTAAGAAACATAGCTCTGACCGCTCACATCATTATCATGAGTGCTTTGCAACGTAAAGAAAGTCGTGGGCTCCACTTTACGCTAGATTATCCAAAAATTGACAGCAACTGGAAAAAAGACACAGTGCTTCAAGATAATTCATATCGTTTAGCAAATCAAACCCCTCTGAGAACAACATATCATGAATGAAAAAACGTCTATATTTATTCGCGATTTTTTGGGAATAGCTGTCTTCGCCTTTTCCTTATTCACTATCATATCTTTAGCAACCTATTCCCCGACAGATCCGTCGATGAACACATCTCTTTCTTCTCAGAAAGTGGTCACAAATTCCGGGGGTCTGATTGGCGCCTATATTTCTGATGGGTTAGTTCAACTTTTCGGAAGTGGTGCGTTTTTCTTTCCCATTATAACCCTGATTATTGGATGGGCCTGTATAAGAGGAAAAGAATTTAATCATTGGCCACTTCGTTTAACTTCTGGAATTTTTTTACTTACGGGATTGTGTGCATTGTGTGCAATCCAGATGAACTCTGATCCTATTTTTAAAAATTACGCTCAAGTAGGAGGTCTCACGGGTGCAGCCCTAGGAACATTTCTAGTCATTTGGTTAAGCAATACCGGTGCTACTATTTTTCTGGTAACCATGATTTTAATCTCACTACTTGCCATGACAGGAAAAACTGTAAACTCCACACTTGATATAATAGGCAAACTTCTAGGAACGAGCATTGGTAAATTATTACGACTGTTTAATAATTTAAAAGTTATAGGGAAAAATTGGATCACTACTGTTCGTGAGTCTTCTATAATTGCTGAAGAAAAAACTGACGAACTATTTGTGCCAACCGAACCATTAATTATAACCAGAGCGAAACTTCCTGAAAAAACAATAGAATCAACTCAAGCTCCTATTATTGTCCCTCGAAAAAATAAGAAAATTGTCGATTTTGTTGTGAATGAAGAGCAACCCCCTTCACCTGAAAATGGAAATTACCAAATCCCATCTGTTAACTTACTAAATAACCCCCTACCGACAGAAAATTCAGATGAAATAAAAAAAGAGATTCTAGTCAGCACTTCTATACTTGAGCGCAAACTAGCTGATTTTGGTGTGGAAGGGAAGGTGGTACAGGTTCTTCCGGGACCAGTCATCACCTTATATGAGTTTGAGCCTGCCCCAGGAATAAAAGTGAGCAGAATTCTCTCCTTGAGTGACGACCTTGCGCTTGCCATGCGAGCGCTTAGCCTACGTATTCTTGCTCCAGTCCCAGGAAAACCTGTCGTAGGGATAGAAATTCCTAATATTAAAAAAGAAGTTGTTTCATTTAAAGAAGTAATAACTTCTAAAGAATTTGTTGAGTCAGATTCAAAGCTAATGATGGTCATAGGAAAAGATAATATTGGTGAACCTGTAGTACAGGACCTGGCTACAATCCCTCATCTTTTAATGGCTGGTTCTACCGGAGCGGGTAAAAGCGTTGGGTTAAATGCAATGATCTGCAGTATTCTTCTTAATGCTACACCTGATGAAGTTAAAATGATAATGGTCGATCCAAAAATGTTAGAACTTTCAATTTTCGACGGAATTCCTCACCTTATTGCGCCGGTTGTGACAAACCCGAAAAAAGCTGCCGCTGCTTTATCCTGGGCTGTAGATGAAATGGAAAACCGATATAAGTTAATGGCCAAAGTAGGTGTTCGCAATATCACTGGATTCAATGTAAAAATGGAAAAAGAACAAAAAGAATACGAAAAAAAACTCAGCCAGTGGGAACAGGATAATAAGAAAAATATCAAACCTCATGAAAGGGAACTTGAAGAATCCGCGATAGAGAGCGATAAGCCGATCGAACCCCCAGAAAAACTACCCTATATTTTGATTGTCATAGATGAGCTGGCCGACCTTATGATGGTTGCTTCAAAGGGTGTAGAAGAAGCGCTCACACGGCTTGCTCAGATGGCCCGCGCGTCCGGAATTCATTTAATTGTTGCTACTCAGCGCCCTTCAGTTGACGTTTTAACTGGGATCATTAAAGCAAATTTCCCATCTCGTATTTCCTACAAAGTTACATCTCGAGTTGATTCTAGAACTATCCTTGACGCAATGGGAGCAGAAAAACTTCTTGGGAAAGGAGATATGCTATTCATGCCTCCAGGAACTCACCGTCTATTAAGGATTCACGGTGCAATGGTAAGTGACGATGAAATCGAAAAGATTATAAGTTTTATTAAAGAACAAAAAAAACCTAATTATAAAGAAGAAATTTTTGAAGTTGCTGCAACTGACAAAGAAAAAACGGAGAACGCTGAGGAGTATGACGAAAGATATGATGAAGCATTGGCCATAGTCGCAAAAGACCGACAAGCTTCAATCTCCTATATTCAACGAAGATTACGAATAGGCTACAATCGCGCCGCAAGCATTATCGAAATGATGGAGCGAGATGGTGTGGTAGGACCCTCCGATGGGGTTAGGCCCCGTGAAATCTATGTTAGTCCTATTCCTGTTGAGTAACTTCCCTGATTACTGAGAAACAATAGGTAATTTCAAAAATATATGTCGTTTCCCCCTCCTCTAACAACTTCGACTAAAGATCAAGCAGAAAACCCTATACTTTTTATTTTCCTTGGCGCAAGTAATCTTGCTCGTTCTCTGGATGGGTTAAAACTTTGCATCAAAAAATGTATGCTTCCAAGAGAAACTTTTTTTTTACATGCTATGGGCCCAGGAAGGGGTTATGTCAGTCGCGGAGGAATACTTAATGCAGTCTATTCTCCGATTCTCGATAGTGGTATTTTTGAAGCGCTCCGAAAGAAAAGGATTAAAAATCAACAGATAGTGGCCCTTATCACAGATATTGGTAATGACATTATGTACGGTGCTTCACCAGATAAGATAATTGGTGGCCTTCAATACCTCTATAACTTTTTAGACACGTTTGAAACAAATATTTTTATTACTTCAATTCCTGTAGACCTCGACAATGATATTAGTGAACTCTATTTTAACATTCTCCGGAAGATTTATTTTCCAAATAGTCCAGTATCATATTCTCAAGCCTCAAACAATATTAAGTCTATCAATCAGTTTATTCTAGAGTCCTCTAGTCAGAGGATAAGTGTGATTGATGATATGAAACCGTTCTATGGCATCGATAAAATTCATTACAGCATCCTAAAAAGTCAAGTGGCATGGTCCCATATCGCAGAAAAATTAACCGCTTCTTTTAACATTAACTTTGCCCCAGAATTAAAAGCCTCGGAGGTAGCACTATCAATGGTAAATAATATCTCCCGAATACTATTAACTGATATGCTTGGCATTAAAAAGAAAACCAATGAGACATTCTAAAACTGCCATGGAATACCTACTCGCTATAACAAGAATTATCCTATTAATCCCAATATATCTTTTTTTTGGATTGTTAGGCTTAGGATTACTTTTTATTTATTTTTTTTCTAAAGCAAATTATTATCGAACAGTAATTTTTTTTTTACAATTGTGGGCACAATGTTCGTGTTTATTCTTTAACATTAAAGTGAAGGTGTCCCATGGACCGAAAGTTGTTCCAGGGTCTCTTATCATTGCAAATCACGTGGGGGTACCAGATATTTTTGTTATGGGTGCATGTTTCCCATCTTTTTTTGTAGCTAAATCAGAAATCAAAAGATGGCCTGGTATGGGCTGGCTAACTCAACTTGGAGCAACTATTTTCGTCGACCGAAACAGAAAACAACAAGTGCGTTCAACAGTTAACCAGATTCAGTATCGCTTGAAGGCGAAGTGTTCTGTTATCCTTTTTCCTGAAGCACAGGCTACTGACGGTAAGAGCATTTTACCATTTAAGTCCTCTCACTTTGAAGCAGCTGTTCAATTGGAAAAACCAATAGTACCTGTTGTGATTCGCTACCATGACAACAAAAAACCATCCATTGCCTGTTGGTATAATATTAATTTTTTAACTCACCTTGTTAGACTTCTAAAACAAAAACAATTGGATGTAACGATCCAAATTTTACCCTCCCTTGAAGGGGAAGTTGATCGAAAAATTCTGGCAAAAAAATGTTACGATGTCATGCAAAGTTCATATTTAGCTTCTATAGACTGAATAAATTCTAAACCCTAAGTTTGTATTTAACCTTAGAATTATTTTAAGTGCTTTTTTGGAAATAGTTAGGTTTTTAAAAACTAATAAACTCTGAATATTTAAAATGCTTTTAGCATTTCAAAACAAAATACCCCGAACTGACTCATCAAGCTATATTGTTGACAGTGCTTTAGTAATAGGCGATGTAATAATAGGTGCGGAAAGTAGCATTTGGTTCAATGCCGTGATTCGTGGTGATGTTAATTATATTAAAATTGGAAAACGCACAAATATTCAAGACGGTTGTGTTCTTCATGTCGCTCGCGAAAAATATCCACTCATCATTGGAGACGATGTAACCGTTGGACATAACGCCACCCTTCATGCCTGCACTATTGAGTCTCGTTGTCTAATAGGTATGGGCGCAACGGTAATGGATGGTTCAAATATTGGAGAAAACTGCATAATTGGTGCTGGCTCTCTTGTAACCCCAAATACTGTCATAGAGTCTGGTAATATGGTAATGGGTTCACCAGCAAAAGTTAAACGTAAATTAGCTGACAATGAAATCCATTCGATCATCAAATCGGCAAGCCATTATGTAAACGATATCAAATCTTATTTAGGCTAATGAAGAATCCTTCTAGACAAACCCCTATTTCGGTTTCACTTGGTGTTATAGGTGGAAGCGGTGCATACGACTTACTTGCTAATGAAACCCTTGGAGAAAATGTAGAGACCTTTACATTAGAAACTCCCTTTGGCAAAAGCGCACCTGTTCATCATTTTCGGGCCGGTAAATTAGAATATTTATTTCTTTCACGGCATGGAGAAAAAGACTATACAATCACAGCCCCCTTTGTTAATTATCGTGCTAATATTTACGCCCTAAAGGAATGTGGTGTTGAACGCATTATTTCTTGGTCTGGCCCAGGAATAATTAATACCTCTTTTAAACCGGGTGATTATGCAATACCCAGTGATGTAATAGATGAAACTAAAAATCGTGAAACCACTTTTTTTAAAAACAACGGTATTGGTTTTATTCGCCAAGATAAACCCTTTTGTCCTCAAATCCAACACGTAGTCCATGACTCAATGCAATCACTTGGTTTCTCTCATTATGAACAAGCGGTTTATATCTGCACTGAAGGCCCAAGACTCGAAACTCCGGCTGAAATCAGAAAGTTTCGTTTAAATGGTGGTGATCTCGTTGGAATGACCCTTGTGCCAGAACTTTTTCTCGCCCGTGAACTTGAAATATGTTACGCATCTATTTGCTACCTAACCAACTTTGCCGAGGGCACAATTTCGCGAGAATTTAAACCTGGGGAGTTGTTTGAAGGCATGCAAACTAATCAAGAGAAAATGCAGGTTGAAAAATCTATTTCTCGCTTCCCCAGTATCCTTGCTGGAACATTTCTAAATCTGTCAAGAACCGAACGAACATGCCACTGCAAAGACGCCATGAAACGATATAAAAAAAAAGGTTCCATTAATGACGATTGGCATACATGGCTAGGCCCTGCATAAAAATGGTTCCTAATCGAATAGTTAGGTACTTTTATTATCTAGGTTATGCCCTAGCACAATACGAAAGAACGGAATTCCATGTCTTCAAAGATAGCATGAGTTTTTTTTATTCTACATATATGTTCCATAGTTTCTGCACAAAGGAACCTCTTCGCTATCCATCAATGTTCGGACTTAATTAATTTACCATCATATTAACTTTAACCTGCTATCAAACTAAATATCATCTTCCTTAAACAACCTATCATGAAGAACTTGATTTTAACTTTGCTAATCACATTAATCATAACCAATTGCAACAAAACTACTGAGACCCCCCTACTATTACCAACAGCCGCAGAACCTTCAGCAAAATTACATAATAATCAGGGGATTGAGCATTTCCACAAGGGTGCGTATTTAGAAGCCTTGATCAAATTCACTCAAGCTAATGTTGCAGATAGCACTACTGGAGAAATTTATTTTAATATTGGGTTAATGCGACACTTGAAAGGTAATCAAGAAAAAGCAAAAGAATTTTTTAAGCACGCTCACGACCTTGCGAATGGCAATAAAAATATTTTAGAGTCCACACTGATAAAAAAGTATCTTGACCTATAGTATTTTTTTTCAAACACTACTTTTCCCAAAAAAAATAGCTTATCCACAAACCTGCCTTAGTTTTGGTATTAATTTTTTTGCAAGCCCTTCATTAATAATCCCGTTTAATCTATAGAATATCGATACTTCTAATAACGAAATAGAAGCTGGCTTCTTGCAATGGGCAGCAAATAATAGAATCTGAATACATAGTTTATTAAAATTTGTATATTTTAGTTCATCTACCGCTTGACAAACTCTTATAAAATAAAGTATTTTATGGGATTATATTATTATAGAGATCAAACCTTTTCATTCAGGAGAGCTTCTTGGCTAACCATAAATCTGCACTTAAACGGATCAGGCAAAACGAAAAACGAAACGAACGAAATAAAGTCGTGCGCTCTAAAACTAAAAACGTAATAAAGAGTGTTCTAACAGCTATAGAAGAAAAAAGTGTTGAAGATGCTCAGAATTCCCTGAAGGAAGCATCAAAGATAATTGGGAAAAATGCTGCCAAGGGAGTAATGCATAAACGTGCTGCTTCCCGTAAAATTTCTGGTCTAGCAAAAAAAGTTTATCAATTATCTGCCTCAAGCTGAACAGATTCGAAAAAGTAATGTCTCTAAAATCCCCTGAGGGTCTCTCCCGGAAGTTTTAAGTTCTCTATCTGCTTCAAACAAATACTTCATACTCTTCCGTAACTGTGATCTATTAAAATTTTGTGTATATTGCATGGCCTTCTCAACTAAAAATGGTTTTGCTCCCATTTGTTTGGCTATTTTTTGTGTTCCATATTTTTCATCCTGATAGTGTTTAACTTCCCACAATGTCCTAATTTGCCAAGCAATCAAACCCAGTATTTTTATCGGTTCGTCCCCCTGGCCTAGCTGCTTTTGCAATACAAGTAGTGCTTTCTCTACTTTTTTGTTCTTAAGAGCCTCTGTCAATAAAAAAGCATTTTCCATTTTTATCTCACCAATAAGGTCTTCCACCATGGACTCTGTAATTTTTTTTTCTTTTCCTGCATATGTCATCAACTTTTCAAGTTCTTTCGCCAAGATTGCTGGTTTAGCTCCAACTTTATCTACTATTTTTCGAGCAGCTTCTAAGCTTAAATCATAACCGAAAGAGCTAACTCTATTTTTCACCCAAGTGAAAAGGGCTGCTTCTTGTGGAGCTTCACAAGGCAATGCACCCTGTTGAGCTGTTAGATTTTTGTATAGCTTTCTTTTTTGATCTGCCTTATCTGCTGTTATCACTAAACAAGAATCTAATTCTGGCGCTGCAATATATTGAAGCAGTGCTTTTTGATCAGTTTCTTCCAAAATAACCTCGTGTAAATTTCTAACAATAACAAGCTTTTTCCCTCCTAAAAACGGTAATGTCTTTGCCGCCGCTATCCAGTCACCAACTAATGACTCACGAGCCTCAAAATCCTCTAAATTAAAATCTTTATTGTCTGTTGAGATTAGCTTCTGATTAAGTGCTTTGATTACCTCAATACGATAAAAACTTTCTGCCCCGTAAAGAAAATAGAATGGGGAAATTTCCCCTGCCTTAATGCTATGAAGTACTTTGTTAATCAGCATTATCTATTAATTAAAATTGTTCAATTGTGATGCTTACTAACCTATCAGCAAGATCTTTATATGCTTCTTTAAGTGCTGTATATTTTGCTGATTCAGAATCGACCACACTAGAGGTAGATCTATAATTCCATTGAGTAGTAAATTTTTGGTTAAAAATTATTTTCTTTTTAATTTGATCATAAGCCTCAACTTGAATACCTAGGCGCACAATATATTCCTCTGCCGAATCTTCTGAGCTAAATGCAACACCTCGTAGTTGGTAATTCATCAAAGTTCCACGCATGAGTAGGTCGGACTTGCTGCTACTCATTACCTTGAGGCGACCATCAGAGATAAAAGCACGACGAATTGCATCCGTTGCGTCTTTTTGAATATTTGGTTCACTCGAAGAATTTTTAAACACAGGGATAGAGATGGCGCGAATATGAGGAGGAAGAGCTGATCCATAACCAGCGAGATTATACCCGCAGCTTGAGGACACCAAAATAACCAAGAGAAAACAAAAAGTACTGCGAAGAAAATTCATCTCTTTATTCCATCACAATATTAACTAACTTGCCAGGAACCACAATTATTTTTTTTATTTCCTGACTTTTTACTTGCTCCTTTATCTTACTATCATTAAGAGCCAAACGCTTAATATCTTCTTGGCTTGCACTCGATGAAACCAGAATCCGCTGTCTCACCTTGCCATTTAACTGAATTACAATTAACAACTCCTCTGTTTTCGTAAAATCTTTATTAAATACTGGCCACTCAGCTTGAACTATTGATTTTTTATGACCCAGCAATGACCACATTTCCTCTGAAATATGAGGAGCAAAGGGTGAAAGAAGAAGAATCAATGTGTCAAAACTTTGCCTAACTAAAGATCTGGCTTCATCGTTATTTTCTTTAACCAAAACCCAATAATCCCGGAAAGCATAAAGGTGATTCACAAACTCCATGACCGCTGAAATAGCTGTATTAAACTGTATTCTTATTTGAATATCATCTGTCACACGACCAATTGTCACATGTGTTACACGCCTCAATTCCCGCAATTCTTTCGATTTAATTTCAAAGTTTTCAGGAATGGAATCAGCTAATTTTATATCATCTAAAAATTCATTAAAAATTCGCCAAACACGTTTTAAAAAACGATAACAACCTTCTACTCCCTGACTGTTCCACTCAAGATCTTTTGAAGGTGGAGCGGCAAACAAAATAAAGAGCCGAGCTGTATCAGCACCATAACTCTGAATAATTTCTTCAGGATCAACAACATTGCCCTTCGATTTCGACATTTTAGCACCATCCTTAATAACCATACCCTGGGTAAGCAAGCGATCAAACGGTTCATCAGATTTTGCGAAACCTAAGTCTTTAAACACAAGATGAAAAAATCGTGCATAAAGTAAATGGAGGATAGCGTGCTCTATCCCACCAATATACTGATCTACCGGCATCCAGTAGTCTAAATCTTTTGTATTAAAAGCAGATTGTTTACTACCTGGTGATGTATATCGATTAAAGTACCACGAAGAACATACAAAGGTATCCATAGTGTCTGTTTCTCTTCGCGCTGATTTACCGCATAAAGGACATTGTGTTGAATAAAATTTATCCAGTGTTTTAAGAGGTGACTGACCTCGATCACCTAGGTCAACATCAATAGGTAATAATACTGGAAGTTGTCCTTCTGGAACCGGCACTAATCCACATTCATCACATTGGACAACCGGAATCGGTGTACCCCAGTACCTTTGGCGGGACACCCCCCAATCTCGTAAGCGAAAATTTATCGAGGCCTTTCCAATTTTTTTTTCTTCGAGATAGTCGCACACTTTTCTTTTTGCTACATCGCTGGGAAGTCCATTGAACGAACCCGAATTTACCATGATGCCGTTAGCAGAAAATGCTACCTTCATGATAGATTCATCTAGAGGCCTATCTGCAGGTTGAATAACTATGCGAACAGGAAGGTCATACTTAAGCGCGAAATCTAGATCACGCTGATCATGAGCAGGAACAGACATGATTGCTCCTGTCCCATAACCCATCAACACAAAATTTGCAGTCCATACTGGGATATCTTCACCTGTTAGAGGGTTCACTGCATATGATCCAATAAAGACTCCTCTTTTCTCTCCTGTTTCACTGGTGCGTGTAACCTTATCTTCCTGCTTCACATTATCAATAAACTTACCAACCACTGACTCCTGTTTTGTACCAAGAGATAATCTCTTTACTAGCGGGTGTTCCGGCGCCAACACCATAAATGCTGCCCCATAAAGAGTGTCTGGGCGAGTTGTAAAAACTTTAACAACTTCATTTTTTCCTTTTAACTTAAAGTCAACTTCAGCACCGTGACTTTTCCCAATCCAATTGCTTTGCATTGTCAACACCTGCTCCGGCCATTTCCCTGATAACCGATCGCAGCCTTCCAGCAAACGATCTGCATAATCTGTTATTTTAAAAAACCAACCTTCTTGATGACGATCTTCTACTTCACTGTCACAACGCCAACAGCATCCTTCAACTACCTGTTCATTCGCCAAAACTGTATTACAAGAAGTACACCAATTAACTTGTGATTTTTTACGATACACCAGCCCCTTTTCATAAAATTTTAGAAAACACCATTGGTTCCAACGGTAATATTCCGGGCGACAAGTAGCTATCTCCCTGCTCCAGTCATAACTTAACCCTAAACTTTTTAATTGCACTTGCATTGCAGCAATATTATCTTCTGTCCACTGAGCGGGATGTGATTTATTCTGAATAGCAGCGTTTTCAGCTGGCAACCCAAATGCATCCCAACCAATCGGGTGCAATACGTTAAAGCCTTTCATACGCATAAATCGAGCAATCGCATCTCCAATTCCATAATTTCTCACATGACCCATATGGATTCTTCCTGACGGGTAAGGAAACATTTCTAATAGATAGTATTTTTTTTTTGAAGAATTGCGTTCAGCTTCGAAGGACTTATTCTCCTCCCAATAGTTTTGCCACTTTACTTCAATAGATTTAAAATCGTACTTTGACATTAATTGATTTGATATAAATTAAAAATTAAGGCTGTAAGAAAATAAGACTCATCTCTTAAGAAAACGACATAGTAACGAACTTTATCTAAAAAATCGAGCTTCTCAAATGCCACTACCTCGGATAAAAAACCTCGGTACCACCTTTACTAAGATTTGCTCAATGTTACAATTCTTAATGTTATGATTGATACTTCTGGAGTCACTGCAGCGATATTTATGTTTTATGCGGGAATTATGTTATGGATTGGCTATATCGTATCCCGTAACACCTCCTCTCCGGTTGATTTTTTTCTCGCCAACCGATCTCTAAAAGCATGGGTTACGGGCATCTCTTCAACTGCCAGCTCTGAAAGCGCTTGGGCAGTAATTGGAACTGTTGGTCTTGCATATAAGGACGGGCTCTCCGCACTATGGTTTTTTCCTGGTTGTCTTTTAGGGTACGCATTAAATTGGTTTTTTGTTGCCGATCGATTACGGAAATATTCCCGAGAGAAAGAAGTTCTTACTATCCCCGATTATTTTGAAACATTTTTTTCTGATGATACTCATCTTATACGAATAATTTCCGTAATTATAATTTTTGCCTGCATGGTAGCCTACATTGCAGCGCAATTTCTAGCCATTGGAAAAACTTTTGACGCTATTTTTGACATTCCGCATCTTGTTAGTATTCCTATCGGAGGCACTATTATTATAATCTACACTATGATGGGTGGTTTTCGAGCCGTAGCTTGGACTGATTTTATTCAAGGACTTATTATGGTTTTTGGATTGGTAATATTATCACTAGCTGCAGTAATAGAATTAGGGGGATTCTCTGCAATAACTCAAAAAGTTAACGAAGCTGCTCCAGCAGCTCTTACTTGGATGGGAGGAAAAACGATACCCATTTTTTTGGGATCAATGGTTGGCCTCTTAGGAATCGGGCTTGGTTACCCCGGTCAACCGCACGTAATCACCCGGTATATGGCAGCGAAAGACTCCAAAACCATTCAACAAGGCATGTGGATAGCTTTTAGCTGGGGAATATTAATATATAGTTCAGCGATTCTTCTTGGTATATGTGGTCAGATTATATTCCCAGATTTAGCTGATGCTGAACATTTGTTTCCAACTGCCGCTGAGAGTTTACTTCCTTCTTTCCTGTCTGCCATAGTATTAACTGGTGTTCTAGCTGCAATTATGTCTACAGTTTCATCCCAAATCATTGTGGCTGCGTCTGCGGTAGCACACGATATTTTCAGCAAAGTTATTCATACTTCATTGACCTCAAATCAAATTCTTTCAATTAGCCGACTCATTATAGTATTGATCGGACTGGGTGCCATGCTGGTGGCACTCATGGACACGCGTATAGTTTTTTGGTTTGTTCTTTTTGCTTGGTCAGGGCTTGGCGCCAGCTTTGGTCCTGTAATTTTATTTACACTATACTCAAAAAAAATAACTCGAAATGGAGCGATCGCTGGCATGTTAGTTGGATTTTTTACTACGATTATCTGGAAGATACTAGGACTATCTGACACTATCATTTACGAACTCGTTCCAGCATTCCTACTATCTTCCTTTGTAATTTTGGTAACAAGTCGAAAGCAACTTAATCAATAGTATTTAGTTCTATTAGTTGTGCCTCAATCAGATTAGCCATACGGCGGGATGCGCCTTGGTGATGAAGTATAAATCCCCTTGCCTTACCTTTTAATTTTGCTCGTTCAGTTTGGCTTGATAATAATTTTTTGGCCGACCCTTCCATTTCGTCTGCATTATTTACCTGAGTTCCTATTCCACTTTTAATCAATTCCTCTGCGTTATGCTGGTTATTTTCTACAAACGGTCCAAACAAAACTGGTTTGCCTTGAGAAACCGGCTCAACTAGGTTATGTCCACCCCCTGGGGGCACTAAACTTCTTCCCACAAAAGCGATATCACAGATTGAATAAGCCTCCACTAACTCACCTATCGTGTCCAACAAAAGGACCGAAAAGTCATGATCGCTTTTATCCAGTTGGTCAGACCGGCGAACAAAGTTGATTTTTTTTGACTTAATTATATTCGTAACACGTACACATCTTTCAAGTCTGCGCGGAGCTAAAACCAGAATTAAGTTTCCAAATTGTTTCCTTAACCTAGCATGGACCTCGAGTATGATTTCCTCTTCTCCTTCATGTGTACTTCCAGCCACCCAAATCATGGAAAGTGGAGCAATACAAAGTTTTTGGCGAACTTTAGCTTGTCTTTCTTGAGAAGGATTGGAAAGTATGTCGAACTTCGGGTCTCCAACCACCATTAGGCGCGACTTTTCGATGCCAAGCGATTCCAGTTTATTCTTGCTGTGTGGGTTTTGCATACACAACATAGAGAATCTATTGAATAGCTTCGAAAAAAAAGAACCGAATATCTTGTATTTTCGCATTGAACGAGAAGAAATTCGACCGTTGAATAATAATGCAGGAATCCCTTTTAAATATAAAAGGTGGATAAACCCAGGCCAGAATCCTGTTTCAACTAACACAAACAAATCTGGATTGATCTTTTTGATCGCGGTCCAAGTAAACAGAAAACAATCAAGCGGAAAAAAAAATATTGCGTCAACATCCGAAAGCTTTTTTTTTGCTGCTTCAAACCCAGAATCGGTTGTTACTGAAACAACTATACGGTCTTGCGGCCTATTCTTCTTGAGAAGGCGAATGGTAGGAGTAACTCCTACTACTTCTCCAAGAGATAGCGCGTGAAACCAGATAGTCTTTTGAACATTTTCTGTCGTGTCACTTAAAGAAATCAAACCGCAATGGTCATTAAGCCTGCGCCATTTATTTCTACTAAAAAATGAAAAAAAAACAAAGCATGGAACAACCAACAACATAGCAAATACTGAAAATAAGTGATAAAAAAAAATCATAAAAAAGTTCTTAGAATCTAATTTACCAAACGATTTATCAACTCAATAGTTTTATTAACCGCACCACGGTTTTTGATAACCGTTTTCCAAGCTTTTTGCCCAAGGTTTTTTCGTTTTTTTTTGTCTACTAGCAACTCGTTCAAAACGCCATACAATTCTTTAGGGTTTTTTATCTGAATTCCACCCCCCGATTCTATTAATAAACGCGACTCCTCTTCAAAGTTATTCATATATGGCCCAAACACAACGGGAAGGCCATAAGATGCCGGTTCAATAATATTTTGTCCTCCAAATCTAGGATTAAAACTGCCTCCAATAAATGCAAGGCAGGCTTTTGCGTAATATCCGTTCAATTCTCCCAACTGATCGAGTAAAACTAGACGAAGATTTTCAGAACCCAATCTTTCGGAGTGAAGTTGAAACTCAATCCCATAAGCCATCATCAATTCTTTAACTTCATGCAATCTCCCTAAATGTCGAGGGGCAACAACAAACTGATGAGTCGGATACTCATCATATAATTCTACAATTGCCTCCATCACAGGTCCTTCATCACCAGGTCGTGTTGAACCAAAAACCAACCAGTTGGATTTTTTTTGCTCTGCCTCAGTAACTTCTTCATCTGACATAAGAACATCAAATTTGATATTCCCATTCACTCTAACTTTCTTCGAATCAACTCCTAAACTTAGTATACGATCAGCATCTTTTTTTGTACGCATCGAAAAAAAAGATACCCTTTCTGCTATCCCATTAAAAATAAATAAAAACAAATTATATCGATCAGCTGATTTTTGAGTTATACGACCATTAGCAAGAAGAACCGGTATCTTGCGGCGATTACACTCACAGATAAGACCAGGCCACATTTCTGCTTCAATAAGAATAAGTATTGCGGGACACAGGTGGTTAAGCAAAGAGTTAATCAAAATTAAAAAATCAGGCGGTATTAAAAAAACGTGCTCCACTTTTTCTTTTTTTGCCTGATCAAAACCAGCAGAAGTAAATACAGACAAAACAATTGGGCGCACCTCCCCCTCTTCTTTTAATTTTGAAATGAGGGTTTTTCCTATCCGTACTTCTCCCACCGAAGCAGCATGAATCCAAATGCAACTAGTTAATGGTCCAAAATCTTTATACCCAAAAATCCTTTTAAAAAAATGAGACCTAAAATTGTTACTAAAAACAATTCCTAGGACAATAGCAGGCAAGCCAACTAGGATGGCAAATCCAATGATGGTATGATAAATAAGTCTCATAGAAGTTGAAGTATACTCAATTTGAAGATATAGACGACTTTAATTTATGAAATTTGAAAGACTTTATTACCGGATTATTACTCCTAAGCGGAAGTTTTACCATTTCCCAATTTATCTGGTATTAAAATTACTTTCACTTTTTTACCTCTGGGGCCACTATTTTCGCATGTGGGCATACCGTTGGGACTTATTCCCCTCTCATAAACTTGGATGCAGGGTCATCAGCGTTGGGAACTTAACTCTTGGAGGAACAGGTAAAACTCCTGTAGTTATGATGATAGCAGAAATTCTTCGAGGAAACGGCCGAAAACCTGGGATTCTTTCTCGGGGCTATCGAGGAAACTCCAAGAATGAAATTAATGTCGTATGCGATGGGAAAAACATTCTACTTTCAACTGAAGTTGCCGGAGACGAAGCGGTCATGATGGCCAAAAGACTTCGAAATGTTCCGGTGCTAGTAGGTAGCGATCGATACCAAACAGGGCGTTATGCAATAAAACATTTTGGAGTGGATACATTAATCCTTGATGACGGGTTCCAACACTTGGCCCTGAAACGCGATATGAACATTTTGTTATTTGATCATCAACGGCCTTTTGGCAACGGACAACTCTTCCCTGCCGGTGAATTACGAGAACCAAAAAAGGAAGCGCGTCGTGCTGATTTCGTATGTATTACCCGATACTCAGGATCAAGTTATCCACCTGGTATTAGCGAGCAATTAATCAAAAACCTACCTCTCGTTAAATCTACTTTGCGACTAGACTCTCTTTTAAATTTAGATGGAAAAAATTTTGATATTACGAAACTTCAGGACCAACCTGTCGCTGCTTTTTCCGGAATTGCCAATCCAGATGATTTTAGAAAACTTTTAGAAAAATCTGGTGCGCGGGTCGTTTGTTATCATCCATTTCCAGATCACCACGAATACACTCTAACAGACCTTAAATACATCGAAGCTACAGCGCGGAAATCAGGCGCTAAGCTTATCCTTACAACTGAAAAAGATGCTGTTAAACTCAACTCAAGTTCAATCACCATTCCTCTTTTCAAAGTTGCTTTAGAAATGGAAATATTAGAAGGTCGTGAAACATTTAATAAACATATATTGAGCTGAAATTGTGTTTAATACAAAGTTTTTGACACCAAACCAAAAATTTATTTTGGATCTTTTAATTCCGTCTCTTTATCTAGCACCTCTTTTGATCGTATTCTTCTTGCCTAAAAATTTTGGATTTGGCAACGAAAAGTTGGTTCCATACAGCCTAGCAATTGGAATGTTGGGCTTGACAATTTGGATCGCTGGAATGGCCTGCCTTGGCAAGGCTTTGAGGGTATTACCAGAAGCAAACTCAATTGTGGCGAAAGGGATTTATCGCTTTATTCGGCACCCCATCTACGTAGGCATTGTATTCACTCATTTTGGATTATTTTTTGCCTGCGGCTCAATATTTGGAATGTTTTATACTTTTTTCCTAATCATTCCTCTGAACGTTATCCGTGCTCAACTTGAGGAGAGAGCCTTATTTTCTAAATTTGGGGAACACTACCGTAACTACCATAATTCTACTTGGCTTTAATTCACCTAAGACCTTTGATTAATTTAAGTATTACGTTACAAAATTCTAAAAAAAATGTTTATTTTATAAACTTTGTTTCTATAATCTCTTAAAAAAGAATTAATAACGATTCACATCAAGTGTAAAGAAAAAGCCTTAACCCACCCACTTACATAGAAGTACTTCGGCAGACTATCTAGAAAAACCTAACTCATTAAAATATCGACATTAAACCTTATAAAACAATTGTTTTCATAAATTAAAAGTGCTCATCTTTCACTTGACAAACCCACTATTAACCATAGAATGAGCTTCCGTATCTAGGCGCGTAGCTCAGGGGTAGAGTACTTGCTTGACATGCAAGGGGTCGGCGGTTCGAAACCGCCCGTGCCTATATTCCTGAAGGAATTTACCTTTTATAGAAGTTCGTTTTAGTCCAACGCAGGCATCGAATGCCTTCAGACATCTAAACTTTCTGAGATATAGGCATTTAAAGAATAGCATTAAGAAAAAATAAGCCCATAACTATTTAATGGAAAACCAAAAACCCAAAATTGATCTTGAAAGAATTCGCCATAGTACCGCGCATTTGATGGCTCAAGCAGTAAAGCAACTTTATCCTGACACGCAGGTCACCATTGGGCCGGTTATAGAGGATGGTTTTTATTATGACTTTTACCGAGAGTCCCCCTTTATCCTAGAAGATCTTGAAAAAATAGAACAGCGCATGAAGGAAATATCTTTAGAGAGTCTCAGTATCACTCGTAAAGAACTCCCGCGTGAAGAAGCATTGAGGATGTTCGATGAAATAGGTGAACCATTCAAACGTGAAATAATCAACGATATTGAGTCTGATGAGCCTATTTCCGTATACTCTCAAGGAGAGTTCACGGACTTGTGTAGAGGACCTCACGTTGAGAACACAAAAATTCTAAAATCGTTCAAGCTATTAAATGTGTCTGCAGCCTACTGGCGGGGGGATGAGCGCAATAAAGTACTTCAAAGAATTTATGGAACCGCTTGGCACACGGACAAAGAATTACGAGTTTACCTAAAACGCCTCGAAGAAGCTAAAAAAAGAGATCACCGCAAATTGGGAAAAGAACTAGATCTTTTTTCAGTAACTGATGAAGTTGGTCCTGGACTTATTCTATGGCATCCAAAAGGGTCACGAATACGCTGCCTAATGGAAGATTTTTGGAAAGAAGAACATTATAAAAATGGTTATGAGATGGTGCACTCCCCTCATGCAGCGAAAGTAGCTATGTGGAAAACTAGCGGACACATGGATTTTTATAAAGATAATATCTTTTCACCTATGGATATAGAGGGGAAGGAATATGTCATGAAACCTATGAACTGTCCATTTCACATACAGATATATAAGAGCCGGTTGCGTAGTTACAGAGACTTACCTTTGAGATTTGCAGAACTTGGAACAGTATACCGCTATGAGAGATCTGGGGTTTTACATGGCCTATTAAGAGTAAGAGGCTTTACACAAGACGACGCACATTTATTTTGTCGCTCAAACCAGATTGAAGAAGAGATCATCAAAGTACTTAACCTTATCTTACTCATCCTTAGGTCCTTTGGATTCGATGAATATAAGATTTACTTAAGTACCAGACCGGATAAATTTGTTGGATCAGAAGAAAACTGGGAGCAAGCTACTAATGCACTCAAACAAGCATTAGAAAAATCTAAGTTGGGATATGAAATAGATCCCGGTGAAGGGGTATTTTATGGACCAAAGATTGACATCAAAATAAAAGACAGTCTTAACAGGTTCTGGCAAGTTTCAACGATCCAGGTAGACTTTAATCTTCCTGAGCGATTCGATATAAACTATGTCGAAGAAAATGGCCAGAAGGCTCGACCAATTATGCTTCACCGGGCACTAATGGGGTCCTTAGAAAGATTTTTTGGCTGCCTTGTCGAACATTACGCCGGCGCCTTTCCTTTGTGGCTTGCGCCAATTCAAGTCATTCTTCTACCAATCACTGATCAAAATCACGCATATACAGATGAAGTATTTAAAAAATTAACAAATAAAGGGTTTCGCGTAGAAAAAGACTTGCGAAATGAGAAGATTGGGTTCAAAATCAGGGAAGCCCAATTACAAAAGATCCCTTACATGGTTGTTCTCGGAGAAAAAGAACAAGAAAGCAATGAGTTAGCTGTCCGAAAAAGA
>JABHTG010000047.1 GCA_018697205.1 Nitrospina sp. | reverse complement strand
GTCATTATTTAGGTTAAAACTGTAAGTTATTTAAAACTAAGATGCCGAAGTGGCGGAATTGGGAGACGCGCATGATTCAGGTTCATGTGAGGGCAACCTCGTGGAAGTTCGAGTCTTCTCTTCGGCACCAATAATTTCAGGAACTTAGAGGATTTTTATTTTTCTGAGAGGCAGGAAACAGCACAAAAAAGACTGATACCAACAAAACCCACGATATATTTTTGGATAGCCATAGCATTAACCCTGTTGATAATGTGGAAAAGTAGCGGATGGGGTCACCATACAATAAACGTAGATTAAGACTTACAGAGACGAGGGTAGGAAGGTGCAAAAACCACTTAATCATAACGCATTACCTTAATGTTCTTTTCTACTCAAGACCACCTTTTTTTAAAAGATCCATTTGAAGGCTTGCAAATTTTTCTATATCCTCATTGGATCGCTTGACCCCACGATTCATATTTTTTAAGCGAATCTTTCTCACGAAAAGCTTCACACTCTCCCGTTTTTTCTCACTCAGCATAAAAATAAACTTCGCTAAAATTATTTCCAATAGCTTAAAAAAGTACTTTCTGTATTCTTTAATTTTAAGTAAATAAGCCATATCAACTTCTCGCCTCAGTTCAAAAACCCTTCGGTACAGTTCATTGTCAGGCAAGTCACTAAAATTAAGAACAACCCTCTCAGTGCTACCAATTTTTAAAATATATTCCCGGGCATCTTTTATAAGACCTTTCTGCTTTACTTCATCGTATAGGATACTTCCAGGATAAGCAGTAGCCCAAGAATTATAAAATCGCTTCGTGGTTAGTTCATTGTTAATCATAAAATCTCGAGTTGCAGATATAGTTTTGCGATTTTCTCCTGGCATTCCAAAACAAATATTTGCCCAACTGGCAATGCCATTTTTCTCTGTGTTTTCCAACACTACTTTATTCTGGTCTACCTTTGATTTTTTTTGCATAATATTCAACATATCTTGGCTACCGGTTTCGATTCCATAGCTAAAGCGAATAACCCCAGCTCTTCTCATGCTAGCCAATACTTCATTAGTGACGAGGTTAGGTTTCCCACCTGATACAAAAAGAGCAATGCCTAAGTTCTCTTGGTATAGTTTTTCGCAGAGTTCTATAGTTCGTTTTGGGTCTACAACAAACATGTCATCTTGAATCATAATAGCGTTGACGCCATATTTTTTTCGAAGATACTTTATATTACCAATAACGTAATCTATTGAGTTATAATGCATTTTGGTCTGAGCATGAAAACAGAATGTACAGTCATACGGACAGCCCCTATTAGTTAATAACGGTAGAAATCTAGCTTTTTCTTTGGTAAGCAAGGACCCAGGTAGAACAACGTCCTCCCACGTCCGAGGCTTAACCCAACCTTCATTACCAGGGATAACGTCAACCAACCACTTGCTTAATCCTTCGATATAATACTCAACATCAACTTCGTCATAATCTAAATAGGGAATACTATCTATATCACTTATATGTTCGACCGGATTCCTATGATAATGGCCATCCTTGAAATAGTGTAAACCTGGGATTTTTCTAACAGCCTCATAGTCTTTTTTTTCTAAAGCATCTAGCAGTCGCTGTACTACCACTTCCCCATGTCCCTCGACCAAGTAGTCCACGGGATTATGTTTTTCCCAAATCTCCATATTAGGTTCGCCAACAGAATGCCCGACCACTATGGGAATATCTTTTTTCATAGTGCGATACTTCCTAATAAAAGCATCATAAAAAAAATAAGTGGTTACATGACCCGATAACCCCAATATATCGCAATCTTTACTCAGGATATAATCGAAGATGCTGTTGTCCAATAAGCTGTATTTTTCAGGAAACTTTTCAAGTAAGTAGGGGACATCTATTATTTCTGCCTCGTGCCCTGCTGCTCTTGCTGCCATAGAAACAAGCAAAAGAGACATTGGCGGAAATGTCCAGGTATCATCACGGCGTGCGGGGTCTATAAGCAGTATCTTCATTTTACCACTAGATTAAAGTTAATAAAAATTCCAATGAGAAAGCAAATGGAGAGTGTAATTATGACTTGAGAAGTCTTACATAGTCACACTCTTAAAGTCAAACAAATCCTATATAAGCGTTCTAATATTTCCATTATTATTGCTAAAAAATGCAAACGTTTTAGATAACACTATTCTCAATATTACTTTAGGATGCCATCTGGTTTTTTCAGGAAAAGTCTCAAAGATTTGGCGCATAAAAGAATTGCCTTCAAGCATAGGTTATTCACGTTTCCATTTCATATTTTTATCTAAAGAATTTTTTATTCAGTTCTTGCTTGTCGTGCAGTTCTCTCTCCACTTGAAACTAGTTTTTTCTGGTATAATCTAAATTGTTCGGATGCATGAAAGAAAGTTATGCCATGGATTGGAACTTCCTGTTTTTGATTAAACCGTAATTCGTCATACCAATCCATTGCCATTTGTTTTGCAGTAGACAAATTAGTTTCTAAAATGATTCAGGTTCATGTCTCAGCAATGGGGTGGAAGTTCGAGTCTTCTCTTCGGCACCATTTTTTTAATAAATTAGCAAATTCATGAAAGACAGAAAAAAGATTTCCTGAAGGTCAACCACCAAAGTATGAC
>JABHTG010000092.1 GCA_018697205.1 Nitrospina sp. | reverse complement strand
AGTTTTTTCCTTTTTAAAATTAAACAATACAAGATACTAGATAAATGAGTCACTATCACTTATAGAGGAGCTCTAGAGATTTTTTTAGAACATCTTCTACAGAGTGGTCAAGGCAAACCTTATTTTTACAGGGATCTGGCGGAAGACAACGGGACCAAAATGAATCCCGACAATGAACATTTTTGTAAAACAGGAAACTATTTTTTTTGTAAATTTCCTCATTTCTATAAATATTTTTATAGTCAGCTCCCATTAAAACTAATGTTTTAATCTTTAAAGCTGATGAAATATGAGATGGAGCAGAGCAGTTATCTATCATTAAATCCGCTTTCGAAATTAGGGCCATATTTTTTCTTAACGAACCAACATGTATAAAAACCCCCTTTAATTTCTCAACAAGTAACTCAGAAATTTCTTTTTCCTTTTCAGGAAAACAAGCTAAAACTTGGTGGCCTTTTTTGTGTATTAACTGGTTGGCAAGCAAAATAAATCTATCAATCCCCCAATCTGTATAACTGTTATTTGTTGTTGGATGTATTATTATCAATCTTTTCGATTGGTCAATTTTTTCTTTTATAATAAAATCACCTGCCCATTTAATTTCTTCTTCCGTTAAGAAAATTTCTGGGTTTTTGTCTTGAGGTTTTATTCCAATTGCCCGCAGACAATCTAAGTCTCTTTCAATCGAAGATTTATCAAAGTTATGGTCTGAACCAATTAACACATCTGAGTACTTTTCTCGAAGAAAATAACTTCTATTTATTTTCCACCGTACTTTAATTTTTTTTACAATTTTTGATGAAAAATTTCTGGCATGCAAATTAATCAACAGGTCGTACTTCTTGGAGTTTAATAATTTTATAAGATGATTAAGCTCCTTAGATTCAGGCTGTCCAGAAATTCCAAAAAGTTCATCAATATGAGGATTGTTTTGAAAAATTGGTTTGCTGAAATTAAATGTAACAACCGATATACTTACATTTGGCATTAGTTTCTTTATGTTTTTCAAAACAGGTGTTCCTAATACCGCATCCCCCAAACCTCTAAGTTTAATAATTAAAATTTTTTTTACGCAATCTAAATTATCCTCAATTTTCTTTCCACTACGAGTATATTTTTCATGGTATCTAATGTATCCCAGAATTATAGTTATAGTATCTAGTAAAGAAAATACTAACCCTTCAAACCCTTCGCGTATTCCTCTACGTAAAATCCAATTTTTATAAAAATTTAATGGGGCTATTTTTATTATTTTAATTATCAAGTTAGACAAGCTTAGATCTGGATAGATTCGATATAGGTCTAATGCTATCCGCTCAGCACGAGGCATGCTATTTGAAATTATTTCTGCCACATTATTTTCTGCAAAATAAATTGACTTCCCTTCCAAAGGTTTCTCATCTCTGTTTTTTAAAAAATCAATTTTCTTTAATTTTCTATTTCCGCCAAACAATAAACCGGGTTTTGGATCATAAGTCCATTCCATTGGATATTTTAGACGTTGTTTAAGAAAAAAAATCTCTCGTTTTATCGGAAACCATCTTGATTGATTTTCATTCGAATTAATTATTTTAAGTATAGATTCTTTCAATACAGTAGAAATGTACTCCCTTCCTTCCAGTAGCAGGTACCACGTGGAATTTTTCGACTGAATCCCCTTTTCCCAGAGATCCTGAATATCACACGATTCATTTTCTATCCATGTACCATCAAGGATTTTTATTTGATTTGAAATTTCTTGGTAATCTGGCCCCACGATAGTAATGTCATCGAACCACAACTTTAAATCAACAAATACGTCCATCAAATGTCTTCCAGGAGATCGATATGCGAGGATGACAGAGATATTTTGACTAATGGAAGAAGGTTTCATTAAAAATATATTCCAAAAAAATGATCAAATATTATGCAGAATAACCAAAAACCCCTCGTTTTCTACCTATTAAATTTAGCATCTATACTTTAAATAGGTAACAAAGTTTCTTTGATCTCTTTAAGGCACCGAAAAGCACTAAAGTTTTTATAAAACTTGCCGCTGTTCCGTTTCGTGATTACTCTGTTACTATTTCGTATTATCTGTTGCCTGAATTATGGTACACACAAATATCTATATTTATACCCTTATTATCAAGAGAAACATTTGCTTTATTGAATTAACACACGGAAGGGAATTTGAAGAAAAATATTTTTTAGTCTAGCGTTATAGCGACTGATTTTGTGATATTATCGAGGGTTTTAAATATTGATGAAAGTTTTTTGTTTGGATTTTATCTTCTCTCATCAATCATTAGTTTTCATCTTACATATGAGATGCTAGTTTCCACCTGTTATAATGTTCGTCAAATAGTCAGCATATTTTTTGGGCATATAATTCATGCGATAACAATTATCATAATAATGATTCCGCTCAACTCGATAAAGGTTAGATAGATTAAAAGAGTTTTGATTCTCTTGGGATTTAAAATATGCAATTGCTATTTTCGCTGCCAACACAAGACCGTCAAAGAGATATAAATAATAATTTAAAAGTCTTTTATTAATCTCTTTAAATTTAATATCAATCTCATTTCGGTAAGCATAATCAAAAAAATCCTCTAAGTTTTCTTTTGTTATATTTGGTATTAAACCTCCTGTTGAAGTTTGATCAATTGGCTGCATTAAAGAACTACTATCTGATACAAATCTCGCAAAATATTCCAAATCAAGTTCATTCCCGCTATAAATAAATGAACTCATTAAATTTTTACCATTTTTAAAGTGAGAGAAAAAGTTAGATGTTAAACTAAAAGCAACCTGTCTTTTTGCAATTAAATCCGAAAAACAGTTGAGTCCACTTTCAGTGCTAAATAAATATGCTTTTGAAGCTGTATCACCCTTAGCAAAACCCGCTTCTATTGAATAGTCCCCTAGCGGAGTCCCTGGGAAAGGAGAATATATCGCATTCCAATAATAATCTTCCTTACTAAAAAAATATGAAGAGCACACTAGATCAAGGCACTTAAGAGATTCTTGCAAAGGATCTTCATAGTAGTGTTCCTTCCCTTCTTTATCAACAAGCGAGACCTTACTATTAGCCGGATTAAATGGAACCGATGGCTTCATAACTGGTAACCCAACTATTGCCTGGGTTCTCAATGGGACACCAAAGCTTTTTACATTCTTTATAGCATCCTTAACAATGTTGTTATTTTCATGCCTATCTAGTAATAACTTACGGACATTTTGATCGCCTGATTCTATAGCCATCGAGATTCCTGATACCAATCCTCTATTGGATATTGACTCAATCCTTTCAATTCCATTTTTACCTGCCAGCATTGCTGGGCGGGCTTGAATATAAAATGGTATGCCAATATGATTCATCCATCCATCACCTAATTTATTCCACCATTCCATGTTGTTTAATGAAATGTCTGCTTGATCAAATACAGCCGCTGTTTTTACTCCATAATATTTATCAAGTCTCAAAATATCTTTCCCTTCAGCAAAAACTGTATCGATAGGGCGATCTTGTATAATACTTGGAGGCTTTATATTTTTTCCTCGATACGCTTCTTTTAAGTTATCTATCAACGAGCTGACATAACAATATGAACAAGTATAGCTACAACCAAGCGCACTCAATACCGATTTTATTCTGCTAAACACGTACCCTTTGGTCTTATCAGAAAATTCATACATATCCTTATAGAATACTTCACGATCCATGCGTGGAATGTTCGCATAAGGCATTGGATCATGATAAATACCCGGTTCGAAAAAACCAAGCAAGATATCTCTTAAAAGATTTATACCTTTTCCTCTCACTACATAATCTCCACCCTTACAGAAAGATTCATTAAAACTATAGTTATTGAAATGGCCACCAATTATAATAGGCGCATACAAAACTTGATTTCCGTCGTATATTGGGCCTTTTGCCTCCCTGACCATATCTTTTAAGGCCTTATCAGCAGTATCAAAATCCAAAATAGTTTTCTTAAGGATATGACTGGCTCGTTCGATTTTATAACGTTTAATCCACTCAAAAACAAAATCTGTTAGCCCTGTATAAAGATTAAAACCAATCCATTCAGGTTGTTTATTTTTAATAATTTCATCCAAAGTATTAATATTATTTCTACCAACCAATGCATAATTAGCCATACCATTCATGTGCTGCAAAACTCCACCCAATGACATAAGAGTTATATTTTCTATTTCACTAGAATCATGCCCAACGAGCAATATCTGAGGGTGGAAATTGGGTTTGACGATCGAGAGGTGTTCCTTATATCCATTCCAATCGACAGTGATATCCTTAGGAGCATAAAGCGTATTAATGTATTTTCCTGAGATATCTTCCATCAAAGGAAGTTCAAAGTTTTTCGGATATCCCTCAAGGTTATGGAGCTCACCTCCTCTCTTTGGTAGGGAAATTTCTTTAGGAATATCAAATTTTGGTTTATTCATTTCTATACATTAGTTCAGAGTTGTTCCTCTAGGCTCACATTCTTGCCTGACTGACTTCTAAATAAAATACAAGTTAATGTCATTAAAACCCAAAAATAACTAGAAATATAATATTTAAAGCTCGGCGTATAACCTATACATTCCATGTTTTCGATTCACTTTAGTTTAACACCATAAAATAGAAGGGAAAAACCGAGGGGATACTCCCATAAAATGAAGGTGGAGTATTCTGTAAAGCCAATCAGGATAGATCGTAGCCATTTTTTTTACAAGTGTGACAAATGGTTTCCAATTCGTTAGGCTGATCTAGCATTTCTTTTCTTGCAGCAATATATTTTTCACCGTTCCAGATTTCTTTAAAATCCTGCTCAAAGACATTCCCCATTCGGTCTTTTTCCTCTGTGTGCACGGCACAACAAGGGAAAACATCTCCATTCCAATTAATGGAAGTTTCTGCCCACGGCTTTCTACAGAACTTGTTTGTATTTTCCACAAAGCTAGGCTTGTACGTTTTGGTATCCATATCGTAGGCATTATACTCTGGGTTATCTGGAAGCCATTCACCGTAGGTATCAATCAATTCATCAACGGGGCTAAGATAATTTTGCTTTAAATTCGCTCTTGCGCAGTTAAAATTGATGTTAACCTCAAAATCTTTAGCCATTTTCTTTGCCTCCTCCACCTGATGCTCATTGTGCTTCATTACAATAAAATCCCAGTTGATTATGGTATTGGATTTATATAATTTTTTTGCTGCTACTATTTTTTTAAGGTTATTAAATACTACCTCAAGATTCCCACCCACCCGGTACTTTTCATAAACCTCTTGCGTGGTTCCGTCGATAGAGGCACCCAGCATACCCAGATTTGAAGTTAACATTCCCTTAATTTGTTCGTCGGTTATATCATTGAGGTTAGCACTGACAACCGAGCGTATTTTATGTGGGTTCTGGGAAGCATAACCAATCATTTTAATAAATGATTTATTTAAAAATGGTTCGCCCCAGGAAAAAAGTTGTACGGTTTGAGCCCATTTAGCGAGTTGATCAACCACTTTTTTATATTTTTTCAGCTTAAACAAACCGTATTCAACGCTCGTATCACGAACCCCTGTCGCGCAAAGGGGGCATTTTAGCTGGCAGTGGTTTGTTGGTTCTATCGTAATCTTCTTAGGCATACCAATAGCTTTGGATAATCCGAGAGTGTAGCCTAACTTAATTTTAATTCGGTTTATTTTCTTACGAAGTTCAAACATTAGGATCTAGCCTACTCCATAGCAATTTCACTGATTGCTTCACTTTCTAAAAGTTGATAATAATTTTATTAGATAATAAGGGTATTGTACAAATGAAAGCTAAAATACTCAAGTCAACTTGTTTGCATTCCAATGTATCGCTTCTATATTAACCACTACTCAGTCTTCTTCGTTCTCCATAAATATCACCCGAACTTTGCGTTGCTAGACATAAGTTTCTCTACTAATAAAAAATAATTAGGAGGTTCTTTTTATTTAATATTCTTTGGTTGATAGAGGGTTCATGGTCTTATTAGCCTATTTAACTCATTCAATAGAGGAAGCATAGAACACCACTATAGAAAAACCCACGAAATTAAAAAATAACTACAAAGTTATTTTTTTACTTCAAGTTCAGTACAGTTCGTAAAAATTCTGTTAACTTAAAATGGGGAAAAGGTAACCTGGTAGGTCAAGGAGCAGAAACTTTGCGAACGAAATACATCTGACTGAGAAACTTCCTAACCCGCCCTCGGCGTAGTAATGTTATTTCTTTTTTAGGGTCATAAAATTTAATTTGTCCGAAATAGCCCTCTTCTAGGGAGTTGGTAACTGTCACTTTTTCTATGTCACAGGCATTTTCTTCACACAAATCTCTTACACACTCATCTGGAAGGCAGTGCATCTCTATCGCAATCTTAGAAAAACGTTCGATTCCTTTCATCTTTTCCCGTTGGTTTTTCTCTTTCCTGCTTCTTTTGTATGGTTCATAAATTTGTTCGAACCCAGGAATTATTTTTTTCAAAATATCTCTCGTTTTTATAAAAACTCCCTCGCGGTTACCACCTAATTTTTCATTTGGAATCTGGAATACAGCGAGTCCACCTGGTTTTAAGACCCGAAAGAAATCACGGATGTATCTTTTTTGTAGGTCATTGCTCATATGCTGAAGAACTTGGTGACAGTAAACCAAATCGAATGTATTATCTTCGTGTAATTCGAGAAAATCAGCTTGATTAACAAGAAATTTAACATTTGGCACATACTGGCGGGCTAACTCGATCATTTGCGCAGAGATATCAACACCATGGCCTTTGGCAAACCTAGATTTCAATGATCGGCTAATACGTCCCACACCGCATCCGAAATCCAGAAATATTTCAGGCTTAACCAACACGCCAGATTGCCTCATAAAATCAAATACCCGAGAGATTTCTTCTTCCCCAGTGGCGAAAAAATCATCTACAGACAAATTTCCTCCTGAGGAAAGAATCGAAAATAGAGGATCTTTTTTTGCGTTAGCTTCCCATTGCTGGGCATAATGTTGGATTACTTTGCTCATGATTAAGGCCTAATCTAGCATTTCTGAAAAATATCTACCAGATATTTCTCCCTCACCTTCCCCAACATGTCTACTGTGCAGCATTACCCAATATGACTGAAACTCCCTGAGAAGGCTGCTAATAAATAAAAGTACTTTTATGCTATTCGCTTTGTCTGATGGTAGAATAATACAATTGAGTACCTTCATTTAATTACCATGGAATCAAAGAACTTAAAAAAAATTGCATTTATTACCGGTGTTACCGGGCAGGATGGTTCTTACCTTGCTGAGTTTCTTTTAGAAAAAGGGTATGAGGTTCATGGTCTTATTAGGCGATCTAGCACATTTAATAGAGGGCGTATAGAACACCTCCGACAGAAAAATCCATCGGATAAAAATAAGTTTGAGTTACATTACGGAGATTTATTGGATTTCCAAAGTATTGATGATTTGATCGCCAGTATCCGCCCGAATGAAATATATAACCTTGCTGCCCAAAGTCATGTCGCGATTAGCTTTAAGACATCAGAATATACCAGTCAAGTCAATGCTCTTGGACCGTTACGAATTTTACAGTCTATTGTTGCCAATGGTCTGAATGAAACCTGCCGGTTTTATCAAGCATCTACCAGTGAAATGT
>JABHTG010000005.1 GCA_018697205.1 Nitrospina sp. | reverse complement strand
TTTTAATACGTCGTCAGCATTTTCACCTGTGACACTTTGAAAAATATCGGCAGTCTTTTGTTCTAGGTCTGGGTGCTCATCGCAAATACAGGCAGCTTCTAATTGCAATTCTAAAATGCGCTTGTAGTCCTCTAAATCAAATTCACCGTCCATTTTTCCTTCGTCCCAACCGGAACCTTCTAAGCTGCGCTCTTTAGCTGCATCCTTACGATCAGCAGTTTCACAAAATGTTAAATTTGCTTCATCCAGTATCGTTTTAACTATAATTTCTTTACTAGGTTGCTGAGTTGCCATGATATTAAATAATCTCCTGAAAACTAGAAATAGAGCCTCACTTAGATAAATATCTAAATTAGGTTTATTTTTATTACAGCTTTTTTAAAGAAAAGCTTTTATATAAAGTATTATTTATTTTATCATTAAGATAAGACGAATCACATAAAAATTAATTATAATCTAGGGTGAAATCATAGGTTTTTATTTTGCCTTTATCTCTTCTTTAATGTTTAATGATTATATTAATAGATATAAAAATATAATAATTGTCGATAGATTATGGTCGGCAAGTATGTAAAATAATAAGCTTATGAAAAAGGTTTTGCTACTATTTCCCCCAGAGTGGGTTCCTACTGCCCCCTATCTGGCTCTTCCAAGCCTTACTTCAGTTCTTCGTGCAAATGGTATTGAGGTTGTGCAAAAAGATATCAACGTAGAAATGTATGACCACATATTTTCACGAGAGTTTCTTATCTTTGTTAAAGGACGTATTGATCAACGCCTGCGCGATCTTAGAGAAAAACAGAGAATGGGAGAGATCACAAGGGAAGAGAGGGATATTAAGGGGATGCTTAAGGAATATAGTTTTGTTGATCTTGAGCATCATATAAAGGAAGTTGAAAAAGCCAAGGAAATCATGCGTGGGCCAGAATTTTATGATGTCTCTAAGGCTGAATGGGCCCTTAATGCATTTAGAGAAGTAATGAGTTATGTTTCTGCAGCATACCATCCAGCAGATATTCAGTTTTATCCAGTTGAGAGCAATCTTAATATTTATCGTCCCTGGGTTTCGGGTGATTTATTAAAGGCCCCTCATGATGATACTGTCAATGTATATGCCGATATTTGTCGTCAATTGGTTTTTCGTGCAATTGAAGATGAAAAGCCTGACTTAGTGGGTATTTCAATAGGGACTCCGGTACAACTTATGTCGGGTATTACATTTTCCACTTTGATTAAAGAAAAATTTCCGGAGATTCATGTGACAGTCGGTGGCAATATAATCACTCGATTACGTGATGAATTTCAAAAGAAAGAAGAGTTTTTTGGGACAGCGTTTGATTCGATTATATTTTATGAAGGTGAACACCCAATTGTTTGGCTGACAGAGGCTCTCGATGGTAAGCGTAAAATGGAAGATGTTCCTAATCTTATTTATCGTGAAGAAAACGGAAATATACGAGTAAATAGCACCTATCAGGAGAGGGTTAATGAATTGCCACCTCCCGATTTTGATGGGATTCCATGGGAGAAGTATTTTTCTCCGGAACGCCTTGTTCCGTACCTTGGGACCCGTGGTTGTTATTGGGGTGAGTGTACATTCTGTGATCATGGGGCTGGATATATCGATCAATTCAGGGCAAAGCATGCTGATCAGATTATTAGTGACCTAGAACATTTAAAGAAAGCATGTAATGCAAAGCACTTTTTGTTTACGGATGAATCATTCCCACCAGCACTATTTAAAAAACTTCCACCACTTATGGTCGAAAAAAATCTTGGTATTTATTGGACAACTCTTATTCGTTTTGAATCTAGTTTGCTTGAACCTGAGGTTTGGGATCTTGCCGCTCAGTCTGGATGTAGATCGCTTTACTTTGGGTTGGAGTCTGCTAATCAACGTATAATCAAGTTGGTGAAAAAGGATACAGATATTTCTGCTGCCGTAACAAATCTAACTGAAGCCAAACGAGTCGGTATATGGAGTCATGTTATGGCCTTTTATGGATTCCCTTCTGAAACAGCAGAAGAGGCCGAGGATACTAGAAAATTTTTGCTAAAAAACCAGGAAATTATTCACTCCGTTGAGATGTATTTTTTTGTTTTGTACAAACACGCTCCGGTTATGAATATGATCAAGCAACTAAATATGGAAGTTAAGGATAACCCCGAGCATGACTTAGCTTTAGATTTTTATTATACTCCAAAATCAGGACAGACTATTGAAGAAGCCATGGGCCGTTATGAAAGTTTTTATCAAAATGATTTTGGCCCATGGGCTATGCGAATCAATGCCCGTGAGCACGTTTTTCTCTATATCACCCACCATGGGACGAACAATCTTCCAGACCTATATGTTAAAAATCAAGTTGTCCCTGTTGGGCGAAGTAGGTTTTGATTTTTAAGATTTCTATAAATCGCTAGCTTAATTTTTTAAATTCACTAAATGTTGTAACGGGTTTCTTTAAACGGTTGCTTGAGTTAAGGACTCTTTTTAGCTACCCTTGTCTTTTTTTATAGTGAAGGGAGCTAAAAAATGATTAAGACTACCTTGATCGGGCATGCATGTCTCCTTGTGCAATCTAATGAAACCACGATACTGACCGATCCAGTTTGGTTTGACTATCTTTGGGAAGAAATTAACGTGTTGTGTCCTAGCATTGTTTTGGAAAAAGATAAAATACCTCCAGTGGATGTTCTTAATCTTTCTCATAGACACCAAGATCATTTTGATGTTCGGACTTTGTCTTATCTAGTTCAAGATAAAAGAATTCTTAAACCAGATTCAATCGTTCTCGCTCCTAAAGATGATCTTCTGCTTGATGTCCTCAATGAACTCGAATTTAAAAATATAAAGATTGTTTCAGATTTTGAGCCGATCCACGTTAAAGATGTCACCATAACGCCGACTGCTTCACTCAACCAGTCAAGCACCGCTGAAGATGATTTTCCAGAACATGGACTACTAGTGAGTGATGGAGAAGTAACTATTTGGAATCAGGTAGATTCACAAGTTAACCCTGATATAATTCAAAGAATTAGAGAATTGTATGGTCAGATTGATTTTGTTCACTCTCGGTTTGTTCCGTTACTAGAAGGCAACTTTGCTTATAATAAACCGCTCACTTTACCGATCGACGAGTATTGTACTTTTTTGAATGTCGTGAAAGCGCTTGGTCCCAATTTCGTAGTGCCAGGATCCGCAGCTTTTAGATGTAGAGATGAATTAAATTTTTTAAATCAATATACATTCCCAGTTAGTCAGGATCAGTTTATACGAGATTTAGCTGCGTTTTGCCCAGAAGTTTCAAGTGCTTCATTTTTTCCTGGAGATGTTGCTCATATTTCAGCAGGTGAAGTTCGGATTGATAAGCAGGTATCGAATTTTGTCCGTATTCGTGAAGATGATAGTTATCGAATAATCTTTAAACCCAATGCAGAAGTTCCTTCTATTAAAACTCAGACTTATGATTTAGAAAAATATAAAAAAGAAATAGGAGTAGTTAATGATTTTATAGAAAATAGTTTTATTACTCAAATTTTGAATAGTGAATTGCTCAGTGGTTGGCAACATTGGCAGATTGTTTATCAATTAGAAATATTTGGACAGGAAGATTCTCAAGTATGGACTATAGACTTTGGGGAAACAGATAAACCAAAGCTTTATAAAGGAGACCTTGGAAAAATTAATTTATACGAAGGGATATCCTCGTCTGAAATGTGTGCACTGATTGAAGAAACTACATCATGGGACTATGTGACTTTATGTGGGAATTATCGAACTTTTAATAATATTTATCGTGTTACAGACGGCGGGTTCGAACTACCCCCGGAAGATAAATCTAATTACGCGTTGGAACCTTTAATGGATATTTTCCCCTGGGATAAGGATATGGATCGTAGAAAATTTATGAGAGATGTTAAACGCTGGAAAGGAAAGACCTGAAGAAGGTGATAGGTTAAGTTTTATTTTTTAGGTTTAGAATATTAGTTTTTACGCTCAAAATTACGTAAGGGAATAATAGGCTCGGAAGTTGGATTTTCTTGTACTTCAGACTTAGAACCAGACGAAGAAATTGATTCCTTGGTTTCTGGTTCTTTTTTGGTTTTAGAGGGGCTGCGCTTCTCAGCTAGAAAAACTGTAATATCTTGGTTAATTAAGTTTTCTGGGCACATTTTTAGATGTTGCCTATAAAAGGGCATATTCATCATTAGGTCGCTGTACAGGCAGTCTAAGCTGTAATGCTCAAACAGCCCTTTAATTGCTCGGGGCCCAACTAAAAATAAAATGCCCTCTGGCAAAAGGGCTCGGACCGAGGAGGCTAAAATCTGCTCGCATACACCTCTATCTTGAAAGTAAAACATAGGGATCCACTTGAAAATCATTCCATATTTGTCCTTGTAAACTTCTTCTAAGTGTTCCTTCTCTGGTAAAAAAGAAACTTTTTTTAAGTTGTCCAACTCTTTTCGTTTTGCAGCATAATCCCACAGTTGGTATGCATTTTTTTGCGCAAGCTCAGGGTCACTGAATAAAACAGTGTACTCTCTCTCATGGGTACAATCGACACACCCTGCTATAGACATATCAAAAGTATGGACTAGTACACGTTCAACTTTTTCCAATTTAGCCGGCATCCCTGGTGCCATCTCCATGTAGTAAATGATTTGATCTAATGCAAGCGGCTGTAAAGCAGGTTCGTCTATTTCGGCGTTTCCTTCAGGATATAAGGGAACCGTATACATTGACTTAATATTATTTATTTTTGGAGGAAAGCCATTAAAAAACCATTTCCAATTAAATGCGTATTCTGGAACTTTTGTAGGCAAGTCAGGTTGTGGCAAAATATTCCAGTCGGGGTAAAATGAAAATTCTTTTCGTTCTTGATCATCTATCAGAGCAAAAAAATTAACCCCAACCTGCACTTCTCTTTGGCAGGATGGCTTGCCTCCTATTGCACGGTTTACATATGGAATAGGATTAGCCTCACCATAACTTGTAACTTTGTACAGATGTCCTTTGTGGACAGTCAAACAAAGCTTTGAATTATGATCAAAATAACGCCATGGAGGATTAGGCTGGGGAGACCAGGTAACTTCGTGAGAACGTTTTGTATCCATAAATATGCGTAAAACATCATCCCCCCCCTGGGGTGTCTTGGGTATAAAAAAAGATGCGAAGATATTGTATGCCGCTTTAGAAGGGTAGGTCGGAAGCCCACGATATCGAAGAGTGTCTAGTGGTTCTTCACGTGACTGATCTTCATAAATTCCCCAAATAAATTCAAAAATAGCTCCACCACTACCTGGAATAGTAGATTGAAATAACTCAACAACAGGAATGATATCTAATCTTGCCCAGTTAACTTTAGACAAAAAACTTGAAAATATTTTCCGTCCATCAAAGGTCCCATCTGGTAAAGCATAAAGCGAATCTTTGATCAGTTTTACTTTATACTTACCATCCCCAAGCGGTACTAAACTATCATCTTTATAAAAGTAATTAACTTCTGAAATCGGAACTCGCCATGCTTCTGCTGCTTTTTCACGTAGAAAGTCCAGAGTCATATCTTCCCATCCCGGTTGGCCTTTTATGTCTATTTGTGATTCAAAGGTGCGAGACTGAGGTTTGATACCAACCCATTGCAACGAGTCAAGTTGCATACGAGCTAGTTCAAGGTTGGTTTCACCAGTTATCGTATCTTTACTCCACTTGGCTTCATGTAAAGGATGGCCTCCAGGATCGGTCCCCAAAAAACGACGTCCTTCATCATTATAAAAAGCCATGTGACCTGTTTTATAGATTTTGATTCGTGTATTGGCAGTATTTGGAGCATCTTTTTCGTGGAAAACAGTTGCACCATTTTGCTTGATGGAACTTAATGAAGTTAAACTATTAACTATAGACTCAGCAAAAATCTCGTTTTCATGAAACGAAAAAGAGTCAGGACGTGATAGGGCCGATGCAATTTTTTTTTCCAACACAGGATAGTCCTTCTTGTCAGATTGATAAAGAATAGATTATAGGAAGCTCTATCTTGTTATGTCAATAAAACCTGTTAGATTCATTTTTGTCAAAAAAAATGGCAATAAAAACTTTTCAATAAATTGTTAATTGTTACAATATTTTTATGCCACTAAATATTGCTTTGATAAACATGCCATTTGGGTTTCATATTTATCCATCCATTCAGTTGGGAACCCTTTCAACATTGCTAAAGTCGCATGGCTGTATTGTGAAGAGTCATTATCTTAACCTCCACTTCGCCCATCAGTTGGGAATGCCTGTCTATAACCAACTGTGCGAAAAAAGGTTTCTAGTTGGCGAATGGCTTTTTTCGCACCTTCTGTTTGGGAAAAATTCTAAAAATCTGGATTATATGAGCCATTTCGACTCTCATATTGATGATGTGTGTCAATCAATTGATCGCCCGCGCGAATTCTTAATAGATATAAAAACAAAAATGGTTCCTGAGTTCCTTCAATGGGCTTTAGAGTCAGGAGAATGGGCAAAATACGATGTTATTGGCTTTTCATCAACTTTTAATCAGAACTTGGCAAGTGTGTCACTGGCTAAACTAATTAAAGAAAAATATCCTTCGGTTAAAATTATGTTTGGCGGAGCTAACTTTGAGTCAGAGATGGGATTGGAATATTTTCGGGTATTTCCCTGGATTGATTTTGTTGTTCCAGGAGAGGCTGAAGGTGTACTAATCCCTTTAATAAAATCATTGGAAAAAAATGAACCAATCCCAAATGGAGTGGCACATAGAAATGACGGAGCGGTAGTTTTTTCAGAAAACCATGAGTTACATGAAGATTTTAGTGATAACGCTCCTCCTGATTATGATGATTTTTTTGAGCAGTTGAGGCAAATCGATCCCGACTCTTCATTATTGGAAAACCCAGTCATCCTTTATGAAACAGCTAGAGGTTGTTGGTGGGGAGAGAAACATCACTGTACTTTTTGTGGATTGAATGCGAATACTATGAAGTTTAGATCCAAGCCAATGTCACAGGTTCATACAGATATTTCGTATTTATCACAGCGCTATAACTCTTTTCGCTTTCGGCTTGTGGATAATATTTTGGAAATGAAATATATCGAAGGGGTTTTTAGCGAAATGGCAAGCAATAATTTTGATCTTCAGTTTTTTCTAGAGGTAAAAAGTAACTTAACTAAAAAGCAAATTAAATCACTAGCTCATGGCGGAGCAAATGCAATTCAACCAGGTATTGAAAGCTTTAGTATGAATCAATTGATGGAAATGGATAAAGGGGTGAGACCTTTACAAAATATTCTTTGCATGAAGTGGGCAATGTACTACGGAATTGAAGTGAACTGGAATATCTTGATTGGATTTCCAGGAGAAACAGATGAAGATTACCGTCAGCAAATCCAAGTGATTAAACTTTTATCGCATTTGCCGCCACCAGAATGTGTTGGTGATCTTTGGTTAGAAAGGTTTAGCCCTTACTACACTCGACCTGAGGAATACGGGGTTACAATAACAGGACCTGGCGAGGCTTATCCTTATGTTTACGATTCAGAAGATATAGATTTATTTAGAATTGCTTATGACTTTGAATTTACTACTCAAAATGAAATAGACCCAGTTTTAAAAATGGAATTAACCGAAACGGTCCAAAAATGGAAAGCGAGACACCAATCTAATGATTTACCATATTTGTTTTTTACAAAGTCCATGAACTTCGTGACCGTTTATGATGATAGATCGATTGGAAACCCAAATAAAAATCGTTTTGAAGGGGCGTCTGCCTGGATCATAGTTTTTTGTAACGAATCAACAAAAAATATGGATCAGATTAAAGAACATGTTAAAGAATTGGGAGCAGAAGAAAGTGCGGCTGAGGAAGGAGTTTTACAATTGGAAAAAATGGGCATTCTTTATGGCGAAAAAGGAAAGTATTTGACTCTGGCGCTACCTCATAATGCAAACCTGTAAAAGCTTACTACCTAATTAAATATAGCGTGTCCTGGTTTTCTAAGATTACATTCGCTGGAGCATCCTGAGCGCTCCTGTTTAAAAACGCTTCTTCAAAAGTTTTTGCCTAGGAAAGGAGTAAATTTGACAGTGGAAAGTGAAGGCTTTATAATTTTAGCTATTAACCCTTAAAACAATTAGTTGGCTTAGAAACGATCAGCCTTTTTTTTGGTTGTAGTTTCGGGCTTTTTTTATATTGAATCAACCTTCAAAAGGCAAACTCAATGGCAGAAATTGAAGATGGAAGGAAGTTTGAAAAAATTGCGTTGGATTTTTTGAAGCAGAATAATTTACCAGAGGCTGAGTCTAACTTTATTCAGGCCTTGACCCATATGAAGCAGTCTGGAGATGAGGAGGGTCAGGCATATGTTTTAGGAAACTTAGGTAACCTTTGTTTTCAGAGCCGTCGGCTAGATAAAGCCGAAGAATACTACGGCAAAGCTTTAACATATATGGAAAAGGTAAATGATATTCGAGGTATCGAGAGCTCTCTAGGTAATCTGGGTAGCGTTCTTTTCTACAAGGGTAATCTTAATGAGGCTGAGAAAACTTATAAAAAAGCCTTGAAGTTTCTTGAAGATGCTAATGATACGGAAGGGCAGAGTATTTATAACGAAAACTTGGGAAACGTTTATCTGAAAAAGGAGGAGTTGGCGAAGGCGGAAGATTATTTCAATCGAGCTAAAACCTTGCTTGATTCTGAGAAGAACAAGGATCGGATCAAGGCGGTGGAAGATAAACTAGATGCTTTGCAAAAACACCCTAAATATGTAGAAGGCAAGGAAGGGAACTTGCTCAATGAAATAGAATCTTTGAAAAAAGGCGGAAAAAAACGCGAAGCTTTAGCCAAGTACCAAGAGCTTGAAGAGCTCTACTATCAAGGAGGGAGTATAGCTAAAGCAGCCGATACGATTTCCAAATCTATCGAGATATTTGAAGAACTGGGGGATAAAAAATCGGCGGGAATATGCATGGGCAATCTGGCTGGAATTCTCCTGCAGCTTGGGTACTCCGGTCAACCGGAGCAATTCGATAAAGCTGAAGAATATTGTAAGCGTGCACTAGAAATTATTGGTGCAGGTAAGGACAAGCGTCGACAATCATATTTACTAGGTAGCTTGGGCAATATTTATTTGCATAAAAAAGACTTAGATAAAGCATGGGATAACTACAACCAGTCTTTAGGGTTTATGGCCGAGTTAGGGGATATCTTAGGAGAGGCTCGAGGTTACTCAAACCTAGGCAATGTGAGACTATTGCAGGAAAATTACGATGATGCTCGGGTCCAGTTCGAAAACTCACTGGAGCTCATGGAACAGCTAGAAAATAGACCAGGCATAGCCCAGCAGTGTGAGTCTTTGGGGGATATTTATTTAAAGCAAGACAATCTGCAAAATGCTGAAATCTTTCTTAGCCGAGTTATCGCATTGTACGAAGCCATGAAGGATTCGAAAGGATTGCAACAGGCTCAGGATAAGCTCGTCTATCTCATGGGGAAACCTGAGTATATAAACCGTAGACAAGAAGAGTTATTAAGTGAACTTAAAAAACTCGAGTTTGACAAAGACGATCAGTCCCGACTAGCAGTTCTGAGTGAATTGGGTAATCTTTATTTTATGGCCGGGAACATCGATCAGGCAGCATCAAGGATGAAGGAAACGGTGGATCTGCAAGAAAAACTGAACGATGAGGCTGGGCTTGTTTCTACATTAGAAAACTTGGGAAGCGTCCTAAAAGAAAAAAATGATCTCGAAGGAGCAGAGGAATGCTTTGGTCGTGCTATGGACATTAAAGCAAAGCTAAGCGATGTCCAAGGGTTAGAAGAACTATACGGAAACCGAGTAAATGTTCTTTTGATGCTCGGGAAGCTTGATGTTGCTGAGAAACTTATCAATGAGTCTATGCGGGCCAACAAGAAAAACGTAAATGAAATTGGGTTGATGAACGATTACCGCAATATGGGTAATCTGAGTATGCAAAAGCAGGATTGGGTTAATGCAGATAAATTTTATAAAAATTCGCTAGAGATAAATAATAAGACAAACAATCGATATGAGATTTCTGAAGACTATAGAAATCGTAGTAATTTATATTTGCAAAAAGAGGACTGGGATTTATGCGAAAAGCTATCTTTGCAGGCCTTGGAAATAGCTGAAGAAATTAAAGACTTAAGAAGTATATGCCATGATAGTCGTGTTTTGGGAAAAATTTATTCTGAGAAAAAATCAAGAAATAAGCAGGAAGAATTTTGCAAGAAAGCTCTAGAAGCCAGTGAGCAGCTTAAGGATGAGGGTGAGCAGCAAATAGATCACAGGAACCTAGGAGAACTTTGTTTGAGTAGAGGTTATAAGGAAAGATCAGAGAATCACTTTAAAGCCTCGCTGGACATTTCCTTAAGAAACAATAATAAGAAGGAAATTGCCATAGACTATCGCAATTTTGGAAACTTGAACTTTAATAATGGAAATCGTGCCGATGCAGAAAAATTTTATCGTGATGCCCTTAATTTAGCTTTGGAGGTAGGTGATAAAAATGGCACCGCGCAGGACTACACATACATAGGCAACTTAAAATTTAAGGATGGCCAAATAGATGAGGCTGAAGTCAATTTTGATAAGGCGATAAGCTATTTTAAGGAGGCTGATAATAAAGCCAGTCTTCTCCAAATGTTTTTAACAGTGGCGCGTATGGAGTTAATGGTTACCAGAAAAGAGCAAAGTGAAAAGTACCTGGATCAAGCAAAAATAATTTGTAAAGAGCTCGGTGACCCTGAAGATTTAGTTAATAATATTAAAGAAATAGAAAAAGTAAAAGATACGGTTGATCAGAATAGGTAATTTTCTAAAAAAATAAGAATATTTTTTAGGAAAAAAAATACTACATGTAGGAAAAAACCTATAAAAATGAGATTGATTAAAAAAAAATTGTCCTTTTGCTTGAAACTGTTTCAGTACAATTAGTAGCATATTGGCGAATTTTTTAAATTCAAGAATGCTATTTTTTTTTTAAAAGTATCATTAAATCAATAGTTTATTATTTTTTTTTAGTCTTGGTCTAACATTAACAATGTTTAATTAAAATAGATTTAATGTTTTCAGGTGTTTTCTCTGTTTTCTGGCAGGGTAAAAGAGTCCTATTTTCTTGACATCGGCACTAAAATTAAATATAAATTCCCTATATCCTAGGGCTAATAAAGAGGGGAGTAATATGTTCTATCTTACATTCTCTAGCAGTGATTTTGCGGAAGGTTCATTGGGTGACCTATGAAAGTAATCTATAGCCCTCAGTTAATGGAAGAGGCTGCCTTCCGACATCTAAATCATCTAGAAAGATCGGGGTACCGTTCCGACTATGATGAATACCATTCCTTAGCAGATCCCATTTATGAACTTCCCGAAGACGATAGAGAAATTGCATTCGAAAAAGTTAATAAAGTTTTCTTTATAGAGAGACTCAAACTCGGTGAACATGTTCTACGCGCACTCGAAGCTGTAGGTCTAATTCCAAAGAGAAAACGTACGACGAGAAGAGCACAGCTTGCTGCTATTGCCCTCGAAGGAGATGAATTTTCAGGAGAATTGACGGAGCAGTTAGAGGAGTCAAGCGCATCTATGCATGGTATTCCAGAAATAGATGGTGATTCACAAGAAATAAACTCAGATGATCAGTCCGAGCCTCCCACCGATAACGATTTGCAAGTAGAAAATTCCCTAGAAGGGGATGATAAGCCTAGTGAAGATTCAGATGGTGTGGTTGCTTATGATATGGCTCGTGATTTCGAAGAGCGAATAAATGAGGTGCATGTTAAACGTGCGATCAACAAAGTTGATGAAGGATCTAATGTTTTAAACCGGATTTCAGGTAGGCCGATGATAGAAATGCGAGTGCTTGCCAGCCGCTTTTGTAATCCAGAGGAAGCGCAAGAATTAGATGCTTTTCTCATTCAGGAATTTATGCACGCAAAAGATATGGTCGACCCGGAATTTGACTACGAGGATGCGTTTATTCCTGGTAATCCTTCTGTTAAAAATCTAATTACAGCTCGATTTCGTCTATTGTGGAATGTTTATGTGGATGCTCGGTTGTCTCGTGCTGGTATCATTTCTACTATACCTCGAGAGGCTCGTTATAGAGAATTCGATAATTTTTACAGGAAAATACCTGAGAAACAACGGCGGGGTATTTTTGAAGGAATTTGGAGAACTGAAAAATTTACACATGAAGAGTTGTTGTCCATGGCCACAGATTTAGAATCTCTGATGAGCAAGTATGTTGACGATGTTGATATGCCAGAAGAGGAGAGAGATTACATCCATCTGCAAGGGTCTCCTTGTCCTTTGTGTAAATTTCCCACATACAACTGGGTGGATGATCCAGAGAGTATTTGTGATGAAATGGTTATTGAAGCGATTCAGATCGATTTCCCAGATTGGGAAAATAAAGATGGTGGATGTGATCGCTGTATAGAGGTTTATGAGTTAAGAGCCGGAGTTTAAACCGGTTTTTGATAGTTGAAAGAAGTTTTATAGTATTTAAGTTACTAACAGAAGGCAATATCTTTATGGATCTTAACTTTTATCGAAGGAAAGGGGGAAGTGCAGTAAGGCACGCTAGAGGGTGTGTCTCTGATTAATTAAGTTATTAAAGGTAGTTAGTTTTGTAGTAATTGTTGTAGTTAATTTAGAAGTACTCATTATCATCTTATTTATAAATAAGAATGAAAGGGAGGGCAAGTTTTATGAGACTAAACAGAAGGAAATTCTTGCAAGTAAGTGCTGGTGTAGCTACGGCTATGGCGCTGACAAGTAAGAAGGTAGGAGCGCAGTTAAAGCCCGTAGTTAAGGTAGGTAATCCATTGGATACCTATCCGGACAGACGT
>JABHTG010000060.1 GCA_018697205.1 Nitrospina sp. | reverse complement strand
GGGATATCAGTAAAAATACCGATACCCCTTATGCCCTTGATATAACTGGTGCCGAAGGACGGACTCGAACCGTCACGAGGTTGCCCTCACTGGATTTTGAATCCAGCGCGTCTACCAATTCCACCACTTCGGCGCGTTTAAATCTGGAGAAAATACAATTAATTTTTTTGAAAGAGGCTATTTAAATTTAAAAAAATTCAATTTCAAAAATTATATCAAACTTTGTTCAAAAGAAGTATGAACATACAGGAAAATATATTTAAAGTCATTAACGTCTTATTTATTCTTTGGGTTAATTAGTCTAATTAGAGTTCGAATGTTGTCAGCCTCTTTTTGATTAGGGTCAATGGACAAAGCCCTTGAAAATAAGACTGCAGCTTTTTTTGGTTTTTTTAAATGAAAGTAGTAAATGATACCAAGGTTTCTCATCGCAAGCGCATAATCCGATTTGCTTTCGACAGCTCGTTTTAAATGAAGTTCTGCTAGTTTAATTTTTTTTTGTTTTAGATATATTTCTCCGAGTAATCCATGAACCTCTGCCATTTTAGGTCTTATTAAAACTGCTCTCTTTAGTAACTTAAGTCCATCTTCCTCACGTCCTTTTTCAAGATAAAGATTAGCCAAGTTATAGTTTGTTGCAAAAATATTGGGATTTAAAGTTTGTGCTTTTTCATAATACTCAATAGCTAAATCAAACTTCCCAATTTTGCTATACGCTTGAGCTAAGTTAATTATCGGACGAATTTTTTTTGGTGATTTTTTTAATGTATCACTCCAAAGAGATACTTCACTTATCCAAATTTTGTTTCGCTGGATGGTAAGCACTGAGAATATTATTAAGATAAAAATACAAAGTACAGCAACAATATTTCTACTTTTTTTTGGGTGAGCTGAATATATTAAATGTGGCACCTTGTATACACAATACGAAACTGCTACATAAAATGAAAATGAAGCAAGATAAGTTCTATGCTCTGCGGCTAAATCACTAAGGGTAATTATTGAAGAGGAGGGAGATAAAACAATCAGAAACCATAAAATTAAATATAATAAAAGAAACCTTTCTTTAACTCGGTAGGAAAAATAAATTAGCCCCGCAATTCCAATCAATGGTGTAATAAATTTCCAAGACCACCATTCTGTTACTAATAAAATATCCGGATCTATATTTAAATTAACCGGAAGGATTAACAATTTTAAGTAATAATATACAATTACGTAAGGCTGGGTCAGCATATAGTTTAATCTGCCAATGTCTTCCCCAGCTAATGAAGGCCCAATTAAAAATAACTCGTCCGTTAATAATTTATAAAATAATAAAATAATTCCAACGAAAGTAAAAAATCCTATTTTCCACTTCCATTTATTCAACCAACGGATAGATACTGACTCCGATACCTGTCCAAAAAGAAAATATAACAACAATATTAACGGAAGAGTTATTAGTGTCTGCTTCACACTAAACCCTAAAATGAAAGCAGTAGAAATAATGAATAAGACTATAATTTTAAATCTTGTTTTTACCGGACGATTCTTCGTAAGGTAAACCTGAAATAATAAAAAAGCACTTAGATAAAATGTTCCTGCAAAAACTTCTGAACGGCTCATTATATAAACAACTGATTCTGTTTGGATAGGATGAAGTAAAAAAAGTGCCGCTGTGAACAGTGACACAAAGCCTTTTTCAGTTTCTGCAGATTGGTAACTCGTTAACCTAAAATGGCACCACATTCTAGAGGTTATAAAGTAAACCAATAGGGAGTTAATGAGGTGTAATAATAAGTTAATAAGATGGTAGCTAAAAGTTCGTAAGCCATCCAAATGTGCATTAAAGGCAATTGTAATTTGAAGGAATGAGCGGTGGAAAAAGTCTTCGAATAGGTAATTTATAGTTAGTTGCTCGTTAATATTATTTAATCGATGTTGATTGACTATGTAAGCAACCGTATCGAATTGAAAAGGATTTTGTAAATGGTTCCCATAAACAAGAATTCCAAGAACCAAAAGGAAAAGACAAGATCCATATTGAAGTCGACGATAAAATATTGTTTTCATTCAAAGTCTCATTCTACTGGAGTATTCTTAATGATTTTGACTATGTGTAGTAAGTTTCGACTCCGCGAGTCACTTGGGTTTCTTGAGATAACAATTTTCAGGTGAGGAATTGCATCTTTGAATTGCTTTTTAGCTATATATAGATTTGCTAAATTTTTATGAATCATACTTTTATCCTCTATTTCTAGAGCTTTTTTAAATTCCAACTCAGCTTTATCTAAAGCCTTTAACTTCCAAAAAATTACCCCAATATTATTTTGGGCCTCAACGTGGGTTGGTTTTAAAGAAAGAACCTTTCGATATGATTTCAAGGCTAAATCATATTCATTTATAGTTCGAAAGGCATTCCCAAGTTCTTGATGATACAAAGGACGATGGTTTTTAATTTTTATTGCTTCTAATAAAAATGGTATCGCCTCTTTAGCTTGTTTAAGCTTTAGTCTCATCAACCCGGAATTAAAAAATACCTGAGACCGGTTTGATCCTAGTTTCAGAGCGAGGTCGTATTTTAATTTAGCTTTCTCCCATTCTTTTTTTCGAGCATGAATATGTCCCATATTTATATAAGGATTGACATCTGAAGGTGAAAGAGCTGATGCAATCGCAAATGATTGTTGTGCTTCTTTTAATTCTTCTTTAAAAAGATACGCTGTCCCCAAATTATTATGAACCATAGATTTATATGGTGACTTCCTTGCAGTATCTTCCCAGATTTTTACTTCTGATCGATAGTCAAGACCCCTTTTCATAGTTAAAAAACTGTATATAACTAAAACAATTATGAGTGTCGGATATAATAATCTGCTGAGAGTTATTGTTCTTAAAAGTAATATCCCTATACCCATACTTATTCCAATACCTGGTAAATATGTTCTATGTTCCGTAGCAATTTGTTTTAATGGAATAATACTAGAAGTAGGTAATACTGTAACTAATGCCCAAAAAAATGCACATTTTAAAAGAGTTGAATTTTGTTTGAATATAACTATCGCAATACCAAAACCTCCCATAATAGAGGCCATCCAGGTCCAGTCAAAAATACCTGATACTAGCCTTATATCCGGCTCAAAATTAAGGTTAATAGGAAAAAATATTTTGATGAGATAGTAGGAAACAAGGACCTTTATTTGAGTCAAAATATACAACCCGCGATCAGTCATATAGGAATATGGATCACTTCTTATGACCAACAAATTCCCCATATGAACATAACGGTATAAAAGATAAAGAATTAGGGGAGTGAGAATTATCGCTAATTCAGGAAGAAACTTGTTAAAGGTTTTTTGGGGAGACTTTACCCATAAATATAGGACTGCCATAATTGGCAACGTAACTATTATTTCTTTTGTACCTAATCCTAGGCAAAATAACAGTAATGCTACCAAAGGATAGTGAAAATTCTTCCATTTATTACCTTCTTCTCCCTTGAAATTAATAAACTTTATAAAAAGATAGAAAGACAATAAATAAAATAATGTGACCAGAACGGATGAACGACTTGATAGATAAGTAACTGACTCTACATTTATTGGATGAAAAAGATGAATTAGAGCTACTACTAGAGGAAGTTTGTGAAATGTAGGTATAAGTTTTGGTTCCTCAATTATTAAAAGGTTCTGGATTAAAAAATAAAGAACTATCACTACGCATAGATGTAATAATATATTAATAAGATGATACCCAAAAACATCTAACTCACCTATTTCATGATTTACTGAGAAAGTAAAAAGTAAAATAGATCTATTAAAAATATTTTGAACTCCAACCATTTGTTGAAATTTAGATATATCTTTTATGTAGGGATTATCTTCGATAGCATGAGCATCATCATATAAAAATGGGGAATGTACTGTAGAAAAGAAAATAACAACCCCGCAAAAGCAAATCAAAACAAGAGCCTTAATTCTTCCCAAAAAAATATAACTATCAGTAGTCGGGTTTATAAAGTTCATAAATTTAATGAGAGGATAATTTTTTTATTAAGTTCTTCAAATCAGATGACTGCGCTTGAGATAAGCTCTGTTTTACAGCTCGGTCTATATAAGATCTTGATATTTTATATTTTCCAAGACGATAATAAATTTTTGCTAAATTAATTAAAGCTATTCTATTAGTAGGTTTAAAGCTCAAAACTTTTTCATACAAAGTTACCGCCTGTTCCATGTTTCCAGACATTAAATTATTCCATGCCATTTCTGAATATGCAGAAAGACCTGCTCCCTTTACTTTAATAAATTCTTTAAACATATTGTTGGAGTTTATCCATTCCTTCTTCTTTTGATAAACTCGGGCCAGATTAAACAAGGCTGGTTCATGATTTGGTTTTATTTTTAAACAAGTTTTTAAAGAACGTTCAGCCTCATTATAAGAGCCTGTAAGCATATAAGCTGTACCAAGATTATAATGTGCCAAAAACATGGATGGGTTAGACTTTATTGCAAGATTTAGTTCAACAATCGATTTTTTATAGCGATGGGTCTTACCATAAATTTCTCCAAGGTTAAGTCGAGCAAGGTCATAATCTGATTGACCTGTTGCCTTTTTCATCAACGTTATTGAATGTCGAAAATGAGCAATGGCAAGGTCATACTCCCTTTTCATATTTTTTACTGATCCTATACCTAGTTCTGCGGAGTAATAATTAGGTTCTAATTTTAAAGTAATCCGATATTGCGCTTCTGCGTCGTCTAGTTGTCCAAGGTCTAAATAAACACTAGCTAAATTAAAGTGTGGTTCAGCAAAATCTGCCCTAATTGAAATATTTTTCTTGTTTAAGATATGAGACCCCTTAGGAGTCTTATTTGCTAATTTTTTTCGCTCATAATAATTTTTTGGATTCTCTATATTAAACTGCGCTTTAGCAAACTCTGGAATACTTGATACACTTTTTTCAAGATGAAATCGTGCCATGTGAAGTTTTCCTTCTTCATAATAGGCTTTACCCAAGTTATTGTGAACTCTTGGTGAATTAGGATTTTTTATTACCGAATCAGACCATAATGCAACCTCACTTACCCATGCTAGATTTCTATCCGCTACTAATATTCCAAAAACTAATACTATGAGAATTAGAGCGTATATTTGAATAACTTTTTTTGACCGACTTATCATCCACCCAGTAATAAGGCATAGGCCAAGTGACATAGGCAAATACATTCTATGTTCGACGGCAAGATCGTTTAAAGGAATAATACTGCTTGTAGGCGCAATCGATAGAAAAAACCACGCAGACCCAAGTTTAACCCATATATTCCCCCATTTTAAAACTAGCCACGCAATGCTAGTAATTAAGAAAATTGAAAAAAATATTTTCCAATCTGTTGTATATTCTGTAAATGGAAATCCGCTATCGACATTGAGGTTAAAAGGAAAAATAAACTTAGTAAGATAATAAAAAATAACCACTTTAGATTGAACTAATAAATAAGGGATTCTTCCATAAAGTTCTACGCCTTGATCCTTTGGTAAATACAATATATCTAATAAATAAGCTAAATATATTAACACAAACCCGCCACATCCAAAAAATAAAATTATTTTTGAAATAGTAAAATATTTTGCATAGTTCGGGAAATATTTTGGAATATAAATTACGAAAAATAAAAATATAAGGACCACAGGCAACGTTACTGCTATCAATTTAGAAGCTACAGCCAAATATATTCCCAAAATGGTCAACAAACCTAAAATAATTCGATATTTAATAGTTTTAAAGTTAAGTAAAGTTTCAGTAAAAAAATAAATGGTTAGAAGATAAAAAAATGTAGCTAATAGACTTGAGCGAGACGAGATGTATGTAACCGAATCTGTATTAATTGGGTGTAATATAAAAATTAAAGAAGTGGCGAGTGGAAAAAATAAAACACTAGTTCGTAGATGGTTGACTGATTTTAGATTTTCTTCTTCCTTAGAGTTATATTCTTTGGGTATTAGATATTTGGCACGGATCACAAGTACAAATATTAAAACTGCTACTAATGTATGGAGAGTTAAATTTGCAAGGTGAAAACCAAAAGTATGTTGGTTATTAAGGTGATTGTTAACTGCAAAGGTCCATAGTAAAATTGGCCTATTTTGATATGATTTTAAATCAACATTTTTATTAAAACTATTTAGATTTGTAATCCACTCTCTGTTTAGTAGGTTACGGTCATCAAATTGAAATGCCCCTTGTAAAGAATTAAAGTAGACGATTGATGACAAAAAAATCAGAATGAATAAGCAGGCTATTTTAGAATACAAAGAATTGCGTTCAGCAAAAAAGTTCATCAGGTAAGCTTATAACCGGCTGATTGGCGGGCTGAATAATGTGTTTAAATTTAATCCATTCTTGCTATTTAGTTTATATCATTTGAAACAAAATTGTTCTAGGCGAAAAATTGATTGGTTGGGTTATAATGAGTTAATATGCGTAGCTAGTGTCAAACTAATTCTGTTCTAATATGAATTTCGATTGCATTTTTCAGAAAATTAAATAATCGCGTGATGTAGGTTGATCGATGGGACAATATGTTCTCCACTTCAGATAACCAGGTATCTTTGTGAGTTACTTCTATTTCCTTTCAAGTCCAGTCATACGCTATTTTTTCTGAGTATATTTTTTTAAAGCAAGTAAGTTTCAATTAATAATAATATAAGGAGATTTAAATGATTCTAGATGATTTAAGAAAAAAATCTCAAGATCAAAATAGGCGAATAGATCGACTCAGGGGGTATCTTTGACATTGATAATAAATTACAAGAAATTAAAAAATTAGATAAAGAAACTACACAGAAAGAATTTTGGGAAGATAACGAATCTGCTCAAAAAGTTCTCCAAAAACGCTCTATTTGTCAACGAATTGTTGACTCCTGGGAGAATCTTCATTTAGATGATCAAAACAACAATGCTCTTTTAGAACTGGCTGAAGAGGAACAAGACGAATCGCTGCTAAGTGAAATGGAAATATCGGTTAACGAGTTGGAAACCAAGTTGGCCAGCGCGGAGGTGAAAGCTATTCTCTCTGGAGAGAGCGACTTTAATAATGCTATTATGTCAATTAATTCAGGTGCTGGGGGAACAGAGTCCCAAGACTGGGCACAAATGCTTTTAAGGCAGTATACACGCTGGGGTGAGCGTAATGGATACAAGGCGGAAATCTTAGATATCCAGTATGGAGATGAAGCGGGAATCAAAAGTGCTACGGTAATATTTTCGGGAGATTATGCTTACGGTTATTTGAAGGCAGAAATTGGAGTGCATAGATTAGTACGTATTTCTCCATATGATGCTAACAAAAGGCGGCATACATCTTTTGCTTCAATATTCGTTTTTTCTGAGGTGGATGAAAGCGTTGAGGTTGATGTCAAAGATGACGATTTGAAGGTTGATGTATATCGTGCCTCAGGCCCTGGAGGTCAGGGTGTAAATACAACTGACTCAGCGGTAAGAATCACCCATATACCTACTGGTATTGTAGTCCAGTGTCAGAATGAAAGATCTCAACATAAGAATAAGTCATCTGCGATGAGAGTTCTTAAAGCCCGCATTTTCGAAGTTGAGCAAGAAAAGCTGAACGCAGAAAAAAAAGAACAGGAACTGTCAAAAAAGAAAATTGAATGGGGAAGCCAAATTCGCTCTTATGTTCTTCAACCCTATCGTTTAGTTAAAGATCTGCGCACTAACCATGAAATGGGAAACGTCGATGCGGTTCTGGATGGAGATATTGATTCCTTTATAGAAGCCTATTTACTCAGCACTAAAAATTAAAAATGCCGTCAAATTTTTTGTCAAAGCTAATCAATGATCCGCTTGGTGACCCTGGGATGATGGTAGAGTTTCTTTGCGAACAAAGGGCTTTACAGTTTGACTTGGGTGACCTCTCTTTAATTAAAAATGGTGAATTACTTAAGATATCTCATGTCTTCATTAGTCATACTCATATAGACCACTTTATTGGATTTGATCATTTGCTAAGAGTTGTTTTTGGACGAAGTAAAACAATTTATTTGTACGGTCCAGAAAACTTTATTGATAATGTTGCAGGAAAACTTGCTGGATTTACATGGAATTTAGTTGACCGATACAGTGAAGCGGTGACTTTTGAGGTTATAGAGGTTCATGAAAGTCACATGGTCAAGGCAACACTTAAAGCTATTGACCGCTTTAAAAAAAGCGCAGAAAAAGAGATTCCTTTCAATAACGGTATTTTGATAGATGAAGATAGATTTACTGTCCGCACAGCAATTCTAGAGCATCGTATCCCCTGCCTTGGGTTTGCATTAGAGGAGAAAAAGCATGTTAATATTTGTAAAGATCGCCTTGAAAAAATGGATTACAGAACAGGACCATGGCTCAACGAACTTAAGAAATGCGTTTACGAAGGAAAATCCGACGAATACGTTTTAGATGTTCCATCGGTATTAAAAGGAAACCAGAAAAAAACTTTGGGCCAACTGAAAGAAGAAGTCATCCTAATATCTCCTGGCCAAAAAATATCCTATATTGTGGATACAGTATATAATGAGGCAAACAAGAAACGCATTATTGACTTAGTGCAAGGTTCAGATATTCTTTTTTGTGAATCACCCTTTCTATCTGAAGAAGAAGCTCGTGGACAGGAACGGTTTCATCTGACGGCCTATCAAGCTGGTACAATAGCCCGTGATGCAGAAGTCAAAAAACTTAATGTATTTCATTTTTCAGGCAAGCACACCTTCCGTACAGGGCAAATAATTCAAGAAGCAGAAGATGCATTCAGAGGGAAAAAAATCCCAATAACAAAAGAGACAAATAAAACAAATAATTTTATCAATCAAGAAAAACTAGCCTAAAAAAACTACTCCCCGTTAAGCGTGGATTAATTACATTAAAATTTTGTAAAAAAAAATCTAACTTTATCTTGAAAAAAAAATATAGAAGGTCTATAAACCGATAGTAACCTTATTTGTATAATTTGACAGTTTGCGTATTTTTAGAACTTTATAAACAAGAAGTTTTTTTGAATTTTTTTGGTTTTATATCAAAATAGATAGAACCGCGCCACTTATCATCCGCTTAATTTTTTGAGGCACCAACATTTTACTATTTTTTAAATTCACATCACTTGTTTTCGAGAAATAGAATTTTGAAGGAGGGTTAAATGCAACAAGCTTTAGGTTTGACCGCTACCGCACCTTTGTCTCTTACCGCTTTATTTATTAATTTAGGAGTGGGCATTCTCTTGTCTATTCTCCTTAGGCTACATTTTAAGTATTTTAGTTCGGCCTTGACCAATAGAAGAGATTTTCAGCATGTCTGCCCATTTGTTTTGTTAACAACTATTTTAATTATTACAATAGTTAAATCATCTCTGGCACTATCCTTAGGTCTAGTAGGTGCACTATCAATTGTTCGGTTTCGGACCCCTATTAAAGAACCAGAAGAACTTGCCTATTTATTTATTGCGATTGCTATGGGGCTTGGTCTTGGAGCTGACCAAACATTGCCTACGGTTTTTGCAAGTTTAGTAATTCTTGTGACAATGGCTTTATTTAAATGGACTCGGCGAGATGACTCTCAAAGTAAGAACCTATACCTTTCTATAGATATCAAAAATAAAGAAGTTTTACCTGAACTTTTTTTAGGTAGGCTTAATGAACTTATCTCTAAGCATGTGACAGTCTCTGATTTGCGACGAATTGATTCCAGAGATAGCAGCCTAGAGGCCACCTATTTTATTGATATCAAAAACCCTGATAAATTATCTAACTTGGTTGATGAGTTACACGCTACATTTTCTGGTATCGGTGTCACCTTCCTTGATCAAAGTCGCATTCCTGTCGATTAATCAACATGATTATTGAAGGTCGAAAACAGGAAAATAAATCTTGGATAAATATTTTTTCAAAGTTTCGAAAAAATAGTCCACCTATTCAGGAACATCAATTATCACCTTTGACAACTAGCCCTAAACAATTAGTCTTCACTGCATTAGCTTCTATCTTTTTTTGTTTTTTTCTTGCGATTTTTATGATCAATAAAAATCCTCAAATTTTCATTAAATTATCGGCTGAGAACGCAGTGGAAAAAATTTTTAAATCTATCACTTTAGGACCATATAGATTGATAAATTCCTATATTAGAGGGTCGGACCTACCGGAGATTTATTTAGATATAAAATTTAAAAACTTTAGAAAACTTCAAGAAAAACGTAAAGAAAGTTTACATAAAGGTGTTCTAATCACAAGTGATGATGATTATGTCCCTGCAAAAATTACACATGAAGGTCGTTTTGTAAAAGTTAAATTACGCCTCAAGGGAGATTGGGCGCGTGATTCGAATGACAATAAAATGTCTTTTAGAGTTCACGTGAAAGGTGACGACCATCTTTTAGGAATGCGTCGGTTTTCCTTGCAAAATCCCCAAGCGCGTATTTATGACGGAGATGCTTTGTTTTTTGAAGCTCTAAAAAGAGAAAATATTTTGGCCCCAAGACATTCATTTGTGGACCTTACAGTTAATGGTAAAAACATGGGGATCATGGCCTTAGAAGAACATTTTTCAAAAGAATTATTAGAGTCACAAGAGAGAAGAGAAGGTGTGATTATTAAATTCGACGAATCAATGGTTTGGTTAGCTGAATCAAAAGTTTTTAAAAAGCGAGGATTTGACGGTGTTTATGATAACTATAAAAATGCCTCAATAGAACCATTTCGTCTTAACCGTATTAAACGTTCCAAAAAGCTTACCCACGAGCTTGAGAGTGCGACAAAATTGCTAAGAGCCTTTGTTGATGGAACTTTAAAATCCTCTCAAGTATTTGACCCAATTTTGATGGGCCGTTTTATTGCTACTGCAGATTTTTGGGGCGCCTGGCATGGGCTTAGGTGGCACAACTTACGCTTTTACTACAACTCAATCACGGGTTATCTTGAACCGATAGGCTTTGATGCTGGTATTGCGTACAACCAAAAGCCTGCCCATGACCCAACTTCCGAGCCTATAGTCATCAAAATTTTAGACGATTCTATAAGAAGTATTTACATTAAAACCCTAGGGAGACTTATTCAAGAAGCCAAGAATGGAACTACCGCTAATTGGGTAGAAAAGATGGCCAAAAAAAATATTAAGGCTCTACATAAAGAATATTTTTGGTTGGAAGGAATCGATTTAAGTCTGCTTATTCAATGGGCAGAAATAAAAATTAAAAATTTTAAATCAAAAAAACTATTATATCCCAAAATTCTACAGATCTATCATGTTAAAAATGAAGCAGACTATTATCTCGAGCTCCAGAACCCATTACCTTATGAAGTTATCGTTTCTGATATTCAATTAACTGATTCCCCCAATAAAAATACAGAATTTGAGGAAAGTCTTGTATTTCCTTTTAAATTAGCTCCCTCTGAAAAAGGTGGTCAGCCAACTATAAAAAAAATTCATTTACAAAGTAATAATACTTTGGAAGGTGCTTCTTTTATTATTAAAGTTAATATTAAGGGAGAGAGCACGTCCCAAACTATCAAGTCAGTTCCTTATTTTTCAAAAATAAATAATCAAATTGTTCCCCAGCCAACTATAAGAAAAACTTTATCTCAACACCCCTTTTTAAATATAGACAGAAAAAGAAAAATATTGCACGTTACACCAGGCCATTGGGAAGTTAACTCATGGTTGGTGGTCCCAGAGAATTTCGAGCTAATATTGACCCAAGGAACAACATTATCCTTTAAATCTAATTCAGGATTGCTTGCTCGAGGCCCTGTAACTATAAAAGGAAAAAAAGGTAGGCCTGTAGTTCTTCAAGGAAAAAATGACTCCCTTGAGGGCAATTTTTGGCAAGGTATCGTTGTCATGAAATCTAAGAGTCCCTCCTATTGGTCTCATGCTCACATTAAAAATACTAATGGTATTAAAAAGGATAACTGGATAGTCACAGCGGGAGTTACCTTTTATGAGTCAGATGTTTATCTAAAGAATGTTACCTTCTCGGAGAATCGTTCTGAAGATACCCTAAATATAGTTAGATCAAATTTTGATTTAATAGAGGTTAATATCAAAAACTCTATTTCTGATGGATTGGATGCAGACTTTTCAAATGGTACTGTTACAGGAGGAGTTTTTGAAAACCTTGGCCATGCTGGAGGAGGAGACGGTATAGATTTGAGTGGGGCACAAGTTTCCATCACAGGAACTAAGTTTTTTAATATTGCTGATAAAGCAATATCTGTAGGTGAGGAAAGTTCTTTAACCAGCTCGAAATTATCTATTACAAAAGCAGGTGTTGGTATAGTTAGCAAAGATGGCTCACACGTGACAGTTCAAGATTCAATAATTATGGAAACAAAATTAGCAGGATTAATGGCATATACAAAAAAACCTGTTTATCCCTCAGCAACTTTGAATGCAGAAAATATGCTTTTCAAAAAATTAACTCTAAATGCTTTGGTTCAACATAAGAACAAATTAACCTTGAATGGAATAACCGTTAAACCAACTGATTTCGATGTCAATAAACTTTATAAAACTTTAATGAAGTCAGGAATACAATGAAACAAGGCTTAATTCCACAAGAAGCAAGGTTGGAAATAAAATATACGGCCACAGAAATCGAGTACCATCGAATATTTCACTGGATAAAGCACCATCCATATGGTTTTTTTATACATTATCCAGACAGAATTATTAATAACATTTATTTTGACTCCCAAGATTATAGTTCTTTTTGGGAGACTCTATCGGGCTTTAGCTCCAGAACTAAAGTACGTTACCGGTGGTATGGAGATTCCTTTTTTTCAGAGCACGGGATTTTAGAGTTTAAAAATCGTAAAAATCATTACACATGGAAGGATAGCTATAAGCTTTCAATTAATCTATTAAACAAGAATACAGATTGGGCAACTTTTTTAAAAATATTAAAAGGTTCTTTAACTCATGAAGCACGATGCCGTTTTCAAGAAAATCCAGCCCCGATATTAATTAATTCTTACAATAGAAACTATTTTATCGACCGAGATCAAGCCATTCGAATTACACTAGATACAGGACTAAAGATATTTGATCAACGCTATAGTTCTTCTCCAAATCTTAGCCGCAAAGCCATCCTCCCATTTTCTGTAATTCTAGAGTTAAAGTTTAGTGAAAATAAGCGGGACCAAATTGCTCAAATTTTTAAAGAAATGCCTATAAGCATGAGTAGAAACTCTAAGTATGTTTTTGGAGTTAGGGGCATCCGAGGCGATTGACTTTTAAATGATAAAGAAGAGCAATTTTTGAGAATTTAAATAAAGACTTTACGAGGATTAGTAATATTTAGATATTACTTTTTTAAATATTGCATTAGTTAATTATATGTATCTTCTGTTTTCTTACCTTGTATCATTTTATATTTAATAGTATTTTTTAATTCCTCAGTTTATAAAAAATGGTGCCTAAATGTTTTTAGCAGACATGCTAATGATAGCGATTATCTCGGGAATTTTTATTTCTCGCCTTAAAATAATTGATACCCGAAGTGAACTAATTGCACTCACAGTTCTTCTTAGCGTAAGTATTAAAACGCTGTTTATATTTTTTCTTATATGGCTGAAAATTCAGCCTGCCATTGGTCATCAATTAATTTTTACAACATCAGTTTTTCTTGCTTTGATTCTGTTTCTTTCGCTTCAGTCAAATCCATTTTTAAACATTAACATTAAATTCAAACAAGAATTATTTTTTTACACTAAGACATTTGGAATACTTGCAAGTCTTTTTTCTTTTTCTGTGTTTTTTGCAATGTATTTTCCAGTCACTGGAGCAGATGCAATTTGGTACCATGTCAAAGGGATGGTTTATTTCCACGAAGCGAGTTTCGATTCAGAACGAATTATTTCTCAATTGCGCCAATATCCACCAATGATTGGACTCCTCTATGCTTGGCTTCTATCTGGAGATATCGAACGACTTCCAATTATTTTTCCAGTTCTATACTTCTGTTTAATTGTTGTTTTTTTTCACAGGATATGGGATCACTCAAATAATTCAAAAACTGCTATTTTTTGCACTCTTACTTTAGGTACAACTCCCTATCTTTGGTGGCATAGTTTTCTTCCTTTTCTAGATTTGACCGCAGCAATTTTTTTCACGCTAGGTATATTATTTTGGTTTAGCCTAATTAAAAATATAGCAATATCTTCTAATAGTTTTAATGATAATCAAAACAAATCTATCGCTTTATTAAGTGGTTTTTTATTTGGATTTGCCAGTTGGACAAGGCCTGAGTTCATACTTTTCTCTATATTACCATTATTTTTATTAGTATTTATGATTGATAGAAATGAAAACCACCTTAGAGAAAGAGAAGGCATTATATGCCGATTTGGTTGTGCAACACTTTTTATTCCTTCCTTGTGGTTTATTGTACTTTTAAATTTTAATAGCCCACTTGATAGTACAATAAAGCAACTGATATTTGTATGTTCCGGATTTTGGTTATTTCTTGGACTTACTTTATTAGGAGTAGTTCGATTATCTTATAAAGTTTCAAAAGTAATAGTCATTATATTTTTTGTTATTTGTTTACTAGGCTTGTTCTACCTCATACCCCAAATTATTTTACTATGGAACATAATTACAATCAGAATTTTTAGATTATTTTCTGTTCATATTTTCTTTGCAGGAACTTTTCTTTTAATATTATTTATCTTCACCAAAAAATTGGGACAATTAGCCTTAGCGGAAAAGGTTCTCGGCGTTTTTATTCTTTTATTTTTATTAACACAATTTTTTTTATATGCATATTCTGGTCTTAAATGGCCTACTTTACTAAATTACATTCACAATACATTTAACCAGCCAGGAAACTCTATCAACTTATCAGATACACGAGGTACTTTAGCCATATACCCCGCATTTGTTTTTTTTGTATTTAGTTTACTTAATATTAATTTTGCAATTGAATCTAATCATGTAAGAAGATTTTTATTTGTAATTCTTACTATAAATTTATCCATAATTTTAATTGTATTTACTATCCCCAGAGTTAAATTTATTTCTGATACTCATGTAAAATCCTATCAACAATTAACTGAAACTTTGGGGCCTTTTGATCTACCGAATCAATTTAGTACTTCATATCAAATAGCCCATCAAATTCAAATCCATGTCAAAAAAGGACACATACTATTTTTACCATCACGTATTGAAGGAAAATCAGTTGTGTCTGTAATGAGGCAGGTCTTATTTTGGCAAAAATTATTTTTTTCTGGTGATAGTAATTTTATAGATGAATTAAAGAGTAGTAATTCTCCTGCGTATGCATTGAGTTCTCAAAACCCAAAAGAGGGTTTGTGCTATAAAAAAAACGTTACGTTACTGGGTAATACTGGGTTTGTTCTATGCCAAATAAAATAATTGATTACAAAAGAAATTAATTCTAATTTATTATTATGAACTAAGGTAATTCTTATTTTGGAATTTTTTGATTTAATAATGATTTTCTAAAAATACCTACGCATAGACCTGTCAATAATAATTCAAACATTCGATCTAAGGAAGTTATAAGTATTCCTGCTTTCATGCCACTACCAATTGTTTTAGAAACAAACCCCACCGTAATTTCTCGAACACCTATATCGGTATGAGCTATAGGGATAATTCGAATTATCGTCATTGTTGCTACAAACAATAAGCAATGAAATATTGAAATTTCCTGTTGAAGAATTGAGCATGCAGTGTATAAACGTAATCCTGCAATAATAATCAAGAGTAAGTTTTGAGTTAATAATGTATATAAGAGCATTTTATTTTGGAAAAGGTTCCTAAATGAGCTTACTCCTATTTTTAGCTGTTCTATAAAGTCTATTTTTATTTTTGGTAAAACTAATTTTCCACTTAGAATTACAAGCAAAAATATTAAAATGACCGAAAATATAATAAATATAGTTATCAACTTTTCGATCCCAGAATATATTAAAAATATAGAGACAATACTCCCGATAAAAGTCGTTAGGAATAAAATAATTAGTTGATCGCCAATGAATGCCCCTACAAATGAGGCATAAGGGAAGTTATATTTTTTTTTTAAGTACGCGGATGTTGCTAACGATCCTGATTTAAATAAAATAGTATTTAATATTGTGGTCATTGAAGATAGAGCAAACCATTCACTCGTTTTTAAACGAACATCAAATTGATTTGCTATGCAACTTAGTTTAGACCCACTCAATATAATACTAAATATTACTAACAGAGATAAGAAAATGAACTGTAAAAAAGATATATGTTTAATAACATATAAACTTTCCCGATATTTGTATAATAGAAATCCAAGTCCGGCAAATACGGCAATAGTAACTATTTTCTTAATTAAATTATGAATTTGGTCTTTCATTGATTTATTAATTAGAATACGGACAGTTAGCAAGTAACTTTTTTATAGTTCATACTTTTAATGGAAGCTTAGCTATTCTTAAATGTATTCTTTGAGTTGATCAACAATAAAACTACTAGGAGAAAAAGTATCCGAAACGGTTGGCTTTCGATATGAATTATAGTTGAGTACAAAGTTGTCAATAATAGTTGAATCAAACCTTGAAATGACAACATTCTCTCCAATTCCTTCTGATCGTTCTGTTTCATTTCTAAATAAAAGGCAAGGGACTCCAAGGTAGTAAGACTCTTCCTGATTACTACCACCATCCGTAATTATAAATTCAGCATGAGTCAGCAAACTATGAAATTGAAAAAAATTTTGGCGTTGTAATAGAACACAACCTGGTTCTGATTCAAGTGTTTTATATAATCCATTTTTTATTAGAGATACTCGTGTGGGAGGATGAAGTATAAATAAAAGTTTAATTTTTTTTGAAATTTTTTTAATTTCTTGCGTTACTTGCCATAAATTTTCTTTTTTACTAATAGTCTCAAATCGATGAAGACTTACAATAGCGAATTTTTCATCTTTTTTAGAATAATTAATTTTTAATTCTGCCCGATTGGCAAAGTGTAATGAATCCAACATAGTATTGTAGCCAGTGCAGTAAGATATTTTTTTGTATTGTTGGATATTATCAATCGCTTTTTTGTCCTGACAAAAAAATATATCAATCAAACCAATTTTCGCAGCAATGACACGAGTTAATTCTTCGGGAAAAGGTTTAAGTTTGTTAAATGAACGTAATCCAGCTTCAACTTGAGCCACCTTTAGTCGTTGAAATTTAGCCATCAGACCCCCTAATAATAACGGAGGAGCATCACCGTGGATTAGCACTACACCTTCCGTATCATTTTTAAAAATTTTTACTCTTTCCCAAAAAGCATAGATAAGTACTTTTAAAGACCAAAGAATCATATCTTTTACTGTTGTAATATCTACACCCTTGTCGCCAATTACAATATCAGGTTTTTTAATACCAAATTGAGACATGATTTCATACATGGTTTCTTTATGTTGGGCTAAAAAAATAAAATTGTAATTTATTCCCCTATTTTCAAGCTCTTTCATCACTGGAGCCATTTTTATTATTTGAGCACGCGTTCCCACAATTATGTGAATCATAATTTGGTTCTTTAGAATAAGTATCTCTTACGATATATTTACGTTGAAAAACACAACAATAAATATGGGACCCTTATTTATATTTAATAATTTTTTAGGTAATGGGATTAATCTTTAGATTCAGCTTTATTTTTTTTTATTCTTAGTTGTATATCTTCAAGGAGTTTACGATTTACAGATATCAATTCAGCAGAAATTCCCATCATTATCATTTGAAACCCGACAGTAAGCATTATCGCTGACAAGATCAATGATTGAACATGACCTTCCGTCTGCCCTTGGAAAAAGAAAAAGAGATATCTACAGCCTATCAAGAACCCCACTGTAAAAGTGGTTCCTCCAGCAATCGTAAAAAGTTTTAGTGGCCGATACATAGAATAAACTTTGAGCATTGTGACTAGAGTCCGCCGCAGGTAAACTTGAATACTAGGAAACAAACGCGATTCTCTAAGTTTTTTATTAGTTCTAACAGGTGTATGTTCGATAGCTATGTTTTTATTTCCTGCACTGATTATGGTTTCAACGGTATAAGTAAAGTCAGAGATTACATTCATTTGAAGTGCGGCCTCCTTGCTATATGCTCGAAATCCGCTAGTTGCATCTGGAATGGTTGTTCCGGAAAGTTGTCGAACAGTCCAACTACCCAGTTTTTGCAGTAGTATTTTAAGGGGAGAGAAATGACGGATTGTTTCGACCTGACGATCCCCTATCACTATGTCAGCCCTTTTACTAAGTATAGGCTGTATAAGTTTTTTAATATCCTCACCAAAGTATTGGTTATCAGCATCAGTATTAACTATAATGTCTGCCCCCTGATCAAGAGCATGATTAATTCCATAAATAAAGGCTTTTGCTAACCCCTTGTTATTAGTCAAGCTAAGAACGTGATGCACCCCATGTTTTTTTGCAACTTCAACGGTTCGATCTGAACTCCCATCATCTATAACCAGCACTTCGATAATATCTATTCCACTTAGGGATTTTGGAAGATCTTTTAATGTTTCCGGAAGAGTTTGCTCTTCGTTTAAACAAGGAATTTGAATAATAAGTTTCATTGATAATAGCTCAAATGGTTTTATTTTTACGAATAGTTTGTTCGTCGATATATAACTATCTTCTTATCGGAAGAAGAAGGCGTGCGAAAAAGGTGTATTTGTATATCGTAAGAATTGTTAATGCGCATGGCAGGGGAATTCAGTTCTACCTTTGAATAGTCATGCTTAGCAAGAATTTCGCGTAAAATTTTTGTTGTTGGTGAGGTGGAATTCCCTTCAATGGCATTTCTTTCATTACCACGAAGAATAATCCAATCCGGTGCTTCCTCAACTTTTAAATTACTTCGGAGTATAATTTTCATTTTTGTATGAAAATATAGGGACTCCCTCTCTGTATCAATGTAGCATGAATCTTCTGGTTTACCATGTATTTTAAGGTATGCGACGATTTCATCGAGAGGCCCTTTGTAGGTATTACTTATTTCAAATAAATGTTCGTAAAAAATGGACTTAAATTGTATTTCCCTTATAAATGATTTAGAAATATTTACCATGTAAGAATTGTTGCTTACTAATTTTGGGTTATTCAATAGAGCCTCTTTTAAGGGCATAAATGGACCAATATGAATCAGATTGGTAAGTATTAAAAAACTAGTAATAGCATACCGAATTGGCTTATTCGAGAATCCTTCCACAACCAATAATGCTAGCAAGGTTCCCAAAAGAGGAAAGGTTCCGGCAATATACTGCTGTAAAGGAATAGAATGCAGTAGAGAAACAAATATAAGTCCGGAAATACAAAACAAGCAAAGCTGTATTTCAAATCGATAAGGCCGTAATGACTTTTTTAGTAGAAGTGGTAATAGTATGAGAGGAAATATATAATTATTGATCTGAAATATATATCCTACCAAATTTTTTATAAAGCGCCAATTAGTTGTATCGATTAGATTACTAGCGGATAAATAGAATTGGGGAACTTTTTCGAATACTGCAAAATTAATCCATAACCAAGGTAATGTGAGAACAGCTGTGATAATTGCAGATAGAGCAACGTATTTGTAGTTTTCTTTTGCAGCAGCTTCCCGATTAATATAAAAATGAATCAGGACTCCCATTATTATACCTGCGAAAGCCACATACATAGTATGAAAATAAATAATAGAAATTATAGTAATAGGCCATGGGTTCCAACGCTTTTTCTCAAAAATAGTTATGTAACTATAAAGTAATAGAATTGTAAGTAGAATGGGTAAACCAACATAACGAGCTGTTCGAAAGTAAATGAGCGCCGGTACTGAAGAAACTAGAAATAAAGTTGCTAAAAAGGAAATAGATTTTTTTTTAGTTAACTTTAAAGTAAAAAAATACAAGGCTATTACCGATATTATTCCCGATAACGCGAATGGTAGGCGAGCTGCGAATGTAGTTTTATCAAATAGAAGTAGTGAACCCGCCTGAAGATAGTAGGGAAACCAAGTACGGTAGACAAAAAGCTTGTCATCACGAACAATACCTTCTTCCATAGTGTAAATTATGTCGTCTTGATGGTATGGGAAACCATATTTAAGAATTGTAGAACTTATAAATGTATCACCACCTTCATCAAGTTGAAGAGCGCTATTACTTAATCCTAAAAACACCATGATGATGGCGTAAGGCATTAAAAATAAAAGGCCTGTATGAGTTTTGATGAAATATTTGAGAGTAGGCATAGTCAAACTTAACTATGATGAGGCAACCTGAATCAGGATGCTTAAAGTATTTTTGTATTATAGCCGATAAGTAATTCGTAAAGATTTTTTTCTTATTTTATTCCGAATTAAGTATTTACTAATATTTTTATAATTATTATTGTTAGTAAGGCATAGAGTTCTTATCGGATATACAATCGCTGCTCATTAGTAGGAGTTATAGCTTGATTCACTCTACCCCAAATTTGTCCGTTGTTATTTTAGCTTACCGAAGTGGAAAAACATTACGTCAATTTGTAGACTCTTTAATCTCTTTGCTTGATCGTGAGGAGCCTGAATGGGAGTTAGTTTTAGTAGCCAATCATTTCTCAGATGATGGAGATAAAACTCCAGAAATAGCGAGACAACTTGCTAAATCTAACATTCGAATTAAAGCACTAACAAAGATTAAAAAGGGTATGATGGGCTGGGACATGAGAAGTGGATTAGAAGCTGCTACTGGGAAAATTCTAGCAGTTATTGATGGTGATGGCCAAATGCCATGTGAAGATGTAATCAGGGTTTATAGAAAGCTTATTAATGATCGCCTTGAATTTGCAAAAACATATCGCTTAAATCGAGATGATGGAGCATATAGAAAAATTATTTCTTTTATATACAATACAATATTCAAAATATTATTCCCCGGACTGATAAGTAGAGATATTAATTCAAAGCCAAAAGTAATGACCCGAGAGGTTTACCGCCAAATGGATTTGCATTCAGATGGTTGGTTTGTTGATGCGGAGATTATGATTCTTGTACGTCGCATGAAACTGGAAATAGGTGAACTAGGAACCGGATTTAACTGTCTGGTCAACCGCTCATCCTTTGTTAAGATTTCGTCTATTTTTGAATTTTTGGCAAACTTGGTTCGTTTTCGAATTTTGGAATATGGATATTGGTTTAGACGAAAAAAGAATGTTTTAAAAATCAATAATCATAAACAGAAAATCTTTAAACATTCTAGAGCACGTTAAGTCTATAGATTGTAGTTTTTGATATCAAAAACACCCTTCATGTTTTAACTGATTCCTCTGCATGACATTCTTGCTATCCATTAATAAATAAATAATGCAGACCAAATATTTGAAAATTATCAAAATATCCTTAATTTTCATTATTATTCTTGGATTTAATTATGGTGTAAGTTTTCAGCAGTTTCTTCATTATGATTGGGCCAACCCGAGAGGATTAAGTGATTCATCAAGCTACCTGGCTATGTCAAATGGGGATTATACCATCTCTTCAGGTCATCGTTATCGTGTCATTATTCCCTTTCTTGCGAGTTTAGTCAGAGATGTAGTGCAACCATTTGTTCCATCTGAACAATTACACTGGCTTGGTGGCGTTGATGCACTTAGCTTCTATATCGTTAATTATTTCTTTGCAAGCCTTACAGGATTGTTTTTGTATTTATTTCTAATTCAGTTAAAATTTGATCCTAAATTATCGCTATTAGGAGTATTTATATTTTTAGGAAGTCGAATCAGTATTCTGTCAACTGGTGCCCCCATTGTTGATTCGTTATATTTCCTATCAATTATTTTAATAGTTTATTTCTGTTTAACCAGAAAGACTATTATTTTAACCGTTTTGACTCCTATACTAATTCTTACTAAAGAAACTATAGTACCCTTTCTATTTCTCCCTTTTTTTATTAAGCAAATAAACCGGAAACTTTTTGGGGTTTCTTTATTGGTTTCGTTTATTCTTTTTTTCTGGGTAAGGAATACTATTTCTTATTGGTCATCTAACATTGTTGAGAGCAGTGATCCAATATTTTATGTCTTAATAAATCATATAAAAGCAGGCTGGGGAAATATTACCCAAACCTATTTTTCTGTAGGAGGGTGGCATGGAATTTTTTCAACGTATTCAATATTCTGGATTTTTGCTGCTTATGGAGCTTGGCTTAGTTTTAAAAAATTGAATACATTTTATCAAATTCCTCATTTTCTTTTATTTATTATTCCTATTACGTTTGGGTTTACGGTTTTAAGTTCTAATGTTGGGCGTATGTTGCTTGGTTCCTTTCCTATTGTCATTCCCTACACCTTGATTGGAATTGACTACCTTTTATTCAAAAAAAATACTGACCATTCTAATCGGCCAACTTCATAAATTATCTCTACTTTTTAAAATTTATAAAAAACTATAATTTACAGGTTTTTATTATTCCTGTCATCGCGCTAATTTAAAGAATCTGCTACTATAAGAATCCTCTAGAATTTTTTTAAAAAATTCTAATTAACACTATTTTTTGAAAGAACTATCATGGGTATTATTGATGGAAAAATGGTTGCTACCAAAATTAAAGAAAATATTGCTATTGAAGTTAAATCCCTAAAAAAAGAAATAGGTCAAACGCCCGGACTTGCTGTTGTTTTGGTAGGTGATGATCCCGCATCTGCTGTTTATGTTCGAAGTAAAAATAAAACCTGTGCAAATCTTGGGTTTCAATCATTTGAAAAAATTCTTCCTGCACATACGAAAGAATCTACATTATTAGAACTTATTGATGAATTAAATAAAGATGAAAAAATAAACGGAATTCTTGTCCAACTACCTCTTCCCAGTCATATCTCTTCGCATAAAATACTGGAAGCAATTAATCCAAATAAAGACGTTGATGGCTTTCATCTTGAAAACATTGGTAGACTTGTAACAGGGAATGCGATTTTTAAGCCATGTACTCCGGAAGGAATTATTCAACTATTAGATTATTATAAGGTAAAAATAGAAGGAGAGAATGCCGTTATTCTTGGACGCAGTAATATTGTTGGTAAACCCATCTCCTTTTTATTACTTGAAAGAAACGCAACTGTTACTATTTGTCATTCTCGTACCCAAAATTTATCAGCTATCACACGGTCAGCTGATATTCTAATTGCTGCTATCGGAAAACCGAATTTTGTCACAGCCGATATGATAAAAGATGAAGCCGTAATTATTGATGTTGGAATAAATCGAGTTGATAATAAACTTATTGGTGATGTTGACTATCAAGCAGTTTTACAAAAAGCGTCACTTATTACACCCGTCCCTGGTGGAGTAGGCCCTATGACCATAGCCATGCTCATGGCAAATACACTCCAGTCTTTTAAAAATTTTTATCAATTAAATTAATTAAAATTACACCTACTCTTTTATATTAACTAGCTAATATTTCCAATGGATTCCGAAGAGATAGTACCTCAAATTTACTCTGTTTCGCAGATAACTGGAGACGTAAAATCCATTTTAGAATCTGCTTTTGATTCTATATGGATCGAGGGTGAAATTTCCAATTTACGCATTCCCAGTTCTCAACATGCTTATTTTATTCTTAAAGATAATCGCTCGCAGATACGTTGTGTTTTTTTCAAAGGTTTTAGAGCTGGATTAAAATTTCAGCCTGAAGATGGTGATCAGGTTCTTTTATTTGGGCGTATGACCGTTTATGAATCCCGAGGAGATTACCAGCTAATTGTAGAACGCATGGAGCCTAAGGGGCTAGGTGCACTTCAAAAGTCTTTTGAAAAATTAAAAGCTGGCCTAATGCAGGAAGGCCTTTTTAATGAAGAGAATAAAAAACCTATACCCCCATTCCCGTGGAGGGTTGGAGTCGTAACATCTGCTACCGGAGCAGCGGTACGAGATATCATAAATATTATTCAACGACGTAACCCCAAGGTTTCAGTATTAGTTTATCCAGTAAAAGTTCAAGGGGAAGGAGCCGCAAAAGAAATAGCGGAAGGCATCCAACAAATGAATCTGATTAAAGATTTGGATGTTCTAATTGTAGGAAGAGGGGGTGGATCAATAGAGGATTTATGGGCTTTTAATGAAGAAGTTGTTGCTCGCGCTATATATAAATCTGTCCTACCCATTGTATCAGCAGTTGGTCATGAAATAGACTTTACCATTACTGATTTAGTTGCAGACTTGCGTGCGCCAACCCCCTCAGCAGCTGCAGAACTTATAGTTCCTAAGCTAGATGAAATGTTACACAAAAAAAATATTCTATCGGAGCAACTGTTATTAGTTTTAACAAATAAAATTAACCAGTACGCTGACTTGCTTAAACGCCTTATGGAAAGAAGGTTTTTTAAAGACCTTACCTATATCATTCAACCTCAGACGCAGCGTCTTGATGATTTAAATAACCGACTTTTCCGAGGCTTAGAACAATCCGTTATACTTCAAAAACAAAATATGATGTCCATAATTCATCAATTTATACGCCTCAATCCTTTAAATAATATTCAAAAACTGATAGAAAAAAAAGAACTCCTATTACACCTCTTAGTTCAAAATATACAAGCTACCGTTCGTTTAGACCGAGAGAGATTTGATGGAATATCTAAAAATCTAAATGCTCTAAGTCCACTGGCTATTTTAGACCGAGGATACAGTATTACAAGTTTTCAAGGTAAGTCCCTTGCTAAAACTAATCAAATTAAACAAGGTGATTCTGTAAATATAAGGCTTTCCAAGGGCCAATTAGATTGTACAGTTGATAAAGTCACTCTATTCAAATAAATTTAAAACATTAGAGGCTATTATGTCGGAAATAAAATTTGAAAAAGCAATGTCTCAATTGGAAAAAATTGTTGAAGAACTAGAGCGTGGTGATTTAGATATTGATAAATCTCTTGAAATTTTTGAAGAAGGCATCAAAATGTCCCGCTTATGTTCAAAAAAACTTAACGAAGCAGAAGCAAAAATAGAAAAACTTACCAAAGGTAAAAAGGGAGAATTAATTAATGAGTTGTTCCCTATAGAAAATGAAAATGAAGAGCAAGAATAAAAAATTTCGTTTAGACCAATTACTTCTAAAAAAAAACTCGTCTCATCGCGCGAAGTTGCAAAAAGACTGATTTTAGCAGGTAAAGTTAGGGTTGGTGATCAAATAGCCGATAAGCCTGGGCGTATTTGTGATATCGAATGTGAAATTCGAGTCATTGAAAAAATTCACCCTTATGCAAGTCGTGGCGGAATTAAGCTTGAACATGCTCTTAGTAAATTTAATATTTCACTTAAAGATAAGGTTGCAGTCGATATTGGAGCTTCAACAGGTGGTTTTACTGATTGTCTCCTTCAACACGGGGTAGCTAAAGTATTTGCAGTCGATATTGGATATGGGCAGCTTGACTGGAAACTTCAGAGCGATCCTAGAGTAATTACTCTAGATCGAAAAAATGCTCGCCATTTGGATAAAACTGATATTAAAGAACTAGTAGATTTGGTCGTAATAGATGTTTCTTTTATTTCATTAAATTTGATTATTCCAGCTGCAATCAATGTTCTGAAGCCAATGGCTGATTTGATAGCTTTAGTAAAACCTCAATTTGAAGTTGGAAAAGAAGAAGTTGAAAATAAGGGAGTTATTAAAAATCCAAAAAAACATCTGGATGTACTTGTTAAATTGAATTCTTTCACGAAAAAACAGGGCTGGCCCATAATTAACATAACCAGCTCACCGATAACCGGACAAAAGGGAAATCGTGAGTTTCTGATTCACTGTCTGGCTAAAGAAAAATCCCGAATAATTGAAGACGATTATATTGGTAACATAATTAACACATGAACATCTCAATTAAATTTTATCCGATAAATCGGACTATTAAGTTAATTTTAAATATTTAAATTTCATCTTTATAAACGATAAAGCAATCGCGTGGGTATACAAGGTGAGTTGCGCCCTGTTGTTTTGGTGCTCCAAGTTTCCACTCAGTTTCATCTTCTAATGGTTTTATTCGAATTCCGCCGGTACCTCCATATATAAGAATGGCAACTCCATCTCCTGATTCCTCAACTTGGCATGCATAAGCTGCACAAGTAGATTGTTTTTCTTTATCCCAACCTATCACCTGAACAGGAGATTCTTCACCTTCTATGTTATATTTTATACAGTAAATCTCACGCGATTTCGAAACATCTCGGTAAAGCATGCTAAAGTTTTCATGGATATTTTCATTGTCTTCTACATCGACATACATTGCAATGGCTCCGAAAAATATTTATAGTTTATAATATCACTTTTTCTAAGATGTTTTAAAATTCTTAGTTAATCACTGGATACGGTAATATACTTAAGGTTAATATTTATCGTAATTTATTTCCTGTGGTATATTTTTTGAATTTGTGAACCTCAAGTATTTTTCTATTTATTTGTTTATTTTTTACCATAGCTTTTTAATCGCTTGCGTGGTAGCTATTTTTGAAGTTTGTTGATTTATAACGGAGAAAAATTTAATGCAGAAATTGGTTTTATTACGCCATGGTCAAAGCCAATGGAATCTTGAAAATAGGTTTACTGGGTGGACCGATGTAGATCTTACCCCTCAAGGAATTATTGAAGCAGGTAATGCCGGATCTTTACTTAAAGAGGAAGGATTTCACTTTGATGTTGCATACACATCAACTCTAAAGCGAGCTATTCGTACGTTATGGATTGTTATGGATAAAATGGATTTAATGTGGGTACCAGTTCATCGGTCATGGAGGCTTAATGAAAGACATTATGGCGCATTGCAAGGACTAAATAAGAAGGAGACAGCTGCTATACATGGTGCTGACCAAGTTAAGTTGTGGCGGCGTAGTTACGATATTCCTCCTCCAAGTCTCAATGAGGGAGATGAACGTCTCCCCGATAATGATCCCCGGTATGCCCTTATTCCTCCTATAGAGCGACCTCGCGCAGAATCACTCAGTAATACGGTTAATAGGTTTTTACCTTACTGGGAAGACTCGATTGTCCCGTCTTTAAAATTAAAAAAAAATATTATTATTTGTGCGCACGGCAACAGTCTCAGAGCTTTAATAAAATATCTCGATAATATGAGTGAGGAGGCTATTGTTGAATTGAATATTCCAACTGGGATTCCACTTATCTACGAACTTAATGATGACTTAACTATTAAAACTCATTATTATTTAGGAGATTCCGAAATAGTTAAAAAGGCCGCCAAAACTATTGAGGAACAAGGCAAGTAAATTTATAATTTACCTTAAACGTTTAATTTAAATTTTCTAAGGATTGTGATGAAATATTTTTTACCTCTTTTATTTACTTTGATGACTCTCGCTTCTTGTACCTCTGAAAATACAACGATTGATCCAACTCAATCTAAAGTCCACTATGATCTTGCTCTTGAATTAGCTCAATATTCCCTTTACCAAAACTCACTTGAAGAGTTTGACTTGGCTATTAAATTTGATCCCAGTAATATTAATGCTTATAGAAAAAAAGGGTTAGTACAGTTTGGACTTAAGCAATATGGTGACGCTGAAAAGTTATTCAAAAAAGCAATTTCCCTCGATCCTAAAAATGTGCAAGCTCATATCAATTTAGGTATGGTTAAGTACACTACTGGTGATAAAATTAATGCAAAAAAATTGTGGGAAAAATCAATCGATCTAAAAAAAGATGATAATGATTCCAAGGCAATAAATAATTTAGCAAATCTATATAAAGAAGAAAAAAACTATACCAAAGCAATTGAATATTATCGATTGGCCAGTAGTAGTGACCCAAAAAATTCAATGTATATGAATAATCTTGCAGATACATTACGTGTAAATGGTAAACTTAAAGAAGCCGTGGAAGTTCTTAAAAGTTCATTGAAATTAAATTCCTCAGGAATGGGAACTCATTATAACCTAGGTATGGTTTATAAGGATCTCAAGCTAAATAAAAAAGCATTGGACTCTTTTAAAAAATCGCTAGAAGTCAATGAGTCTCTATTTGAAGCTTATTATCAAATAGCGCAAATACATTTAATAATGAAAAATCAAGATGCCGCTCTTAAATCTATTGACAAAGCCATTGAATTTGCACCTACTAACCTGACGTATCAAGAGCTTCGAGAAAAAATTCGAAATTTTCAAAAAGCCCCTTAAGTCGTAACATGCTTTTATCCTTTTTTATAGAAAATTAAATTTCATATCCAATCCAAGCCGTTTCATGGTAAAAGAAATAGATAATAGGCAATCCAGTCTACATATAATTTCTAAAGATGATTTAAAAAATAAACTCATTAACCATTCTTTGTGGCTTAGTTCTGAGCAAAAAGAAGGGGAACGCGCAAATCTAGCGGGGTATAGTTTACGTGGCATAGTACTAATAGGTGAAAATTTAAAAAAAGCCAACCTTAAAGGTGCTTATCTTTACGGAGCTTATTTAAAAAATTCAAATCTTGAGGAAGCTAATCTTTCAGGCGCTAACTTGCGGGGTGCCAACTTAAGATGGGTTAATTTGCAAGGCGCAAACTTATCCGGTTCTAACTTAATGAGAGCGGATTTACTTGAAGCGAATTTAAAAAATTCAAACTTAATAGGTGCCAACCTTCAAATGTCCGATGGGTTGACCAAAAAACAGATTAATCAAGCCCAAACAAACGAATCAACATCTCTTCCTGATTTACTAGGGTAATTTTATATATTATTGAGCTACTGCACGCGCAGCTGAAAACATATTTTTTAGGTTGGCTGTCGCATCTTTGACTGCAGTTGCTTCGTAACCGCAATGAGCTGTGCAATCTGCACATTTTGGATTATTCTTATGTCCATATCCATCCCAATTCGTTGTATTCATCAATTCCTCAAAGGATTCTGCATAACCATCATCTAATAAATAGCATGGCTTTTGCCAACCAAGAACTGAATAGTTTGGATTACCCCAGGGAGTACATTCATAATCACGCCGACCTTGCAGGAATTCCAAATAGAATGGGGAATGCGATATATCCCATCGCCGCTTTGTGTTTTTTTCTAATAATTGGTTAAAAAATTCCTGAGTTCGTTTACGACCAAAAAAATGGTCCTGATCTGGCGCATCAGGATACCTAAAAGCTGAAGACAAGGTTACTCCATCCAGACCTAGAGGCGTAAGAAAGTCAAGAAATGTTTCTGCTTGTTCAACTGTTGTTCCTTCAAAAAATGTAGTCGCACTATTGACCCTATACCCCATTTTTTTTGCTTCTTGGACAGCATCTAAAGCTATTTTAAATACCCCTTTTTTATCGACAATACGATCATGATCATCTTCAAGGCCATCTAAATGAATAGAAAGTGTAAGAAAAGGTGATGTAGGTAACTTGCCAAGAAAATTTTTAAGTAAAAGAGCATTTGTGCAAAGATAGATATATCTTTTTTGTTTGATTAAACCTTCAACAATCTCAACAATGTGTGGGTGCATTAAGGGCTCACCACCGGCAATTGATACAACTGGGGCTCCGCATTCTTTAGCCGCGTTAAGACATTGATCAATAGTGAGATTTTTATTCAAGATTTCATTTGGTTTTTGAATTTTTCCACAGCCTATACATTCGAGATTGCAACGAAATAATGGCTCCAGCATCAAAACCAATGGATACCGTTCTCGGCCTTTGAATTTTTGCCACATAACGTATGAGCCTACTTTAATAGCCTGCTTTAAGGGTATTGGCATTTCTTATTTATTTGTTAGATTGTGTCATTAGGGCACGAGTAAAATTTGATAAAATACAAGGATAAATCATTATATTAAAATTTATTGATGTTACAAACTCTATATCATTCAGGTCACAAAATATTAACAGCCACTTGTAACCTTAGTATTTTTTTTCTATTTTATACGCTAAAAAAAGAAAATAAAATATTAATTACCCAATGATTAAAAAAAGTCTTCTATTAATTATAATAGCAATATGTGCTATTTTTATTGATGGAACTTTAACTCATGATATTTTCGACTACAGACTTGATTCTTTTTCAAAATGGGCAAGTACAATCCTCATTTTAATAATTATATTATTGATTTCATGGCCTCAAAGTAACAAAAAGAACAAAACCTTTAATAAAAAAAACTAGTTAAAAAAACCTAAATTTTGTTCCTTAATTCATCTAGGGTATTTATATTACTCTTAAGATACTGGGGATGGAACGGGTGTATTGATAACGCGACTTAATAAAGCAAAAGGGTCAATCTTACCCTCCGTCTTAATCCATACTGTGCCATTGCCCCCATGAGCAACTTGCAACGCTAAGCCAGTTTGGTTTTCCATCGCTGATATATGAAAACGATATTTATTTTGCGGTGAGATATATTCTATTTCATGTCCTACTTCAATTCTATTTTTTACTTCAACTTGCATCCAACCTCCAGCTCGTTCATTCAAAATTTTCCCAGCATATACCTGTGGTAAATTTTCCTCCTGCGGCGAATTAAACCGTTCGGTTTTTTTTTCAGATGCAGACACGAGAAAGGCTGTAGTAAAGCCACGATTTGCTGTTTTTTCCGTTTCGCTAAGTAATTTTTTATCAAATGGCTTACTAGCGACCATATCATCAATAGCTGCCCGATAAGATTTTGTTATTAATGATAAATAATAAATTGATTTAGTCCGTCCTTCGATTTTAAACGACTCAACTCCGGCTCTCCATAGTTGATCAAGATGTTCTATTGCTCGAAGATCTTTTGAGTTCATTATATAAGTTCCGTGTTCATCTTCTTCAATGGGCATAAGGTCTCCATCACGTCCCTTCTCTTCGATCAAATATTCTCCTTGCGGGCTTTGCGTAACTTTTTCCCCTTCTTGTAACTCCTCTTTCACATTGTATTCCCATCGACAACTATTAGTGCAAGTTCCTTGGTTAGCATCCCGATGATTAAAATAATTAGATAGGAGACAGCGTCCTGAATACGCAATACAAATAGAACCATGAACGAACGACTCCAACCCAATGTCGGGAACTTGATTATGAATTTCTTTTAGCTCTTCCATAGATAATTCTCTTGAAAGAATGATTCTTTTTACACCATAATCTCTCCAAAATGCCACGGACATCCAGTTAATAGTATTTGTTTGTACCGACAAATGAATTGATAAGTCAGGAAACTCCTTTCTGACGAATTGAATCATTCCTGGGTCAGACATAATTATTCCATCAGGCCCTGCTTCAGCAATGGTTAAAATAGAGCTTTTAAAAGATTGAAGTTTTCTATTTTGGGGAAGAATATTTGCCGTGACGTAGATTTTTTTACCTAACTTATGGCAATACTCTATATCCTCTTTTAAAGAGCTATTATTATATGGATTTTCTTTAGCCCTTAAAGAAAATCGTGGAATTCCTGCATATACGGCATCGGCACCAAAAGCCAAAGCATATCTTAATTTTTCGGGGCTACCCGCAGGACACAATAATTCTGGAATTTTAGCCACAGTATCTCTCTGAATGAATCGAATAATATTAAACCTTACACTAGTATTAGGTTATTGCGCAACGGATTTACTATCTCTTTTTTAAAATTTTGGTCTTAAATTAAAGGAGTGGGGGTATAGTTCTAACACTGGAAGGATTTGTGTTTTAATCAGAAACTACTTTAATACCGTTTCGTTTTGCGTAGTTCCTACCAAGGTCAGAGTGGATCTAAGACGTCTGACCAAAACTTTAAAAATTGGGATGAGGGATTCTGGATTATGGTGAGCCAAGTTATTGAAAGTTTCTTTGGTAAAGAGACAGAGAACGCAATCTTCCAGTGCTGTAACTGTTGCAGAGCGAGGTAATCCGTCTATTAGTCCCATTTCACCAAAAATCTCACTTTTCTCCAAAATACCTAATACTTGCTTTTCCCCACTGGGACTTAATTTAGATACCTCGACGGACCCATCCTCAATAATATAGGCGCAATCGCCCAAAGCTCCTTCCTCAATTATATCCTCGCCTTTTTTGAAATTAATTATATCCATGACCGATAATTCCTCATTTTAATCACAAGCAAATATGCGATAAATTTAATATTAGAAAGATTTATTCCTAATTTGAAGCGCAACCTATCTGTTTTAAGGTTGATCTTAAACGACCCGCCAAAACTTTAAAAATTGGGATTAGTGCATTGGGTTTAGTTCTCGTCAAAGAATCAAACGCTTCTTTGGTTAATACCTTGATCGTACAGTTTTCTAACGCAGTCACTGTGGCCGATCTCGGCAAACCATCAATTAGCCCTAATTCACCGAAAATATCATTTTCCTTAAGTCGGCCCAGTACCTGCTTATGGGTTTGATCATTAATTTTTGAGACTTCCAAAGAACCAGATTCAACAATATAAGCACAATTTCCAAAGTCACCTTCCTTTATGACTTCCGCATTGGGCTTAATGTAAAGTCTTTTCATTGAAAATTTTTCTCCTTAAATATATTAATTATATTAAACAAAAAAGTTACTTTTTTAAACTAAATCCACTAAGACTCTTCTGACTGGCAACAGAAGACCCAGGTTCCGTAACTTTTGAATTATTTGAGGCCATAAAAACCGCCAAAACAGAAATAATGGAAATAGCACCAAAAACTGCCTTCCATGGAAATGAATTTGCCTTTTTATTATTTTTTTGTGCCATCTTGCATAACCTCCAAAATAATTGAATCCTTCAAATGTTAATATATTAAATAATTGCATAGATGGTGCCAAAATTAATAAAACATTTAAAAAATTATAAATCCTTTATTTATGGTATTTTACTAATTTAATGTGGTGGGATATTTTTGAAAAAAATAGAATTTATCTCATAATGAAACTATTTTTACTTAATTGAGACTTTGCTAATCAATTTGATATTTTTTAATTTTTCTATAGCAAGTGGCTCGGCTTATGCCCAATGATTTGGCAGCTTGCTCAATATTCCCAGCTGAAATTTTTAAAGCTTTAATAAGAGCATTCTTTTCCATTTCTTGGATGGTTGGTGTGGCTGTTACCGCTTTTGAGGGCTCAGGCGTGGCAAAATGTGTGGGCTGATTTTGACTAGTGTCTTGGGTAATGAAATTATGATCCGTATTCTGCTGAATTTCGCTAGGTAAATTTTCAAGTTCTATCGTTTCTGTTCGGGTTGCCACCATAGATCGGTAAATAACATTTTCTAATTGGCGCACGTTACCTTTCCAATCGTACTTCATAAAAGATTCCATAACGGAGGAAGAAACACTAGTAATTATTTTCGATATTTCATTTTTAAATTTTTTAAGAAAATAATTAACCAAGAGAGGAATGTCTTCCTTTCTGTCCCTTAATGGAGGCATAGTGATCGGGTAGACCACTAAACGATAATAAAGATCTTCACGAAATTTACCTCTTTTCACTTCTTGTTCCAACTTACGGTTTGTCGCAGATATAATGCGAAGATCAACATTGATTTTTTTATTACCCCCAAGGCGTTCAAATGTTTTATCTTGCAAAAAACGAAGAAGTTTAACCTGCATTTCCTGTGACATCTCCCCCACCTCATCCAAGAACAAGGATCCATTGTTTGCGTATTCTAATTTACCAATCCTGGCGTGATCAGCTCCTGTGAAAGACCCCTTTTCGTGTCCAAAAAATTCACTTTCTTGTAGCGATTCTGGAATTGCACCACAATTGATAGCAATAAAAGGACCTGTTTTATAAGCACTACCATAGTGAATGGCTTTAGCCGCCAATTCCTTACCTGTTCCACTCTCCCCTTCAACTAATACATTAATGTTAATTTCAGCTACTTCTTCAATTTGCGTAAAGACACGTTGTATTGCCTCGCTTTGACCAATAATATTTTTGTAAACATGTTTTTTTTCTATCTCCCCTCGGAGTCGATCGATTTTATGGACCATCGTATGCATCGCAATGGCGCGCTGTATATTGGTAATTAGTCGCGCTTTTTCGACTGGTTTCACCATATAATCAAAAGCGCCCAATTTCATCACTTCTACCGCCGAGTCAAGATCCCCATTTTCAGTCACCACCATGATAGGAATATCTCGATTTGTAAGTCTCAATCTTTTCAAAAATTCCAATCCTGAAAGTCCAGAGGGTCCAGAAGTATTCATATCCAAGCAAATAGCCGATGGGTTTTGATCAATTGTATTGAAACATAATTCAGTATCCTCAAACACCTTTGCCTGAAAACCTATCTCTTGCAACCATGCGGTCACCTCTTTACAAATAGCTTCATTTTTATCTACGATGAAAATCAGTTTATCTGCCACTGGATTATTTCTTTACCCCTATATAAATTTTAAAAAAAATATTGTTAGTTAATACAACCTGAAGAAGATCGATAACCCATATCCTCGGCTAATTGTTTATATCCAAAAATAATATTTTTCTCTTTTTTTTCTGGATAATCTTTACAATCTGGCCACCAGTAAATTTTAGTCTTTGGATCCCCTATAATTCCATAATTTAATATCAAATCGTAGTCCATTTGATTTTCTTTAACCGGTGGAGCAGAAACTATTTTTCCTCGTCGAAACTTCCATGGAGGAATTGGAGAAGGATCGATCCAAAAACCTAATTTTTTTCTCCAGGCTTCATATTGCAAACGCTCCAAAGTGGCACTAGATAATGGTCGCACTCGATAGTGCCAAGCGAATCCATTACGAACTAGTTCTTCATTTAGTATCTTGCCCTGAGGTAAAAGTACTGAGCCTATCAAACGCCCATAAAAATCGGTTGTGCTATATTCAACTTGAATCTCTAAATCAATGACTTGGGTTTCTGTAAATTCCTTAGCCTTAAGCCCAAAAGGTTGTTTAAGTTCAGGGGTGTCTATATCCGATAACCGAACCTTATAAAGCTTCTCATCAGAAGAAACTGATTTTATGGTAAATGTATCGCCCTGATGGACTGTAATTAACGTGCCTTTTATTGTTAAAGCGGAAACGTTGGCCGTAAACAACATCAATCCCAGAACTAAACCAATTTTAGTTCTAAACATACTTTAACCTAAAAGCAGTTCTCCATAAAACCAAAGTCACTATTTTTCTTTTCTCTAAAAACATACCAAATACTGTAGCATTTTGTTCTAAAAACTAGAACTTACATTTAACGTCCCTATCTAGAGATAACAAGTTTTCTAAATAAAAAAGGCCGCTCCCCTTAATGTAAGGGAAACGACCTTTTTTATCTTTGGCTCCGGTGACTGGACTCGAACCAGTAACAACTCGATTAACAGTCGAGTGCGCTACCATTGCGCCACACCGGAATAGTATTATTTGAAATAGATTAGCTTATTTTCTTAGTCATAATCCTAAAATTATATAGCACCGAAGGGGGTATAGTTAAATCATTTAAGTTATATTGTCAAGCCTCATTGCTCAGTCATTTCATTTCTGTGCGACCTTCAAGCGATTTCATAAGGGTTACTTCGTCAGCATATTCGATATCCCCACCAACTGGCAGCCCTCTTGCAATACGCGTAATTTTTACATTTTCTGATTTTAAAATTTTCGAAATATATACAGCTGTCGACTCTCCTTCCATAGTTGGATTAGTAGCTATGACCACCTCTTCAACATTATCTTTTACAATTCTTTTTTTAAGAGGTTCTATGGTTAGCTCTGCTGGTCCAATTCCATCAAGAGGGGATATTACTCCCATCAATACATGGTAAACACCTTTAAAATACCCCATGTTTTCCATTGCATAAACATCATGAGGCTCTTCCACAACACATACAAAGCTAGGGTTACGCTTAGGGTCGCGACAAATACCGCAGGGATTAATCTCCGTTATACTATGGCACTGAGAACACAGTATAATTTTTTCTTTTACATTACGAATTGCATCAGCCAATTTATAGGCGTGTTCGGTACTTCCTCGCATCAAAAAAAAAGATAATCTCTCCGCCGTTTTCTGCCCAATCCCTGGCATGCGCTGGAGTTGTTCTAGTAATTCATTAACAGCTGGTGGACGTTTCATGAAAGTTAAGTTTATGGAAACAGGCCGGGAATTTTTATCCCTCCGGTAAACCGAGTCATTTCTTCCTGAGCTAGGCTTTTTACTTTGCGGTGTACTTCATTGATTGCACCTGTTATTAAATCTTCAAGTACTTCGCGGTCGTTCATATTGATGAGTTCATCATCAATATGAACAGAAACAATTTCATTAACCCCGTTTGCGACAATTTTAACCATACCGCCACCTGTAGAAACCTCTACGGTCTTTTTAGCTAAATCGCGTTGCACATCTTCCATTTTCGATTGCATTTCTTGAGCCTGTTTAAACAGGGATCCCCAGTCTTTTATCGACATTGTGGCTATGATTATTATGATTTATATTTCATTCTATTATTAGTTTACTACTACGACTTGTTTTACTTAATTACCTCGCCTCCAAAAACATCCAATGCATTTTGGATAATCTCTATTTCAGATTTATCCTGATTCTGATTCAGGAAGTTTATTTTTTTCCCCCCCTTTTTTGACAAACTGTTACTAGAAGAATTTGCAATAGGGTTTTTTGCTTTATCACTTAAAACCAATGTAACGTTCATTTCACGATTACAAATAAGTTTTACGACATCTTTAACTAACTTTAGGTTTTCTGAGTTTTTTACTTGATCTAGTGTAATCGCATCTACAAAACCAATATCTAAATTTGATTCATCAAAAACGAGAACTGTGCACTGTGCAAGATAGTGATTAAAAACCGTCTTACGTGCACAAATCTCTTGCTTAATCTTTTCCCAGTTCGAGTCTATGTTCAAAGATTTATCCGGAGACAATTCAACTGGTTCTAATTTTATTGGCTTATCTTTAATTAAATTAACTGGTTTACTTGGCAAAAGTTCTGGCTGTTGAGCTTCTTCCATCGTATTTATTGCTTCAATCATATCGTCGATATGATAAAAGGGCCGAACGTCTGCCAAACGCAAAATAGACATCTCAAAAATTATTTGCGCCAATGAACTTCGTTTCATTTCCACCTCAGTCCTTGATAAAACGGAAAATATTTGTTGGAGCTCATCGACGTGAAATGCTTTTGATTGATCTTTCAATAATTTTAAATTACATAGCTGCGTATCCAAAAGCAGCTCTGGTTTATCTGACAATTTTACCATCATAAGGTTTCTAAAATACTCCGCTAAATCCCGGCAGAGAAAATTTAAATCTTTACCATCAGTTATTATTAACTGAACAATTTCTATTAAGCCAACAGAATCTTTTTTTATTAGATGATCAACTAATTCTTCTAGTGTTTTTCTCCCAACTACCCCTAGAACTTCATCTACTGAATCATTTTCTATTTTATTTCCACAATAAGCAATTACCTGGTCAAGTAGACTTTGGGCGTCTCGCATGCTTCCAGCGCCTGTTTTTGCAATTTGTTCAAGGCTGCGTCCATTCGCCTTAATGCCTTCATGATCACAAATAATTTCAAGTTGCTCGATAATTTGCCTGTGCGAAAGTGGCTTAAACTCAAAACATTGGCATCTAGAAAGGATGGTTTCTGGAATTTTCGATAGCTCCGTTGTTGCAAATATAAAGACTACTTTCGAGGGAGGTTCCTCAAGGGTTTTTAGTAGAGCATTAAAAGCGGATTTTGAAAGCATGTGTACTTCATCAATAATGTAAACTTTATAACGGCTTGAAGAAGCCGCATATTTAATATTTTCGGTTAACTCACGTACTTGATCTACACTATTATTAGATGCTCCATCAATCTCTCTAACATCAATAGAATTACCCAATTTTATTTCTTGGCAAAAATCACACTCATCACAGGGTTCCGAGAGAGGACCCTTTGCACAGTTTATCGCCTTGGCAAGAATACGCGCAGTAGTGGTCTTACCAACACCACGTGTACCAGAAAATATATATGCATGTGATAATTTGTTTAGTTCTATTGCATTACGCAGTGTTCGTACGATATGTTCTTGCCCGATTAACTCGCTAAATTTTTGGGGGCGCCATTTACGCGCCGAGACTTGAAAGTCCATTGAACACACCTGCTAAATGACCATTAATTATAAACTTTGTAAAAATACAATTATTGATTGAAGGTAGTTTACTGGGTGATCCCACAGCACACATAGAATTTTGCTACCGCTGCTTCCTTCCAGACCTGACGGGATTCGCAATACTATGTTGCGTGAGGCCCAGTAAACTACCAAAATGCAATTAATTTTAACGGAGAGGGAGGGATTCGAACCCTCGGTAGGGGTTAAGCCTACACACGCTTTCCAAGCGTGCGCCTTAAACCGCTCGGCCACCTCTCCTATACACTAGCGAAGGATCATGTATTATCTTTCTCCTTTAAGTAATAAACTCAACGGAGGAGATTTAAATTTTCAGTACTGTTATAAACACAATAATTTTAATCAATTAGTGTAACTCGCTTCCCAATCCATCGTAGGAGTTAAGCTTTCAACTGATAATAAAAAGTGCGCCCAAGAGGACTCGAACCTCCGACCTATGGTTCCGCAAACCATCGCTCTATCCAGCTGAGCTATGAGCGCTTAATAACATATAAAATTGGCTTATAAATATTCTCTAACGATGTTAATTTTAATTTATCTAGGATGCAAGAGTGGGAATTGCACCTAACAATTCAATAGAAATTAATTGATGTTCGAACTCATACATCGATGGAAATCTCTTGAAAGCCCATCCTTTATAAATAATTTTTCCCTCTGCTTCAACTGTGAGTTGCACTGCTGGGTTTAATAGTTCATTACCCTTTGAGGTATAGACCTTGTTATCCATAATAAAATTAGGTAAAAATGGCCCTACCGTAACTTTCAAAGCGGAACCCGTAGGAATAAAGCTGGTGCCTAAGTTTAATGTATGTGTACCCCCTAATTCTTCATCTTTCTTGTGCCTAACTAAAATTTCTACTGCACTCCATTTACCTACAACATCTGAAGGAACAACTATTTTTCTAAAAATAGGCTCATTACCATTCACATTTGGGTGATCGCTTACATTGGTCCCTGATTCCTTAACCGAATTTTTCGAACGGATTTTGTCATTTAATTTAAAGGATGATCCTTCAAAGTTACTTAGCTGACTTAATGATTTTTCAGGTAAAGGTTCACTCTTATCAGTACCTACCGAGCAGCCTGTTCCCTCACCAAGTATAATTATCAGAAATAACAATAAAACTTTTATTTTCTTCAATTTATAAAGTCCAAATGACAACATTAAATTAGATGGCGGAGAGGGAGGGATTCGAACCCTCGGTAGGGGTTAAGCCTACACACACTTAGCAGGCGTGCGCCTTAAGCCAACTCGGCCACCTCTCCATTAAATACGCTTCTGTTTTCTTAGATTGATAAATGTCTTCTCGGTCCGTGCACTCAATCTATATGTTATCAAAAAATGGCGGAGGGAGTAGGATTCGAACCCACGGTACTTTCGTACAACGGTTTTCAAGACCGCCGCCTTAAACCACTCGGCCATCCCTCCCTATATTTTTTAATAGTTATCTAGTGCTATTAAAATGTCAAGCACCCTTATGCTCAAAATTTTAACATCCAATGAGACCATTGATCATCGCTTATTAATTCTTTTTTCAATATCTTCTAATTTCATTTCAAGTAATGCTGGATAAGTGTAATCCGCTTTTAGCGCCTGGAACTCATCGTAGGCCTCTTTCAACATTCCTTTTTCTTCTAAGCAAGAACCCACAACAAATTTCATTTCGCCATAATATTTAGTATTTGGATAGGAATCTATAATTTTTTTATAATGTTCTGGGACCTCGGAGCAACGGTTCAAAGTGTACAAGGTTTCTAATATTTTAAATTGAGTCACTTCGACCCAAGTACTATTTGGATATTTTGCAAGAAGGATTTCAAACTCTGCAAGAGCCTGATCATAGTTTTGTTTTTTAATATATATGGAGGCAATCCGATACTGCGAATCTGCATTTTTTTGTGGCTCATCAAACTTATCGATTAATTTTTGGTACTCAATAATTGCCTGATCAAAATCTTTAAAATTTAATTCCATAATCTCGGCGATATATTTTTGCGCCTCTGAACTAAATGAACCTGTTTTGTTAAGTTCCATAACCTCCTGAAAGTAACTAATTGCCTGAGCACTATTATTTAAGCTAAAATGATAAATTTCCCCCAAACGAAATAAGGCTTCTTCCGCTAATTGGCCTGATGGGTACTTTTTTAGGACTGATTTAAAACCTTCTATAGCGCTATGATTGTGACCTTTAATCCATTCATTATTAGCTTTAAGTACCAATTGCACTCCTTGGCGATTGTCACATGCCAGCAGATTAACAATTAATAAAAGAGGCAAAGTAAATCTAAATAAAGCTTTCATAATACAAGATGATCGACAATTGAAATTTAAAAAAAGAATTAAGCGAGGGGTATTAGGAGGTTTCTTTCGGATTTATGTTTCCGATTCTTCCATCAACTTCTCAATGCAAACCACACGATTATCATCTGTCAAACTAACAACACGAACACCCTGAGTGTTTCGGCCTATTACGGATATTTCATCAACTCTCATACGAATAATATTACCATTAGATGTGATTACAAGAATTTCGTCTGTTTCTATTACCTGTTCTACTCCGACAACTTGACCTATTTTCTCATTACACTTAATAGTTATAACTCCCATACCACCCCGACCCTGAACAGGATATTCATCTAAATTCGTTCTTTTTCCATAACCCTGATTAGTTGCAGTCAAAATTGTCGTCCCAGGTTTTACGACACAAGCTCCCACAACCAAGTCACCCTCTTTCAAGCGAATACCTCGCACGCCTCGACCCGTTCTTGCAATAGGGCGAACATTTTCTTCTGAAAAACGAATCGAAAATCCATTTTTTGTTACCATTAGGATATCCTGAGAACCGTCCGTTATACCGGCTGCTATAACCCTGTCGTCTTCATCCACAGTTAATCCAATTATTCCTCCTTGGCGGGGTTTACTATAAGCCATTAAAGATGTTTTCTTAACCACTCCTTGCTCTGTAATAAGCAACACGTTTTTCCCGTCTTCAAACTTTTTAACTGAAAGAATACCCGCAATACTTTCATCAGCTTTCAGTGAAAGTAAGTTTGCTATAGATTTTCCTTTTGATGTACGAAGCACATCTGGAATTGTGTAAACTTTTAACCAATGCACCTTACCAAGACTCGTAAATACCATAAGGTTATCCAAAGTTGACGCAATGAAAATATTCTCCACAACATCTTCTTCGTTTACCTTCATTCCTTTTATTCCTTTACCGCCACGGCGTTGAGAGCGATAGTTATCTATACTTTGGCGCTTTATATAACCACCTCGTGAGTAACTAACGACGACATCTTCATCGGCAATCATGTCCTCAACGTCAATATCATCCATTTCGCTGGGAATAATTTCTGTTCGGCGATCATCACCATACTTTTCTTTTATTTCAATTAGTTCCGTCTCGATAATCTGCAACTTTACGTCTTCATTGGCTAGAATATTTTTTAGCTCTTTTATTAGTTTTATAATTGCTTTTAATTCGTCTACTATTTTTTGTCTTTCTAAGCCTGTTAAGCGTTGGAGGCGCATTTCTAGGATTGCCTTACCTTGTATTTCCGTAAGCGAAAATTTCTCGACCAATCCCGATAGTGCTTCTACTGGATCTGCTGCAGCTCTTATTAAAGCTACTACGGCATCCATATTGTCGATAGCTATTTTTAGACCTAAGTATATATGTTCTTTTTCCTGTGCCTTTTTTAAATCAAATTCGGTTCGTCGAGTTACCACTTCCTTACGAAACATTATAAAGTGGTAAAGCATTTCCTTTAGGTTAAGAACTTTGGGCTGCTGATTCACCAAGGCAAGCATAATAATTCCAAAAGTATCCTGGAGTTGCGTATTTTTATACAGAGTATTTAAAATGACTTGGGCTACAATTCCTTTTTTTAACTCCAAAACTACACGTATTCCCTCTCGATCTGATTCATCTCGAAGATCCGAAATTCCCTCTATTCTTTTTTCTCTTACAAGCTCTGCAATTTTTTCTACAAGACGTGCTTTATTAACTTGGTAAGGAAGTTCTTGAATAACAATACGCTCTCTATCTCCCTTTTCCATACTTTCAATTTCCACGCGTCCCCTGACCTTAACAATTCCCCTCCCTGTAAAGTATGCTGATCGAATTCCTGACGTTCCGTTAATAATACCGCTAGTAGGGAAGTCTGGACCTGGTATGAATTCAATCAAATCTTGGATGGTGCATTCAGGGTTTGCAATCAAATGAATAGCTGCATCGATTATCTCTGTTATGTTGTGTGGTGGAATATTGGTTGCCATCCCAACAGCAATTCCTGAAGAACCATTAGCCAATAAATGAGGAAAAGATGCCGGTAAAACCGACGGTTCGGTAAGAGAGTCATCATAATTTGGAGTAAACCGAACAGTATCTTTTTCTAGATCGTGAAGAAGTTCCTGGGTGATGGCCGACATTCGAATTTCGGTATACCTCATTGCAGCAGCTGAATCACCATCTATGGATCCAAAGTTACCCTGACCATCAACGACCGGATATCTCTGCGAAAAGTCCTGAGCCATTCGTACAATGGTGTCATATACGGCAGTATCACCATGCGGATGATACTTACCTATTACATCGCCGACAATCCGGGCAGATTTTTTATATGGTTTATTATGGGCATTACTTACCACCTGCATTGCATATAGAATGCGACGATGAACTGGCTTTAATCCATCTCTAATATCAGGCAAGGCTCGCCCAATTATTACGCTCATTGCATAATCTAGATAGGAGGTACGCATCTCCTCATTAATGCTAATTGGATTGACTGTTTCCGGCATTTTTACCTTAATTAGGGTTGATTGATGCTATCGCTTTTACTTCTCAAAAAACTTTTCACTAAATATCAACGTTTTGAACTTCTAGTGCGTTATCTTGGATGAATTTTCTCCTCGGCTCTACTTCATCCCCCATTAGTTTGGTAAACAACTCATCTGACTCGTACACATTTTCTGCCCGAACTTGCAAGAGAATTCGATTTTCAGGATCCATAGTTGTTTCCCAAAGCTGCAGAGGGTTCATTTCCCCCAAACCCTTATAGCGCTGAATGGATATCCCTTTTTTTGCTGCCTCCAAAATTCTTTCTAAAAGATCATGTTTTGATTCTGACTCGACTGTTTCATTACCTCTTTTTAGCTGGAAGGGCGGCTGATCCATTTTTCTTAATGGTTCATATACCTCAATAATTTTTTGCATAATAATAGAATCCATAAACTCGGCATTAAAAACGATCTTAAACTCCCTGCCTTGGTCTTGACCTAAAATAATTAGTTCAAAAAGTTCGTTCTCAGAATCAAAATTCACCTGTAAAGAAACATCCTTTACTGTTGAGTTTAAATTAATTTTATTCTGAGTGTGAGTTGTTTTCGATACGATATTTTCTTGGTTGGTTTTATCGAGGTCTAATTTAAACCTCTTTAATTTATTTTCGACATCCCACTTAACCTTACTTCCCTTTAAGAATTGGATAGGGAGATTTAATGCTTTTCCGTTGTAGTCAATTAATTTCTTATTCTCTTCGTTAATTATTTCTTCAAACAATCCTACCGTAACCTCAATAAGCTTTTCGAGAGACTTAAAACATTTGCTGTCAACTTTTATTCTTACCAAACCATTTAAAATTCTTTTTGGAATATTATTCTTTACCACGCGACTAAAATAATCTTCATAGCGAACTAAACAACCCACTAACTCGATAAGATACTTACCAGAATAAGTTTTCCCGTCGTTTCCATTTGCCTTAACCTCCATGGTGTCAGTTCCTTCTTCAACCAAAAACTGAAACAAACTTTTTTCATCTTTTAGATATTTTTCTTTTTTCCCTTTTTTTATTTTAAATAAAGGTGGTTGAGCAATGTATAGATTGCCTGCCTTTACAAGTGCTTCCATTTGTCTGTAAAAAAACGTTAGTAATAACGTTCTAATATGGGCTCCATCTACATCGGCGTCCGTCATAATTATTACCTTATGGTATCGGAGTTTTCCCAACTCAAAGTCCGACTTAATGCCTGTTCCCAAGGCAGTCACCAACGTTCTAATTTCATTGCTCGCTAGCATTTTATCATCGCGAGCCTTTTCAACATTCAAAATTTTACCCTTTATAGGTAAAATAGCTTGAAACTTTCGATCTCTTCCTTGCTTTGCTGAACCCCCAGCAGAATCTCCTTCAACAATATAGACCTCGCAAAGAGATGGATCTTTTTCAGAACAGTCAGCTAGCTTTCCTGGGAGAGCGCTTATTTCTAAAGCATTTTTTCGCCGGACCAGATCTTTTGCTTTTTTTGCTGCCTCCCTAGCTATAGCAGCACCTATCGCTTTAGAAACAATAGCCTTAGCTGCCCCTGGCTGTTCTTCAAAAAACTTCCCAAGTTGCTCGTTGACAATTTGCTCTACCATTCCTTTTACTTCTGTGTTACCCAACTTCCCTTTAGTTTGACCTTCAAATTGTGGCTCGGGGATTTTTATGCTCAACACAGCAATCAAACCTTCTCTTACATCTTCCCCCGTAAGACTAATATCACTACTCTTAATCATCTTATTTTGTATGGCATAACTATTAACCGTTCTAGTAAGTGCTGAGCGAAAACCACTTAAATGAGTACCGCCATCACGAGTATTAACGTTATTTACAAAAGTAAAGATTTCTTCGTTATACCCATCGTTATACATTAGTGCTAATTCTAAAAGCCCTTCTTCTTTTTCTCGCTCGATATATATAGGTTCAGCATGTAAAACTTTTTTATTTTCACTAAGGTGCTTTAAAAAAGAAACTATGCCCCCCTCATAGTAAAACTCGTTATCTTTTCCATCTCGTTCGTCATGAAAATGTATCTTTAATCCTTTATTTAAAAAAGAAAGTTCTCGTAAACGATTAGAAAGTGCATCATAACCAAAACTTAATTCAGTAAAAATAGTATGGTCAGGTATAAACGTTATTTTAGTTCCTGTTGTTTCGCTCTTTCCTGCTTTCTCTAGAGGAGTTAATGCCTTACCTTTCTCGTATTTTTGGCAATAAATCTGTCCCTCCCGCTTTATTTCTAAAGATAAATTACTAGATAGCGCATTCACAACCGAAACACCTACCCCATGAAGTCCAGCTGATACCTTATATGTATCTTTATCAAATTTACCTCCAGCGTGAAGCACGGTCATAACTACTTCAGCAGCTGATATTTTTTTATCTGGATGAATATCTACTGGTATACCTCGGCCATCATCTGACACGGTTACACTATTATCTATATGAATAGTAACTTCTATTTCCGAACAATACCCTGCTATTGCCTCATCTACACTATTGTCCACTAACTCAAAAACAAGGTGATTTAAACCATCAACGCCTGTACCTCCTATATACATTGCGGGGCGTTTTCTAACAGCTTCAAGCCCCTCTAAAATTTTTATATTAGTAGAGTCGTATGTTTTTTGTGGTTGAGTCATAGAACGATTTTTAATTACTATTAATATAATTTAAATGAATAATTAATAAACTTAGTAGTAGTAGTAGGGCCTGTTAATATGTGAAAAACCCCGCAATACATTGAAATCTTGTTAGAAGATCCTTTAAAAGACTGTTAGTTAAAAGATGAAATTTAACATTTTGGAAGGGATTCCAATTACAAGGTTAGTATACCTTAATTTCTGATGTTTATTCACTCTTTTTGCTTGTGTTTCTCAGAGTTTTTCCACTCTCTATATTTTCGATTATTATTTTGACGGAATTTTTTAACTCATTGTTTTCATTAATTAATCTAGTGAATTTTTTGTGCGCAAAAATGACGGTAGTGTGATCTTTGCCTCCAAAATGACGCCCAATATCTGGCAGAGAAAGTTTTGTATGTTCTCGACATAAGTACATGGCTATTTGGCGAGGAATGGATATTTGCCGAGAGCGTTTTTTAGATTTTAAATCAGCTATTTTTATTTCAAAATATGATGCAGTTGCGGTCATTATAGTTGCAATATTAAAATTCTTGTTCCTATCATATATAAATTCCCTTAATACTTCTTGGGCTAATTTTAAATCAATGTCTCGATTGGTGAATGAGGCGTAAGCAATAACTCTAAGAAGAAGTCCCTCTAGTTCCCTAATATTTGTTTTTATATTATTAGCTATGAATGAAGCAAGTTCTTGAGGGATTATTTTATTATGCTCTTCACCTTTTTTGTAAATAATTGCGATTTTGGTTTCAAGATCAGGTGGTTCTATATCAGCAACTAACCCTGATTCAAATCGAGATCTAAGTCTTTCTTCAATATTTTGCAAATCCTTAGGATAACTATCGCTTGAAAGAATTAATTGTTTATGTGACTCGTAAAGAGCATTAAATGTATAGAAAAACTCTTCTTGAGTCCGATTTTTCCCAGCTAAAAACTGAATATCATCTACAAAAAGAACATCTAGTGGGCGATATCGTTTTCTAAAGTTCTGCATATCATCATGTTTTAAAGATTCTATAAGATCAACGGTAAAACTTTCAGCTGATAAATAGCGAACCCTTGTCTGAGGATTATTTGCTATTATTGCGTTACCCATAGCATGTAATAGATGTGTTTTCCCTAATCCTACGCCTCCATAAACGAAAAGAGGATTGTAGGTAACTTTCGGATTGTTAGTTACCGACAAAGCCGCAGCATGTGCAAATTGATTGCTAGAGCCGACAACAAAGTTTTCAAATTTATATTTTGGGTTGATTGAAGCACATGAAACAATGGAAATTTTTTCTACTTTATGTTGTGAGTCTTTTTCTTTTATTTTTTCCTGTGGCAAACTTAATGGTTTAGACTCTAATTGAAAAGCGATGTTAATTGGTAACGTGGTTAAAGAACGAAGCGTAGAGGTTATAAGCTCAAGATAATTTTGTTGCAAGCAATCTTTATAAAAAGTATTTGGTACAGTTAATGTTAATTCCTTTTCTGTTTGGGAATGAAAGGAAATTGGCACAAACCAAGTTAAATAGTTCTCATTAGAGATTTCTTTTTTTAGTTTAGCAAGGCATTTTTCCCAGAGTTCATTATCTGAAGTCGTCAAACTTTTTTCCTCTTTTTTCGGATTTTTGTCTGGGTTTTTTTTGGAATTACGGCATATTAATTAAGTCAGTTTGTTTTTGCAATAGTTAATTTAAAAGTTCTTATTGACTCGTGCGTAAGTCACCGAATAACAGTTGTCTGTTATATTTTATTTTTTTTCTATAGTTTATTTTATATAGTTATAAATCTAAAAAACTTTAATCTCTAGATAATCTTTTTAAATATTATGCGTATTTTAATTTGTGTTAAACAGGTAATAGACACAGCTGCAAGAATTGATCTTAAAGATAAAAAGGTTGATGGATCTGGTTTAGCAAGAGTCTTGAACCCTTATGATGAATTTGCGATTGAAGAAGCTTTGAAAATTCGTGAGCGTAAACCAGATGCAGAAATTATTCTTATCAGCCTTGGGCCTGAGTGTTTTCGCGACACACTTCGCGTTGGTTTAGCAATGGGAGCGGATAGAGCTATACACTTGATAGATCCTTTATTTGATGAAACTGATTCATTGACCAAAGCTTATCTATTAGCTAAGGCGGCTAATTTTTTAGGGTTTGATCTTATTCTTTGCGGTAGACAGGCAGTCGATGATGATATGGCTCAAATCGGACCAGCACTTGCGGTTTACTTAAAAATATCGTGTATAACCGTCGTAACAAAACTTGAATTTTTAAAGGATTGGAGCAAAGCCGTTGCAACCAGGCAAATTGAAGGTGGATCAGAGATTATAGAATCAAAGTTACCCGTTGTTTTAACTTGCCAGAAGGGATTAAATCAACCCCGCCTTCCTTCTTTGAAAGGAATTATGTCATCAAAGAAAAAGAAGATCGAAGTTTTTGATGCAAATAAATTAAGTTTTTTGCCCTTAGAAGAAAATGCTTCAAAAAGTACTTTTACTCAGATGGGATTGAGTCTACCTAGCCGGCGAGGGAAGGGAAAATTTATTGATGGATCGACTGATGATGCTGTTACGAAATTGGTAAAGATTTTAAGAGAAGATGAGAAAGTGGTGTAGACTGTGCTATATTTGTAATGATAAACTGAAATTAAGATCATATCCTATTTCATGGAAACAACCGAACCCAACCGCGAAAAAAATTTCACACCATTCCAGCGAATCAAATTCTTTGGTTCCAAGTACAAAGGCGAAATTGGGCTTGTTGCCCTTATTTTTTATGTCTTTTTACTTGGTCTTGGCACAGTGGGGGAGGTATGGAATGTCGAGTG
>JABHTG010000006.1 GCA_018697205.1 Nitrospina sp. | reverse complement strand
GTTATTTTATTTATATGATTATCTATTGCCATTCCTTTAATCGGTTTGCTAACGTTTGCCATGCATTGAGTTCATCTGAATCCTTTTTCTTTATATATTGATGTTTATATTTTAAATATATCTCCTCATTCACAGCCAGTTTCTTCTCCCAGTTGATGGAGTAAGGTTCCTCATCAATATTAATGAGACTTGTTCCAAGAGAAAGTGCCATCATTTTCATAAACTTGGAATAACTCAGATCAGCCTCATATTCCGCGCTAGTAAGAAAAAGAAGAGGTTTTTTTTCAAGAACCACATAGGTTAAGGCTGTACTTGCATGGGAGATAACCAATTTTGATTTTTTAATCAGATTAAGAGTTTGGTCGCGAAGGACACGCCTCTTTCCAAAATATTCTGGGTAATCGACATGGTTACTTTTAGGGTGAGCTGCTATGATCACCTTAAGCTGTAATTCTACTTCCACGTAATCCAAGAATCTACATAGACTGGGATAGTACTGGTTCACGGTCAAATGGGTTCTTCCTTGTGGCAGTAATTGATCCCATTGAAACATTGGGACTCCTATATCGACGAAAACAGCAAACTTTTCTTGCGTTGTACTTTCGTGCAAATGGCTAATATACTCGTCATAGTCATGGGAATGCGCCCATATTAATTCAGTTCCTTTTCCGATGAGTGCGGCAACTCCATTATTTTTCAAAGTGCTTTCTCCACCCAAAATACATATACTTGGCGAGCGAATTCCAAATATTGGGGCTAATACAGGTTTACATAAAAAAGATTTTAGTTTCTTTAAGCTAAAAAAGTCCTTGCGCTGTTTCTGGGTGAAGGCGCGATAAAATTTTAGAAAAAAACGCCACCATATTGATTTCCCTATACTTGCCATTCCACCAGGATACGTTGCAGTCGTATAAAAAGCATAGGGTATGTTGGTTTTGGATAAGGCCTGAAAAAACTTTAAATTTTCTGCTTGATAAAACCCTGACGTTACCACAAAACATTCACTCCCCAAATTCTGGATGGCGTGAACACCCTCATTTTCTTCGTTAAACACGGTGTGATTTTCAATGACAGGCTGAGGTAGAAAATTTGAATTTTTATGCAGTTCGGGAAAAACAATCGGAGAAAAATCATAAACCTTAACTTCAAAACCATTGGATTCTAATATGTCTACTCCAAAACGCTTATAGTGTTGTCTGATGAAAGGTGTAAAACAAAAATAGACTATTTTTTTTACCACAGGGCGATTGAATTGTTATATCAAAAGTTAAATTTTTAGACTTTAGAAAATTCTGACATGAAAGGTTTTAAAAGAGGCATTCTATCACCGTATCTCTTGAAAAGTTGATTGGACTCATCATTTTTTGAAATCCATGCAACACATTCTTTAAGATCCTCATTGCCCTTTTCGGTTTCATTAAGTTCTAGGTAGGCCAATCCTCTACAATATCTCCCAATAATATGAAAAGGATATTGACTTAAGATATAAAGATTAAAAGTTTCTATCGCTTTTTCATAACGGCCATGTTTCATATTCTGATTATTAAAGAAATTAACATCAATATTCGTATCATAAATTAGTTTGGTTAGTTCCTTGCTCGTAATATCAACAGTATCAAACCCACGCCGCCCTAAACGAACGTTATCCCAATCAAAGTTATCTGGATCAAGTGCACCCATATTAACAAATTGATCATACATTTCTGTGCCTAAAAGAGGAATTGCATGAAAAACAAACACCCAATCAACATCAAGCGATCTAATATAATCTAGTGACTCCTGCATCAACTCTTTGGTCTCACCTGGAAAACCTAGAATAAAGTTTACAGTAAAAATAAATTTCTTTGTTCGCATGCATTTCAATACTTCCTTCGCTTTATCCAAATTCACATGTTTTTTTATAATATGTTTTTGTGTGTAAGCAGAACCTGATTCTATGGCAATCGATGCCTCACTTATTCCCATTGCTATCATTGCATCAATCATTTCTTCATTCATCATCGCAACAGACAAACCCTGGGGCAGTCGAATTCTTATAGGGTAGTTTTGTTGGCTAACTTCTTTAGACAATGGAAGAAACTGCTTCTTATCGGTAGCAAACAAGTCATCTTCAATAAATAAAGTTTTAAAACCGTGGTTTCTTATAAGGATATTCATCTCGTCGACTATTCTGCCATTACTTTTATATCTCATATCTCGACCGTTTACTGTATGTGATGCACAGAATGTACACTTGAATACGCAACCTCTGCTTTGCATCGTACTAGCTCCGTTACTTTTATAGGTCTCAAGATCTAGTAAATCAAAAGCTGGGATCGGTATTTCATCCAAGTCCATTATAATTGGCCCAACGTCCGTTTGATTTTTAGCCAGCATTTCTTCATCAATAATTCCTAGAACCTTTAAGTGTTCTTTTCCTTTTTGCATATTGGAAATGAATTGCGAAAACGAAAGTTCCCCTTCACCTCTCAAGACGTAATCTACATTTTCATTCTTAAGAAGATGCGTAAAATAATTTGTTGAATGGTTTCCACCGCAAATAAATTTACTTTCCGGCCACTTCTGTTTTGATGCTTTTGCAATTTTCATCGCTGTATGGTGGGCCGAAGAAAATAAAATAGAAATACCTATAATATCAGGCTTAAAATCCAAAGAGTCTAATTCAGAAGAAATGAACTCATCGACTGACATGCTGGGAGTTTTTTCCTGGTTCTGATATATTTTATAAAGGTCTTTCCCGAAATCCAAAATTTTAATCTCAATGTTACTGAGATTCTTTAGTAAATAAGCAGCCAAATCAAGAATCCCTAAAGGCATGGAAAATATAGGAACCCGCAATATGGATGTTTTATTCAAAAAAGATTCCTGCTCATCTCCAGGCATTGAACTGGGAATCACAAAAAGTATTTTTATTTTTCTATCATGCATTATTAATTTTTTCTCTATTTTCAAAACTTTGATACTCACATTTTTAGGCATGAGTATCAAACTAAAATAATGAAGCTCAAGTAGTCTTGTTTGATGAAAGGTGTAAAACAAAAATAGACTATTTTTTTACCACAGGGCGATTAAATTGTTATATCAAAAGTTAAATTTTAGACCTTCCATTATAATTTTTACTTATACAAATTTTTTCTCTGGCTCCACAAACCTTTCATCTGGTTTATTCATTTTGTATGGGCGATGGGACCAGGGTTCCCAGCCTTCTTTAACTGTCTGGTTAATCTCTTCTTCAGTCAGCTTAAAATCAGCTAATTTGTAGTCGCCCGCTTCATATCTCCGCGACCCAACTTCTTCAAGTTTTTTTGCATTACTTTCTGAGATAGTATCCCATTGGCTATGACTACTAACCCCCTTCATTGGTATCGCGGCACTACAATTTTCGCAGTACCTTTTCACTTGATCCATGAATTCATTCGGGTTTTTCTTCCACCATCCTGGAACAAGATCATATCCACCAGGCCCATCAAATAGCCAGTCTTGAGCTGCCGCGACTTCACAGAAAAAACCGCCTTTAGGGGTGATCGATGCCGCCCACCTCCATTGGACCCAACAATTACCGATTAGTCTCCACATTAGTTCTCTATCTTCCACGATATCTTTTGCTGCTATTAGTAAAGGTTGATGCTCACCAACTTCCTCGTCGTCATGAGCATTATAGATAATTTGTTTTTCAGGAAATGTTTCGTGAATAATATCCTTGTGTTCATCCCATTTGGCACCATCAGTCCAAAGTCCCCTCTTTTCAAAGGGCACATGTTTTTGCACCAACTTACAAATTTCTTCAAACTCTGGATGCAATGTCGGTTCACCACCCATGATGCCTACTTTATTTGGAAAATCATAAAGTGACTCTAATGCTTTTTCCACCATACTCAACTCCATCATGTATGGTTTCCTGTGGTGTCCTATAAATCTTGTGCAATTTGAACATACTAAATTACACACATTTGTAACTTCAACATGTATTACGGGCTGTCTATAAGTTGGTATCATTTTTTGACCTATTTAAATAGGAGGTTAATTGTGTTTTTATCATTTTTGACATAGGCGACATGCTCGATGGTAGTCTTGCGTGGCTTTGGTCTTGCAAATGCCCCAGCTCTTCTAAAACGCATTTTCATACCCATTTTAATAACCTTATTGGGAATCCATATAATCTACCCTATGCGGCCTTTTTCTCCAACAATTTGTTGACTCTAGAGCTTAGACTTTATTCTTCTTTACCAAACTTAAGAAACTTGGCCAAAGATGGCACCCAATGAAGTCCAAGCTTATAATGAGATAGATTCACCTGGATAAATAGTTAAGGTATGCCCGTCTTGGATAAAATTAGAGAAAATACTAAAGGTCTTTTCTAGTGACATCGCCATATTAGCACAAAACATTCTCCTTCTAAACTATTGATAATATGAATTTTATTATTTCTTAAATGGAATAGAAAGTGATCTTTGCTTTCAGGAAAACCTATAAAATGCGATGCTCTATACAAACTTGGGTAAACTATCTGAGGCAATTATAAAACCTAACTTTAAAAGAGAAATTATTTATAAAGTTAAAAGTATCGGGTAGAATAGATTTTTTTTTGATGCTTCTAGAAATATTTTTCTAGTTTAAGTTTTGAAAAATATAAAATTAGTTGATTGCTACTTAATTTAGAACTTTTTGACCCGGATTTCATCATTGCTTAATACAGTTTTTAGCAACTTAAACTCGTTACGATACACCTTAACGGAACCAGTTTTATTATGGTTAGCTCGTGAAAGGTACGAGAGAGGTCATTTTTCTGAACAACAAGACCCTTTAATTACTGTTTATACCCCAACTTACAACAGAGCTCAGATTTTAATGGACCGAGCTATCCCATCAGTTCTGGGGCAATCCTATAAAAATTTTGAGTATGTGATTGTTGGCGATCACTGCAACGATGAAACCGAAAAATTTGTTTCTGAAGTTAATGACCCCAGAATAAGATTTTATAATTTGCCAAACAGGAAATGGCGATATCCTGAAACCGCAGAAAATCATTGGCTTGCGGGACCAGTGATACCTGCCAATAAGGCCTTGGAAATGGCAACTGGGCAATGGATCGCAAGGATTGACGATGATGACGTTTGGACCACGGACCATCTGGAAGTGCTATTAAGCTACGCTACTAAGAACAATTATGAATTTGTGTCTTCCTGTTATGAGACGGAGGAGAATAGGAATAGGAAGGTGCATAGAGGGGTAAGCGCCACATCGTATTACACGGCCGGAAAAAAGGTTAGTAAAAAAAACGATATGATCGGAGGTACTTCAACATGGCTTTATCGGTCTTATTTAAGGTTCATGAAATACAACATCAACTGTTGGCGGAAAAGCTGGAACAGGGTCAATGATGCAGACTTTGGAAACCGTATTTTAAAATCAGGTGTCCGTATGGGATTTGTTCCTAAGGTATTATCTTATGTTTTACCTCGACCGAACGAGAGTGAAATGGGGATCAAGGCTTATTTGAATGACGCTGAGAAAAAAGAATCGCATTACAGATTTACTGATTAATGGGACTTAAATGCGAGGGGCAAATATTTTTTCACAGAAGCCGGGTTGACTTAATTAATGGGAGTTTAGCGTTACTTGGCTCAGACCAGTGCAATAGGCAGTTGAGCAAATACTTCATCATTTAGAAGGTCAAAATACCTTCGAAATGTCTTGCGGCTTACTATTTGAATATATAAGAATTTTCATTATTTCAATACGTATGGAGCGATTCGCCAGAGGTTACACTTTTTTGTCAGTGGTCTCATGGGGAGTGAGGTCTTGAGAAAGTTCCTGTAGACATTCAAGAAACCCCTGTCCCATATCGACATAAAGGTTGCTTACAAGTTTGGCACCTACTTTGGGTGTGAATGAATAAGGAGTGAGGTTGTAATGGGCATTGTGCTGTGTGATTGAAAACTCGAACGTGATATCCTTTTTCAACATTTCTTTAATCATTTCCAGCATATCTCTGGTTTTCATGGGATAGTGGCCGGTAATAACAATATGCTGGTTTGTATATTCTGGAGATAGAATGTCTACCGTCAAGCGGGCGGCATCTTTTACATTTATATATTCTCGCATTTCATCGCCTGTCCCCGGGAAAGTTATTTTCCCATCCCTCAAGCCCTGTAGGAGATAGTTCCTAATCCCATTGCTATCATCAGCTCTTGTCCCATAAAGGGAACCATATCTTAGAACAGTATAGTCAAGTCCATAACAATTTTTAAATTCTTCTATAAAAAGTTCAGTTGCTTGTTTGCTACATCTATAGAATCCGCCCAGGCGACTATACACGTAGATGGTGCTGGCAAATACAAATCGTTGAATATTATTTTTGACTGCTCCGTTTAGCAAGTTTATTGTGCCTAAAATATTTTGATTGACTACTTCCAGTGGTTGATCAATGCCTTTTTCCAAATCGGATAAGCCGGCAAAATGAAAAATAAAATTTTGGTTCTTCAGAGAGTTATTGACTTTGTCGGAGTCTAGAATATCTCCTACGATCATAGTTTGATCAGATCGTATGTGAGGTGAGGGTTTTATGTCAAAAAGGGTCACATTATAGCCATGTTCCGACAAATTGTCGGCTACGTGACTCCCAAGAAAACCGCTACCACCGAAAACAATTACATTTTTTGACATGATATTACCGGATTATTGTTATTAGTATTTTTTCCTGCTTGCATAATTAAGGATGAAAAATTCAATCGCCACCAGCAACGGTCATAATTTCGCTTGTTATAAAATCTCCTGCGGCAGAGGCTAGGAACACCACTGTCCCTGCAACGTCCTGAGGTTTGCCCGGTCGCTTCAGAGGTATTAGATCAATACGTTCCTGAAGATTTTTTTCTCCACCGAGACGTTGTTGTAAGGGAGTATCTATAAAACCAGCTTGCACAGCATTTACTAGAATGTTATATGGGGCACCGGCTCGTGCGAGCCCAATAGTAATCGATTCTAGACCGGCTTTGGCGGAACCGTAATGCAGAGACTTTGATGATCCTCCATATTTCGCTGCAATAGAACTAATGTTGATAATTTTTCCTCCACCGTGTTTTTTCATGTGAGCAAACGCACTTTGAGCCAGAAAAAACGGGGCCTGAACATTTAGTCGGTGAGTTTCGGTCCAATCAGATTCGTCTAGTTCAAGAAAGTCATTGAAGCCTAAAATACCTCCTGCATTGTTGATCAGAATATCAATACCACCAAATCGTTCAATAAACTTTTGGACCAAACTTAGTTTGTTAGTTGATAAAAGGTCTGCTTGAAAGCACTCTGCCCTTCCTCCGTCTATCTCAATATTACGAGAAAGTAATTTTGCCTGTTCCTCGTTCCGGTGATAATGGATACCAAGTGTGGCTCCTTCTTTAGCAAAGACCTGAACCAAACAGCTCCCGATACCGCCTGTGGCACCAGTAATCAACACTTTTTTATCTTTTAATCCTGAGATGATTTGATGGGTCAATTTATTATTTCTAAGATTTGTAAGGAGTTTTTCTTTCTGTAAATCCATGCTCTCGTAACCAGTATTCTACATTGGGTAACTGCCAAGCATAGTCTACATCGCATCCACCCCACTGTTTCAATGGGTAGATGCGTTGTCCCATCCAACGTTGTGGTAAGACTCCAAAGTTTAGGTCTTCCAGACAACGTGATCGAACTATTGAAACGGACATGTCGGCAAAAAAAACGTCACCCTGAG
>JABHTG010000007.1 GCA_018697205.1 Nitrospina sp. | reverse complement strand
TTTTCAATATTATTATTTTTGGGTGATGTTTTGGAGAATATTTCATTCTAGGCACACAGCTTCTCAAAAATGTTTAAACCAGATTAATTAAAATGTGGGCGAGGGACGTATGCTGACAGCTACAGAAATGCAAGCGTTGACACCAATTCAAAGAAAAGAAAAAATTTATGCAGAAGTGCCACACTTTGACCAAATAAGCGAAGATATTGAAAAGAGCCGAGCAGTTTCTCAAGTTATAAATTCATTTGTTGATGATTATTTTAACCTCCGCATTGAAAGTGATGAAAACGATCCAAGTGGAAGTATTTTATCTGCCAACAAACTTGAACAAGCTATCCAGTCAGAAATTGACAGGTTTAAGCCTGATGCAATAGATAAACTTCGTCAGGCTATTCCGACAAAAAAATCTTTAGAAAACTCATATAAGAATCTGTATGAAATGTCTGGTGCAGTCAAACTATCATTTGCAAATAGCGTGACAAGAACATTAAGCACTACTATGGGATTGTTATGGGAGCGTCTTGCATCTATCAGCCCACATTCAATTAATCCTGAGCGGGAGTTTGGTCTGAAATTGGTAGGCATTGATTTAATATCAAAAAATATCCATACAAGTATCGTTGAGTACCAACAATTAAAAACCAAAAAAGATACTCTGACCGGAAGCCAAAAACCCAGATCGGTAAAAGAACTTGAAATTCATAGTAACCCTGTATTTTGCGTTTCTTTTGACAACAAAGGTACATGGACATTTAATGATGAAAAGATTCCGCGAGTTTCGGGGGCCGAATTTTGGGGGCGGATAGGGATACCCTATGGGGTAGTTCTTGAAAAAACTAAAATTTTAATTAGTGATTTGGAAGATGAGTATGTAAGATCGCTCAGTTGAGTATTATTGCTATAGGTTTTATTATGGATAGTGTGGAAGGTGAGCTTTAACTGTTTGCTTGTGTAGGCTTTGAGATCGGGAAAGCTCAGGGAGTTACCTAGCCGAAAGCAATGCTAAGCTGTTTTTTTTCTTCCTGTTTGTTTTTTTTGAATTGTTTCATCCAGGAAGCATGATCGGTATTGCGATACCGCGAATAGGGAAAGTTTGGTAGGACTGAAATGCTTTTTTTGTTCATGTGACTTGTTAGTAGTTTCCCAATCGCTCTTCCTAAAGAAAGTGGGACTGCATTTCCTATTTGCTTGTATTGATTAATTAGGCTTCCCTCTAGTTCCCAATCATTTGGAAACTCTTGCAAGACTTTATACTCTTGGATGCTTAATGGTCGGTCTTTTGTCGGGTGGGCTAGATCAGTTGCTGGCATAGCCGGATGGGTTACAAGTGTTGGTGAAGGCTTATCCCAAGGTAATCTTCTATAAAACCCTGTTTTTCCTCCACCAGAAAAATAAGATGCTCCCATAGCTTCTTTTTGTAGGTTTTCGGGCAAATGCTTCCAATATTGACCAGGTTTGAGCATCCTGTAGTATTTCAATCTTCTTTCAGGAAACTCAATAAAATCATGTTTCTTTCTTGATAAACCCTTAAATGCTTCTCTGACAGATTTCCATTTTGGCAAACCATACGATCCGTTTTCAGAATGGGTTGGTGACAAAAATGGCAGTTCTTTGCCATCTCTACTGCAAATAATTACGACCCTTTCTCTTTTTTGTGGACAGCCAAAGTTTGCGGAATTATATAAATTGAAAGAAACACCATAACCCGCCGAAGTCAGGGATTGTAGGATATGGAATAAGGCTCCTCCTTTTTCTTCGTCAGATGATAATGGAGAAAATTTTGCCCCTCTCTGATCATGCGGCCTGTGCTGAATGGGACAAGAGAGTAATCCTCTAACATTTTCTAAAACAGCAAATCTTGGCTTTAAATTAATTATGTGATCTATAAAAGTTAAAAATACATTCCCTCGCTCGTCGTTGAACCCTTGACGTTTCCCTGCACTACTAAACGCTTGGCAGGGAGGGCCACCAACCATTAAATCTATATCTTCATTTTTAGACAGCCCCGCTTCTTTCCTAATTTCTTTTGCCGTGTAGTCTCTAATATCCCCTATAAGTGTCAAGTCAGGTTTGTTTTTAGCAATGGTCGCCTTGCATGATTTATCCACTTCACAGGCAAGCAAAAAATCAATCCCCGTACTTTCTAATCCAAGGTCGAGACCCATAGCACCTGAGAAAAAACTTAATCCTTTTAGCTTTTTACTTTTCATTTATTTTGCATCTCAACTAATTCCTATATCAAGTGATCTACTAATAAAATATTTGAGGGATTATAACATTAATCTCAATACCTCCAACTCCACCTTATAAAACACCTCTGCTTCATTAATCATCCTGCCCAGCCTGTTAATTTTCTATTCGTTCATCTCTGCGTCTGGGGGCAGTATGATAAAACCTCTTATAGCATCAAAAATGGGAGCCGCTAACTGATCTTTCATCGCAATATCAAAGCATCCCATAACTACAAGGTTGGACTCCCGAACTCTCATCCGAAGGACAATATTTTGACGTTCCTTGCCTTGGTCATTCACAATATATGCTGTAACAAGTATCTTTAAGTCTTCAGTTTCATTTAGTTGCGATGACATCCACTTAATAAGCTCCATACCTTCATTAGGAAGATTTTTTTTAATCTCTTCATGAAGGTGAAGGTCATAGGCTTTTGCACTATCTTCATCA
>JABHTG010000008.1 GCA_018697205.1 Nitrospina sp. | reverse complement strand
CAAGGGGTAATGGTCTTGGTATTGAAATGGATGAGAAAATCAAAGAAATTGAGATTGGCAAAGGTGAAGTGATAAAAGATGGGAAGGATTTGGCTATAATTGCTTTTGGCTCAATGGTTGATCCATCAGTGAAAACGGCGGCCATGCTCGAGGAAAACGGGCTGAGTGTTGCTGTTATCAATGCACGTTTTGCGAAGCCAATTGACAAAAAACTTATTACAGAATACGCAAAAAAAACGGGGTGTATTATAACAACAGAAGAACATTCTGTTCAGGGCGGTTTTGGTTCAGCTGTCCTAGAAGCTCTTCAAGATTTTGATGAACGTGTTCCATTAAAGGTAAAGTGCATAGGAGTGCCTGATATTGTTGTCGAGCATGGGGCGCCAGGAATTATTAAAAAAGACTTAAAGCTTGATCCAGAGGGAATGTTCGAAACGATTTGTTCCTTTATCAATGTCAACATAAACCCGGAACCGCATAAAAATGGAAAAAAATCTTCTTCAGGAAATGGGAATAATAATCTAGAAAAAAGTTTAAAAAAACCTATAGTTGCTCAAACTACTAATGGCTAGAACTTCACAAGCTCAAAGATCTACAAAAGAAACTGAAATAGAAGTAAGTCTCGATCTAGATGGTCAGGGGGAAAGTGACATTGACACAGGCATTCCTTTTTTAGATCATATGATTTCACAATTATCCCGCCATGGATACTTTGATATTAAATTAAAGGCAAAAGGAGATATTCATATAGATTATCATCATACTGTTGAAGATGTAGGAATTGTCCTTGGAGAGGCCTTTGCCAGTGCACTGGGTGATAAAAAAGGGATTCGCCGTTTCGCAGATACTCAGGCACCTCTCAATGAGGCACTTGCTCAAACTGTTATCGATATTAGTGGACGCGGGTATTTTGTATTTAATGCGGAACTTCCAAAATCTAAAATTGGTGAGTTTGATGTCGAGTTAGTACCGGAATTTTTCCAGGCATTTGCTATCAATGCTTGCATCACCCTACACATGAATTGTCCTTACTGGGAGAATCTCCACCATATTGTTGAGGCTCTATTTAAGTCATTTGCACGCTCACTTGATATCGCCTGCTCTTTGGATGATCGAACCGACCAAGTGCCGTCAACTAAGGGAAAGTTATAGTGATTGCCGTAATTGATTACGGCATGGGAAACCTCCGCTCTGTGCAAAAAGCTTTGGAATTTGTTGGTGCTAAGGTAGTAGTAACTCATGATATTGATTTGATTCTTAATGCAGACTCAGTTGTGTTGCCAGGTGTCGGTGCTTTTAAAGACTGCATGGAGAATTTAAAGAAATTAGAACTCATCGATCCTCTTAGGAAGTTTATCGACAGTGGCAAACCGTTTCTTGGTATTTGCCTTGGCTTACAGGTTCTTTTTGAAGAAAGTGAGGAGTTTGGCCCTGTGGATGGGTTAGGTATTCTCCCCGGAAAAGTTGTGAAATTTCCCAACGGAGAAGCAGGTCAGGGGAAAGCATCCTCTCTTAAAATCCCTCACATGGGTTGGAATCAAATTAAAGTTAAAAAGGATTTGCCTCTATTTGAAGGAATAGGAGATGCACCATATTTATATTTCGTACATTCCTACCACGTAGTTCCTGAAAATCTAGAAATGATAGCCACGGTGACCCACCATGGTGTTGAATTCGTTTCAGGGATCCAGCATAAAAATATATATGCATTTCAATTTCACCCTGAAAAAAGCCAAACTCTGGGCCTTTCTATTCTTGAGAAATTTTCCAACCTAAATTGAATAAATCTAAAACTCATTCTGATTCATACTTAAAGGGAATCTTTATGGTTATGGTCACAGTTTCTCTTTGGGGGGTATTGCCTATATTTCTTAAACTTGGGCTTAATTACTATTCTGCTGGGACTATTGCTTGGTTTCGTTTTTTCTTTTCATTTTTAATGCTATTTAATTTTCTTTTCGTATTCGGGTCCGGTTGTAGGCTTTTACTCCATCCTCCGATAATCGGAATATTAGGGGGAAGTGCACTGGCGGCAAACTATTTTGGAATGACTCAGGGAATTAACTTAAGCGGAGCTTCGAATTCTGCAATTATTATTCAAGTTGCTCCTCTTCTTCTGGTTATCGTTGGAGTCCTTTTTTTTAAAGAATCTATTACGCTAAAGCAGTTGATTGGCATAGTTATATCAATAATCGGGTTCTACCTTTTTTATTTGGACAGATTAGAAAATGTAGTAAATCATATTGAATATTCCGCTGCAAATAGATGGGTATTATTCGCTGCCATTTTATGGGTTCTTTATATGGTTTGCCAGAAACAACTGAGCATAAAGTACTCAGCACAGACAATTAACCTAATTATATATGCTGTTGCGGTGGTAGTGTTGATTCCATTGGTTGAATGGGATGAGTTTTTTGGCGGCAGCACTATGGGTTGGGTTCTACTCATTATTTTGGGCTTAAATACTTTGTTAGCATATGGTGCTTTAGCTGAAGCAGTTGAATGTATCCCTCTCACTCTTATCAGCATACTTATTACACTGAATCCGCTTATTACTTTGAGTGGGATGTGGGTACTGGATACTTTTAACGTTGGAGTACTTCCAGCAGAAAATATCAGTTGGCATGGCTATTTAGGCGGTATTATTGCAGTTAGTGGCGTTGTGCTTGTTGTATCTTCTCGAAATAAAATAAATTCAGATTAATCCGTATTTACAATAAAAAACACATGAGTTTAAATAAGGTCTATTAGTTTTTCTTGTAGCTGATGGCGCAGAATAAAAAAATCAATTATCTGAGTTGATAGTCATGGAAGGAAGAAACACAGGCTTACGTACCATATTCATTATTTTTTGGATAATAGGCTCTATTTTTTGGGTTATGGTAGGCGCTTTGGATGGTAATTTCATACAAAGTGTTATTGCTATCGTTATTGGTTGGGTAATACTTTTTTTATACTTCTGGGTCAAGGACGAATACATGCGTAAGAAATGGAAGGACCTAGATGAAGGTTAACCTCGACCTCTTTTCATGGCTTTATCGATTTCCCTTACAGCTTCCCGTTTTTTAATGCTAGCGCGTTTATCGTGTAGTTTCTTTGCTTTGGCAATAGAAATCTCTACTTTAGCAATCCCATTTTTAAAGTAGACTTTGAGAGGGACCAAGGTATATCCCTTTTCCTGCGCTCTTCCAATAAGCTTGTTAATTTCTTTTCGGTTTAGTAATAGTTTTCTCTTCCGGGTAGGGTTTAGATTGAACTGTTGAGCTGGGCTGTAGGGGTTAATATGAAAATTATTTAGCCAAACTTCACTTCTCTCAACACTAGCATAGCTGTCAGTTAAATTCGCTTTGCCATCTCGTAGTGATTTGACCTCCGGTCCTCTTAACATTAAACCGCATTCTAAAGAATCTTCTATGAAATATTCGTGCCTAGCTCGTTTGTTCTGGCAAATTATTTTGATATCACTCATACATTTATGCCATTAAAAAAAATTTTTAATTGTAAAAATAAAGTGAGGATTATAATTCGAGGCATCCGACAAGTTCGTTTTTTTGCACTTCTGTGATTAATACAGTTACTAGTTGGTTTTGCAGGGCGATATCCGTATCAATACGAACAGGGACATAGTGTTCAGAATGGCCCTTTAATGACCCATTGGTTTGTTTATGCTCTTCAATGAGGACGGTAACTTTTCTCCCAATAAAACTTTTATGAAATAGATGAGCTTTTTCCTTGACCAAGTCACTAAGAATGAGATTACGTTCTTTTTTAATGATATTTTTAATATTATTTTTGCAATTGTGTGCTTCTGTGCCGGAGCGTGGCGAATATGAAAAAACATGTAGATATGAAAAAGGCAGTTCTTTTATTAGCCTACGAGTGGACTCAAAATTTTCTTCGCTTTCACTAGGAAATCCAACAATTACATCTGCACCCAGTCCAAGAGATGGAATCCTATCAACTGCGCGCCTAGCTATATGTTTATATTGATCGGCATTATAGTTACGTCTCATTTTCGAAAGTATTGCAGTGTCCCCACTTTGAAGAGGAATGTGTAGGTGTGGGCAGATTTTTTCATGCTGAGCAATAAGCTCAATTAGGTGATCATCTATTTCCATAGGGTTTATTGAGCTTAACCTTATACGGAAGTTACCATTTAGATCGGCTATATCTTCAACTAATGAGGAAAAATTTTCTTGTGAGCGAAAATCCATTCCCCAAGTACCAAGATTGATCCCAGTGAGTGTGATTTCTTTGTAACCTCCATCAATAGCGTGCTGGACATTATCAAGTATGTTTTCTCTTGAATCGCTTGCGGATGACCCGCGTGCCCGAACAACGGTACAGAAAGAACAACTCTCATCGCATCCAGTTTGTACTTTAATAAAAGCCTTTGTTCTTCCTTGATACTGGGTAACAGGAAGAGTTTGAAATTCCCTGTCGGCATGAATATCTGACATATGGACCTTAGCAAGACCTGATTGTTTTTGTGTAGAATTTTTTTTAAGTGTTGCCTTAAGAGCCTCTACAATTTTAAGTTTATCAGCATTGCCTAAGACAAGATCAAGGCCCTCCATTTTTGCAGAATCTTTAGGGTTAAGCTGAGCATAACAACCGGTAAATACAACAGTAGCATTTTCATTAATAGCTAAAGATTTTTTAACAGCTAGTCGGGAGTTATAATCACTTCTTGCTGTTACCGTGCATGTGTTGATAACATATATGTCTGCAGTTTCGGATGAGTTAACTATAGAGTACCCTTCTTTCTCAAGAAGAACCTGCATCTCTGCTGTGTCGTGTTGATTGGTACGACAACCTAATGTTGTAAAAGCAACTTTCATTTTTTGAGGATAGTTTTGGGTGCTATTCAGATAGGTCTGTTTATATTTTTTCGATAGTTCATAATAATCTAGCAAATTTTATGAATCAACCTATAATTCAATTGCTTATTGATGGGTGCATAAAATTGACTTAACCTGTAACTTAAGAAATTGTTAGTACTTCAAAATTATTTAAATAAGATAATATTTTTCTTAATTCGATGAACTCAAAAACCCTTGCAGTTATTGTGCTTGCAGCAGGAAAAGGTACGCGGATGAAGTCCTCTTTAGCTAAGGTTCTTCAACCATTAAAAAACCAACCTTTATTGTATTACGTGTTGGAATCATTAGTCCCTCTTAACCCACATGTTTCTGTGTTAGTGATAGGGTTCCAATCCGAAGTTGTTAAGAAAACGTTTGCCGGCCGTGGATTGATATTCGTTGAGCAGAAAGAACAACTTGGAACGGGCCACGCTGCGCAGCAAGCAAAACTAGCTTTAGATGATTTTTTAGGGGATATTTTAGTTGTTTGTGGTGACATGCCGCTCATTAAATCAAAAACGTTAATAGAGCTTGTTAACAAGCACCGAGACAAAGAATCTGCTTGCACGGTTTTGACTCTAAAATCTTCTGAGAAAAAAGACTTTGGTTTAGTAATCCGAGATGAGCAAGGAGCTGTATCTAAAATAGTTGAGCATAAAGATGCTTCTGAAGAAGAAAAAAAAGTTGACGAATTTAACTCAGGAGTCTATTGTTTTGATAAATACTTGTTTTTAAAGGCATTAAATGCTATTAATAATAATAATATTCAAAAAGAATATTATCTAACCGATACTATAGAGTACATAGTTAAAAGTGGTTCTGTAGTTGAAACCCTGCAAATCGCAGATAGCACTCAACTTTTAGGAATTAACACACAAGAAGACTTGTTTCTAGCAGAAAAAATACTGACAGACAAAACCAGGTCCTTATGAAAACCACATCTTTAAAAGTTAACCTCATCAAGGACGGAGTCTGAATGAAAGCTATCATCCTCGCCGCCGGCAAAGGTTCTAATCTTAACCCTTTTTCAAACACCCGACCTATCCCAATGATTTCGGTTGCTGGCAAAACGCTATTAGATAATAGCTTATGCCAGTTGAAGAATGCAGGAATCAATGATGTATATATAGTAGTGGGGCATCACAAGGAAAGAATTCAAGAGTTTGTTGCCGAAAAATCAGATGCCGGCATGAACATCCATTGCTTGGAGCAGAGGAAAAATAGTGGTATTGGTGATGCGATTCTTCAGGTGAAAGAAAAAATTTCCCCTGGAGAGTATTTTCTGCTGATTTATGGAGATACCTTAACCGATGAAAATATTTATAGTAAAGCCCAGCAATCGTTCCATTCTTTTAAGTGCCCCGTAGCTTCAATTTGTTTGCCACCTTCTAATGAAAGTTTTGGAAATGTTTTCTTAAATGCTCAAATGAAAATAACCAAGATTGTAGAAAAGCCAAAAGGAAGTAACTTTGGTAACTATGTATTGGCGGGTGTTTTTGTTTTACCGGAATCTTTCTTTGCTTTACTAAAAAAAAATAAGCACTCTATGGAAAAAGCCTTAAAAATGATGGTTAAAGAGGGTGACTTGATGGCTTCGATGTGGGAAAACGAGTGGCTTGATATTGTCTACCCTTGGGAAATTTTACAGGCAAATAAAATTGTTCTAGATTCATGGAATGAGTCTTCTATAGCCAAATCAGCTGTTATGGAGTCTAATGTAACAATTCAGGGTGTGGTTAATATTAAGGAGAATGTTGTTATTAAAGCTGGAGCTGTTTTGGAGGGTCCGTGCTCAATTGGTAAAGGGAGTTATATCGGAAATAATTCCTTAATTCGAAGTTATACTTCCATAGGTAGTAACTGTTCGGTTGGCTATGGTGTAGAGCTTAAAAACTGCGTGGTGCTCGATAATTCAGGGATTGGAAGATTGTCTTTTGTTGGTGATAGTGTCATTGGTGAAAATGTGGATATAGGTGCTGGTTGTATGACAGTAAATAGAAATACAAATTGGAAAAAAATACAGGTGAAAAATGGTAAAACTAACTTATCAACGAATATGAAAAAATTAGGAGCATTTGTTGGTGATGGTGTGGTTATAGGTGCGGGGAACACTATTCAACCAGGAACCGTGGTTTTACCTAGGAAAAATATTCCTGCTTGTTATTCAGTTACAAATAAAACTTAACTAAGTATTTGATATGTGTGGAATCAATGGAGTTGTAGGGTTAAATGATATTTCAGAGGTTTTGTTTCAAGGAATCCGAAACTTGGAGTATCGAGGGTATGATTCCTGTGGCGTTGCCTTGATGAATAAAAGCAGCCTTATGATACGGAAGAATACTGGAGGAGTAGAAGAATTTTTTCGTAAGGGAAACATTCTTTCCACAAAAGGAAAAACAGGAATTGCTCATACCCGCTGGGCTACGCATGGCACGGTAACACAAGATAATACTCATCCTTTTATATCATGCGACGGAACATTTGCTTTAGTTCATAATGGAATTATCTCAAACTATCGTTTTCTTAGAGACGGATTGATAGGCGAAGGGCATATATTTCGTTCTGAAACGGATACGGAAGTGATTCCCCATTTATTGGAAAAATATTATAAAAAATACAAGAGTGTCGAAAAAGCATTAGTTAAGACATTGAATATTTTAGAGGGAACTTTTGCCATAGCTATGATTTCTACTCACCATCCAGATCAAATTTTTTGTGCAAGAAGAGAGTCGCCGTTGATGCTTGGGATTGGGGATGAGTTAAAGTTTGTTGGATCAGACTTTAATGCATTTATAAATTATACCAAAAATGCTGTCATTATCGAAGATGATGAGTATGCAATTCTATCAAGAGACTCTTATGTGGTAAAAAATTTTTTAACACAAGAAGAAGTCGTTAAACCCATCACAAAGATCGAGTGGGATAGCGAAACGGCAAAAAAAGGTGGCTATCCACATTACATGCTCAAAGAAATTTATGAACAACCACAGACGATTAATACTGCTTTGGAACTCGACTCTAATTTAATGGGTGAGGTTGTCGATATGATTGATAGAAGCGACAATACATATTTTGTTGGTGTGGGAACTACATTTTATGTAGCAAAGTTTTCAGAGTATCTATTTTCATCCCTTGCAGATCTTTTTATCCCAGCGCTCAGTTCAGATGAGTTTGTTTCACTCGCCAAAGTTGATAGTAAGAGTCTAGTCCTTACTGTTTCCCAGTCAGGCGAAACTTTCGATACTATCCGTGCTTTAAAGTTTGCAAGGTCTAAAGGTTCTAAGACTGCTGCTATTGTTAATGTTATGGGGTCTTCTATTTCTCGATTGGTTGATAAGGTTATTCTTCAGGGGTCCGGTCCTGAAATTTGTGTTATTAGCACCAAGGCAGCATTTGCACAGATGATTACCTTGACGCTTTTAGCTCTAAAATTGAGTTTAAAGAAAAAGAAAATAAAACAGCAAGAATATAAAGCCTCTATAGCTGCTCTAAGCCAATTGCCTCAAATTATTCAGAATGTATTAAATGAGCGGTCGGGGTTCATTCATCGTATAGCGAATAATTATTCTAATGTAAAAAACTGGCTTTACCTTGGTAGAGGAATTTACTACCCAATCGCGCTAGAGTCGGCCCTTAAGATGAAAGAAGTGGCCTATGTACATGCTGAAGGAATGCCTGGCGGATTTTTAAAACACGGAACTCTTGCAATGATTGATAAGGATGTAAATTCCATTGTTTTTATTCCTCCACGTTCAGATAAAGAATTATACGAGTCAACCATTCACAGTGTTGAAGAAATTCGTGCAAGATCTGGGTTTGTTCTTGGTATCCACTTTGACGAAGGCAGTAAAAATAAGGATTTGTTTAGTGAAGAAATCATCCTTCCTAGTGTGAAGTCAATTGTCGCTCCATTTGTCCAGCTTGTGATTGGACAGTTGTTTGCTTATTTTACCGCTATATCTCTCAAGCGCAACATTGATAAACCTCGGTCATTGGCCAAGTCCGTGACAGTCGGATAATCTAACCTAAGTGCTCCCTCAATGTCGCTAGTTTTCACTTTTCGCACGATTATATTGTTGCCATCTCTTTCAATGGTCTGCTAGAGTGCGGCATTCTAATTTTATCGCTCATTATTGTCTTATGAAAAGAACAACTAAAACAGCTTTAACGATTGCTGGCTTTGACCCAAGTGGAGGTGCGGGGCTCCAAGCTGACTTAAAAACATTTGCAGCACTTGGAGTAAATGGGAAATCAGTTGCAACCTCTATAACCATACAAAATACTTTGGGTGTTGAGGGTGTACATAATATTTTGCCAAAAATAGTTGAACAGCAACTTAAGGTTATCCTAGAGGATGTTAAGCCTGATGCTATTAAGACAGGAATGTTAGGAAATGAATTAATTGTTAAAACAGTTGTTTTTTTGTTGCGCCGTTATCGAATTAAAAAAATTGTTGTTGATCCCGTAATCTATTCTTCATCAGGAAAATCCTTATTATCGCTGAAGGGAATTCAAGCTTTAAAAAAAGAGCTATTGCCTATCACTTTCTTATTAACACCTAATTTAAAAGAAGCTGAGATATTATCAGGAGTAAAAATAAGAAATTACGCTGACCGAGTTCGCGCAGCCCGCGTTTTGGTAAAAATGGGTGCAAAATATGTTCTTATTAAGGGTGGGCATTTAAAAGGTAAACCACAAGATCTTTTTTTTGATGGTAAGCGAGACCTTACTTTAGATGCGGATCGCGTGATTGGTCCAGATGTTCATGGAACAGGTTGTGTTCTAGCTGCTTCTATTACGGCAAGCTTAGTAAAAGGCAAAGATATAATTACGTCAATAAAAGAGGCAAAGGAGTTTATCGGACTTGCAATTATGGCTGCTGTTGCCTCAGGAAAAGGTGTGCCTCAAATCGAACCTCTGGCAAGACTTTATCAAGATTCTGAGCGTTATGATATGTGTCAGCGTGTTCTTGAGACTGTTGGCGTATTGAAAGATCATTGTATTGGCAAATTGATTCCAGAGGTTCAGTCCAACATTGGGTTTGGACTAGAAAATGCGAATACTCTGGATGATGTTATTGGGTTTCCTGCTCGTATTGTTAAATGTGGTGAGAATATTTTGATACCATCGGTGCCACGTTTTGGAGGGTCGCGTCACATTGCGGATATTGTTTTGACTGTTATGCAGTTTGATTCCTCCAAACGAGCGGTAATGAATATAAAATATAATACTGATTTAATTAAAGTATGTAAGAGTTTAAAGCTTAGCATGGCTTCTTTTGATCGTGCTATGGAGCCTAAAAAGATTAGAGTGCTAGAGGGATCATCTCTAGAGTGGGGTACTGCTTTTGCTATTCGCAAGTGCGGATTTGTTCCAGATATTATTTTTGATAAGGGTGGTATGCGAAAAGAGGAAATGATTAGAGTTATAGCTGAAGATATAGAAAGCTTAGCAGATAAAGTATTAAAAATTCATCAACGCTACTCAAAACTCATAGTGTGAGAATCAAATTTGTGATTTATCTACCAAAATTTCAGAACCTTCTTTCAGGTTTCTCACCCACTCCTGAAAAGCAGAGTCTCCTTTTTCTGATTTTAGCTTTATTTTTAATTCCTTCAAAGATTCGGCTTCAGGAACTCCTGCTTTTTTTCGACCTTGTAATCGAACCAGATAATATTTATTCCTAACCAAAACCCATCCTGATTTGCCATTATTAAGTTCAAAAGCTTTATTTTTAAGTTTTTCAAGATTCCCAACTCCTGGGATAGAGTCAGATCGGTTGAAGAAAGGACTATGTTTCACGTCAAGTCCAAAATTTTTAGAAATGGATTCAAGATCAGTTGTCCCACCAACTAATTGACTAGCAAGTGATTCAGATTTTGTTTTTGAGTAGATGTAATCTTTTTCTTCTTGAGCTTTTTCTTGGGCTAACTTTTCAACATCTTTAAGGTCGGGAATATAGGCTTCTTCTCGGTTCACTACTTTCAATACGAAAGCAGACTCCAATGAGACCACAGGTTCTCCGACTATATTATCTTGCAGTAAGAATGCTTGATTGAAGAAATCAGGATTACTCCCGACATCCTGGACAATATGATTTTCTCTAGAGACAAATGAGGTAGTTTGTGCTGATAGGTTGTTTTCCTGAGCGGCGCGGACCAAGTCTTGATCTTCCTTTGCAGAGCGATAAATGTGTTTGACAACCCGTCTCATTTTCTGACGGGTTTTGTTCTCTTTAATTTTATTTTTAATTTCTTCTTTAACTTCGTTTATTGGTTTGATTCGTTCTGGTGTGACTGAGTCAAGTTGAATTATATGAAATCCATAAGTTGTTTTAATAGGTTCGCTAATATCCTTTGGTTGTAGTTTTTTTAATGCATTTTCAAACTCTGTAAGCATCATTCCTTCTGGAAATTCACCAAGGCTCCCTCCATTCTTCCCAGAAATAGGGTCGTCAGAATATTTTTTTGCTAAGTCACTAAAACTTCCTCCATTCCTGATTTTTTTTAAGATATCTTCTGCTTTTTCCCGGGCTTTTTTATCCTTATTTTCTATAGATTCTACTAAGTTATTATCTACCGTTTCAGACCGAAAAAGAATGTGGGACGCTTTGTACATTTTTCTAACCCTGAAATTCGCTATTTTAGTTTTATAATAGTCTTCTATATCTTCTTCTTTTATGTCTATCAGGTTTTCAAAGTTTTTTGGAACAGCTTTTACGTATTGGATTTTAATTTTTTCTGGCACTTCAAAGCGGTTTTTGTTTTTTTCATAAAAAGACTTTGTTTCTTCCACGCTAATTTTTTCTTTAGATTTAAAATGATTACTTGGAATTATTACGTAGTCTAATTTAATTTTTTCATTTGTTAACCTGAAGGCTTCTTCTAGCTCATTTGGCGAAACCTTAACACTGGATTTGATTAGATTTTGAATCTTTTCAAGAAGGAGTGCTTCCCGTTGATCCTCTTCAAACTCTTGAGGTGTTAGGCGTTTGAATTTGAGATAATTTTGGTAAGTGGAATTGTTGAAAACTTTATTTTTTTGAAAAGCGGTGAGACTGTTTATATGATTGATAACTTCTGCGTCGCTGACTTTAAGGTCTAATTTGTTGGCCTCATTTAGAAGAATTTCTCTTTGAATTAAGGCGTCTAAAGCCTGTGATTTTAAGTTCAGTTTTTGAATAAGCTCTTCTGAAAACTGACCCTTAAGCTGTTCTCTATAAAAATTCACAAGATTGTTGAATGTACGCTCGTATTCGACTTGACTGATTTTAGCACCATTGACAGTTGCCACTATTCCGCTAGAAGAACTAGATGCTCCGCCCATTCCCCATGAATAGAAAATTGTTCCTATAAAGGCGAAAACAATGAGCCATAAGATTGATTTGACAAGCCATGAGTCGGCATGTTCTCTTATTACATTAAGCATCAAGCATTCTCCGAGAAATTTTATTTTTTAATCTATTAAAATATTTATTTTAGATTATATTATATAACCTTCCTTCTCTACGCAACCGTTTTGATTTTTTAGATTATGATTGTTCTTACTAAATTTTATTATCGATCTTTATGTTTAAATAAACACACCAATGTTTAGCGCAACTCATTATTTTTATTTACCTTGCAATTGGTGACGTCCCTTGTTATTTTGCTTCTGCTCTTTAGGGTTAATGTAGGTTCGCAATGTTGATGTGGTGAAAGGAGGCCGATTTGTTTTGGGGATTATTTTCGAACGATTTAGCGATTGACCTAGGTACTGCAAACACCTTGATTTACGTTGCAGGGCAAGGGATTGTCTTACGTGAACCCTCGGTTGTTGCTATAAACACTCAAACAAATGAAGTTATGGCGGTTGGTTCTGATGCAAAAGAGATGCTTGGTCGTGCCCCTGGAAATATCGAAGCAATTCGGCCAATGAAAGATGGCGTTATTGCACATTTTGAAGTAACAGAAAAAATGCTTCGTCATTTCATTAGAAAAGTACACAATAATCGTAAAACACTAGTTCGTCCTAGGGTTGTTATTGCTGTCCCCTCAGGTATCACTCAAGTAGAAAGCAGAGCCGTTCGTGATTCAGCTTTATCTGCTGGTGCTCGAGAAGTATTTCTTATAGAAGAGCCTATGGCAGCTGCTATAGGTGTTGATCTTCCAGTTCAAGAACCTTCCGGAAATCTAATTGTTGATATAGGTGGTGGAACTACGGAAGTTGCAATTATATCAATGTCAGGAGTTGTATTTAGTAAATCTGTTCGTGTTGCAGGTGATGAAATGAATGAAGCAATTATAAATTACATAAAAAAAAAATATAACCTCCTGATAGGCGAGCGTACTGCCGAAGCCGTAAAAATTGAAATTGGTTCAGCATATCCATTGGAAAAATCTAAGACCATAGAGGTAAAGGGTCGAGACCTTGTCGCAGGAATTCCGAAAACACTGATAGTTTCTGATGAAGAAATTCGAGAAGCTTTGGCAGAAACCTTCAGTACTATTGTAGAAGCTGTAAAGATTGCATTAGAGCGTACCCCCCCCGAATTAGCTGCAGATATTGTTGATAAAGGAATTGTTGTTGCTGGAGGAGGTTCTCTTATCAAAGGCTTAGACACACTTCTACGTGAGTCTACTGGCCTGCCAATCAGTTTGGCTAGTGATGCTTTGTCAGCTGTTGCTCTAGGCTCAGGCAAGGTTTTGGGTGATTCTAAACTCCTAAAGAAGGTTTCTATTTAAATCGTGCCTTACAGGCGACCCCAGAATAAATACTTCCTCAGTTTCCTTGCCAGTATCCTGATATTTTCTTTAATATTAATGACGATTAATGCTCGGCATGAGAAGAGTAATCTTTTTTTTGAGTCGGTAGTTGTTGGGTTTATTTCCCCTATGCAAAACCTGTTTTTAAGTGTAACAAAATCTACTTCAAAGGTGCTTGATCATTATTTTTTTTTAATAGATACATCAAGGGAGAATGTTCGACTTCTTCTTGAATTAAATCGTTTGTCAAAAGAAAATAATGAATTGCGTGAAAGAAAAAAATTCTTAGAAAGAACGAAAAAACTTGTTGAGTACTTTGATGGTGACGAAAAACCGTACGTTATAGCTGAGGTTATAGGCTATGATGCGACACAATGGTCCAAAATGATTTTTATAAATAGAGGAACTAACCATAATGTAGAAAAAAATCTAACAGTAATGACAGATGCCGGCATTGTTGGACATGTTATTCACTCATCTACAAAATCATCTAAGGTTTTACTAATTACAGATAGTCGTAGCGCAATTGATTCGTTATTTCAGGAAACAAGAACATCTGGCGTGACGGTAGGGACAGGAGAGAAAAAATGCCAGATGAAATTTGTTCCCATTTCAGCAGAGGTAAATATTGGAGATAAAGTGATTTCTTCGGGGTTGGGTGGAGTATTTCCAAAAGGTCTATTGGTTGGAGTGGTGGGGGATGCTGTTAAACAAAAACAAGAACTGTTTCAGGATATCACGGTCATTCCTGCCGTCGATTTATCCAACTTAGAGGAGGTTGTTGTCATTCTTCGTGATAAGGAGGGAGAGTGATTTATTTATTTTTTTCGCTACTTTTGTTCGTTTTATTTTCCATACAAACAGCATTGTTTGAGACATTTCTACTAGGTGGTATTGCTCCAGACCTTATTTTAATAACAGCTGTTTATTGCGGTATCCATTTTAAAAAAAATAGCGGTATCTGGGTTGCTATTTTAATTGGGTTTTTTCAGGATTGTCTGTCAGGAGGTTTGCTAGGAGTTAATTCGTTATCGAAGGGATTAAGTGGATTATTTTTTTGTGCTCTAAAGGACAAAATTATCGTAGAAGGTATTATTCCTATTAGTTTTTTTATATTTGTTACTTCTTTAGTAGACGGCATGATTTACTTTCTCGCTATGACAAGCTTGCTAGGAGGTCAGGTCAAAGCTGGTTTTTTCTTTTCTTCCGTGATTCTTTTTGGAGTCTATAATGCTGTGGTAGCACCTTTTCTGTTTTATGTTTATAAAAAAGCTAAGGGATGGGTGTATTTCAAATTCCCAAGTCAGGCTTTGAAAGTTATATGAGTTATGCTGGTGCGTCAAAAAAATCTTTCCTCGAGTCATCTTTTTCTGTCCGAAAAAAAATTAAAGTTTATGCGATTCTTGTCATCATCTCCTTTTTAGTTGTTCTGATAAGGGTTTGGTATCTGCAGATACTTAAGGGAGAAGATTTTATGGGGAAATCTGAAGAGAATAGAATTAGAAAAATTTTCTTGCCAGATTACCGCGGAACTATTAAAGATCGTCAAGGTGAAATAATAGTTAGTATTCGCCCATCTTTTAGTGTCTATGTAACGCCAGAAGATGCAGGTAGTTTTTCGGACTCTTTGAAATTTCTTTCTGAAATAATAGAAATTAATGAAGAAAAAATATTGGATAATATTAGTAATTTCCCTTCTTTTAAAGATGTGTTAATCAAGCGAGACATTACCCGAAGGCAGATCGCTTATATTGAAGAAAATAAGATGTTGCTTCCAGGAATCCATATTAAAGTTGAACCTTTGAGAAGTTATGTTCATAAGGATTTTGCGTCCCATATTCTTGGTTATCTGGGAGAAGTTTCTAAGCATGAATTAAAAAAATCGGAATATGCTCGATATGAGCAAGGGGATATGATCGGCAAAAATGGATTAGAAAAAATATATGAGTCGAACTTGAAGGGGGAGAAAGGTTTTAGAGAGGTTGAAGTTGACGTTTCTGGAAGAGAACTGAAAACGTTGCGAAAACTTTCTCCTAAAACAGGAAACAGTTTGGTTTTGACGTTAGATAGTCGAGTCCAGAGTAAACTTGAAAAATTAATGGATGTAGCTTCAGATACAAACCCTATAAAAGGGTCTGTTGTTGTAATGAAAGTTCAATCGGGAGAAATTGTTGCTATGGTAAGTAAACCATCTTTCGATCCTAATTTTTTCGCTACTGGAATATCTAAAAAAAAATGGAATAACTTGGTAAATGATAAGAAACATCCACTTAATAATAGAGCTATCGATGGACAGTATCCACCAGCCTCAACTTATAAGGTGGTAACAGCTTATGCTGCACTATCAGAAAAAATAATTGAATCTGAAGATACAATTTATTGCCCAGGTCATTTTCGCCTAGGAAAAAGAAATTATCGTTGCTGGAAAAAAAGAGGGCATGGAGAAATGAATTTACATGATGCCCTAGTTCAATCATGCGATGTTTATTTTTATACACTTGGCCAGCGCTTGGGAATAGATAACTTAGCTAAATATGCTAAAAAACTTGGTTTAGGCGAGCTTACGGGAGTTGAGCTTAAAGGAGAGAAACCAGGGTTGGTCCCATCAACGCAATGGAAGAAAAAAATCAAGAACAAACCTTGGTACCCTGGAGAAACTATCTCGGCTTCTATAGGGCAAGGATATAACCTTGTTACTCCCTTGCAGAGTGTAAGTATGATTTCAGCTATTGCAAATGGTGGTATTTTAACGCGCCCCTACTTGGTGAAAAAAATAGAAGACTCTGACGGTAAATTGATACAGGAGTTTTTTCCCGAAGTTAGACGCAATATCGAAATTGACCCTAAGGTTTTAAAACTCCTTAAAGAAGGGCTTCGGGGAGTTGTCTATGATGTTCGTGGGACCGGACGTAGGGCTAGGCTTAAGAATATTATAGTTTCTGGAAAAACTGGGACAGCACAGGTTGTGGGAATGAAACCTTCTGATGAAATTGATCCAGAAGAAGAAATTCCTTATTTATTTAGAGACCATGCCTGGTTTGTTGCCTTTGCTCCATATGATAAACCTGAGGTCGCAGTTTCTGTTATTATTGAGCATGGTGGTCATGGAGGTGAAACGGCAGCTCCAATTGCAAAAAAGATTCTGGAGGCTTATTTTTCTTACTATCCACCCCCTAAAAATACTAGATTTGGTATAGACTTAAACTAATTAAATTTTTTTTTTAATGGCGCATTCATTCTATTGAGATATATTGGGTACATCTATAAAAATTATCAAGATATTCTAGATTAAATAAAGACCTAGATTAAGAAGTAATAGATAGGTCCTTTTCTCGTATTTTTTTTACTCGGTCTCTTAATAAAGCTGCTTTTTCGAATTCTAAATTCTTTGCAGAAACGAGCATTTCTTTTTCTAGTTTTTTAATGAGCCTAGGGGTATCGTTTATTAAAAGATATTCGTCTTCGCCAGTTTCCCGTAAAGTGGGTTCGGTATTTTTATCTTGCTGCACTAGAATTTTCTGAATGGACTTCTTGATAGATTCGGGAATAATCTGGTGTAGGTTATTATATTTTTCCTGAATAGTTCTTCTCCGGCTCATTTCATTGATTGCTTTTTGCATGGACTGAGTAATAGTGTCTGCATAAAAAATAACTTTTCCATCAATATTTCTGGCTGCACGGCCAGAAGTTTGAATTAACGATGTTGTTGATCGAAGAAAACCTTCTTTATCTGCATCAAGGATAGCAACAAGAGATACTTCTGGAATGTCTAATCCTTCCCTCAGCAGGTTGATTCCTATTAGAGCATCGAACTCCCCTAATCGTAATTCCCTAATAATATGGCTTCGTTCCAGAGTTTCTATGTCTGAATGAAGGTACTTTACCTTAAGACCAAGTTCTGTTAAATGCTCTGTAAGATCTTCAGAAAAACGTTTAGTGAGTGTGGTGACCAAAGTGCGTTGATTTTTTTTAGCTCTTACTTTAATTTCATTAAATAAGTCGTCTACTTGCTCCTTTATTGGGCGAATTATAATAACTGGATCTATTAGCCCTGTGGGACGAACAAGGAGCTCAGTTACATTATTTTTTGATTTTTCAAGTTCATACTTTGCTGGAGTAGCTGATACATATACTAGTTGTTTAGCATGCTCTTCAAACTCCTCAAATTTTAGTGGTCTATTATCAAAAGCAGATGGCAGGCGAAACCCATGTTGAATTAGCTTTTCCTTGCGAGACCGGTCACCTTTGTACATTCCATTTAGTTGAGGAATTGAGGCATGGCTTTCGTCAATAATAAAGAGGGAGTCTTCAGGGAAATAATCTAGAAGGGTTGGGGGCGGTTCATTTTCTGAACGATTTGTTAGATGTCGTGAGTAATTTTCAATTCCCTGACAGTAACCAATTTCTTTTATCATTTCTAGATCAAACATTGTTCGTTGTTCGATTCGTTGTGCTTCTATTAGAAGATTTTCATTTTCAAAAAAAGCAATTCGCTTAAGCAATTCCTCGCGTATTGATTTCATTGCGCGATCGAGGGTTTCTTTGGGCGTAACATAATGACTAGCAGGGTAGATACCTATTCTATCAATTTCACGAATATGCTTTTGGGTTAAAGGATCGAATGCGCTAATACGCTCAATAGTATCTCCAAAAAATTCTATACGTATTGCCTCGTCTCGTTCATAAACAGGAACAAGATCTATCGTATCTCCCCGGGCACGAAATGTTCCTCGTTGAAAGTCTATATCATTCCTTTTGTATTGTATATGTACTAGTTTTTGTAATACTTGCTCTCGTTCAACTTGCATTCCTGTTTCTATAAAAAGTAACATTCCATGATAAGCCTCAGGAGAGCCCAGACCATATATGCATGAAACGCTTGCAATAATAATTACGTCGCGGCGTTCAAATAAAGCACGTGTTGCGGCATGCCTTAGTTTGTCAATCTCGTCATTGATTGATGCATCTTTTTCAATAAATGTATCTGTTTTTGGAAGGTAGGCTTCTGGCTGATAGTAGTCGTAATAGCTTACAAAATAGCCCACTGCATTATCTGGAAAAAATTCTAAGAACTCTCCGTAAAGCTGGGCAGCCAGTGTTTTGTTATGAGCAAGAACCAAAGTTGGTTTTTGAACTTGCTCAATTACATTGGCAAGGGTAAATGTTTTTCCTGATCCAGTTACTCCTAGAAGAGTTTGATGAGGAGAACCCAAAGTGATAGATTTTTTTAATTTTTGGATGGCTGCTGGTTGGTCTCCAGCTGGTTTGAAAGATGAATTAACTTTGAAAGGTATCATAACATTGATGTTTTTAATTCAATTTAAAATAACACAAAAGATGTGTTAAATTAAGAATTCGGTAGATTTTTGTTTAAAAATTTATATTTACAGAAGTAGTAGTTTTTTTATTGCTTATTTTAAATTATTTTTTGAGTGTTGAGGTGAGTTTTAGTGGATAAAGATAACGAAGACGTCATAAAGACAATTAAGTTAAATGATGCGACCATTACTCTTATTGGAACAGCACATGTTTCTAAAGAAAGTGTCGATTTAGTTGAGAAAAAAATATTGAGTAAAGATTTTGACTGTATCGCAGTAGAACTTTGCCCTGCACGTTATGAAAACTTAAAAAACAGATCTTGGTGGAAAAACTTAGACATATATGAAGTTTTTAAAAAGAAAAAAGCTTCATTGCTTTTAATTAATTTAGCGCTTTCAGCTTACCAACGACGCTTAGCAGATAAAGTTGGTGTCGAAGCAGGAAAGGAAATGATTAGAGCAACTGAATTAGCGGCTGAAAATGATATACGTTTAGAGGTGGTTGATCGTGATATTACGACCACACTTCATCGCTTAGTCACCACAGTTTCATTCTGGCAGAAAATAAAAATATTTTCTGGATTAATTGCTGGAATATTCGTTGGAGAAGAGGTCGATAAGGATCAAATAGAAAGCCTTAAAAAAGGCGATATGCTTCACTCAGTCATCGAGGAATTTGGAGAATCTCTTCCACAAATCAAGAAAGTGTTGATTGATGAGCGAGATGAGTTTATGGCAGGTAAGCTCTCAATGTTAACCGCGTCAGAAAATCCTCCTAAGAATATTTTAGCAATTGTTGGAGCAGGCCATCTTGTTGGTATGGTTCCAGGTTTGGATAATCCTGCTAATGAAAGTCAGATGATTGAATTAACGAAAAAACCCCCTTCTGGCCGGGTTGGATTTTATATTGGTTGGGGGGTTTGTATTATTATACTTAGTATGTTTTACGTTGGTTACCAACAATCTCCGGAACTTGGTTGGAGTCTGATCGTGACATGGGTTCTGATAAATGGTGGATTGAGCGCTTTGGGTGCTGCGCTAGCACTAGCACATCCTGTATCAGTTCTTGCTGCTTTTTTAGCTGCACCACTTACTTCCCTAAACCCAACTATTGGGGCTGGTATGGTCGTAGGGCTAGTGGAATCCTATTTGCGAAAACCAAAGGTTACAGATTTTGAACGATTAAGAGATGATATCTCATCATTTCCTATGTGGTGGAAAAATGGTGTGGTTAGAGTCTTGCTAGTTTTTTTCTTTGCAAACGTTGGGTCAGCCGTTGGAACTTATGTTGCGGGGGCTTCTATAATTCAGCAAATATTAAGCTAAAAAAGAATTTTTAAAGCTATTCAAATATTTTTGTCTGTGATTCAGCCCAAAAATAAAATATGAATAACAGTGAGCATCTAATAGACAATGTGTTTTTTTAAAAAAAATAACTCATAATGAGTAATGGCGATAATACTCAGATTGGTTATTCTCGTGAAGACTGGGAGAGTCACTATAAAAACAAAGATTTACGTTGGGACCTTAATGAGGTAGCTCCTCCATTCGAACATTTATGGAAGAAAAAAAATATTCGTCCTTGTAAGACGATTATTCCCGGTTGTGGTGCTGGTCACGAAGTAATTTTTTTAGCTAAAAAGGGATTTAATGTGACGGCAGTTGATTACACTGACGGTGCTATTAAAATTATTGAAAAGACTTTAATTGATAACAATTATTCAGGTGAAGTCTTGCAGCAAGATTTTTTTAAAATAGATTGTAAATATAATGAAAAATTTGACTTAATGCTGGAGCATACTTTTTTCTGTGCTATTAATCCTAATATGCGACAAGCGTACGTTGAAACAACAAAGAGACTATTGAAGCCGGGAGGTTATCTGGTTGGTTTGTTTTATGAAACTAATCAAGAGGGGGGGCCACCATTTAATACTAGCCAGGAAGATATAGAGCGATATTTTTGCAGCTCATTCAAGATTGAATCTTTAGATAAGACGCCATACTCAGTTGAGCAAAGGCGAGATAAGGAATGGTTGGCTGTTTTAAAAAAAGTAGACTAAGCCTCAAAAGTTAGTTAAGCCTAATAGAATTTAGTCATCTATTTATTATGAATAAATTAAAAAACACATACTCTGGAGTTTTTCGTGACGGCGGTGCTGGGAAATTAGCCAAAAAAAGATACAGAAACAGGCGAAAAAGACTGCTTGATAAAGAAAATATGCTGATGGCTATCACAGGAGTTCCATATGGTCCTGGGCAAGAGACTGTGTGGGCTTATGCACATTGTCCTACCTATCAAGAACCAGCAATCATGTATTTGACGGGAGTCAATCAGTCTAATGTCATACTTTTGCTGGATCCAAACTCTACTGAGTCCGACGAGATATTATTCGTTAATAAGAAGGACTTCACAAAAGAATTTTGGGATGGTATTCGCTTAGGTGTAGGGGATCCTAGAAGTGTTCGTGAAGCACAGCAAGTAACGGGAATAAAAGATATTCGAGATATTGCTGATTTTGAAAAATCTATCAAGACCCGCTTTAAAAATCAAAAAAACAAAAAAATTGGAACCTTGTGGATGGAAGGCAAGGCGGGAAAAAAAATAGTAGAGATTAAAACAGACCACAATTGGAAGTTTAAAGGTAGATTAGCGAGTTATTTACGTTCATGGGACCGGAAGTCATCATTAAGTAATATCATGAAAAGTCATTTTGGACTTCGCCTCCCTCTTGATTCGTACGATATAAAAAATGTTCTTGCAGCTGAAAAAATAACAGGAAAAAGCTTCATTGCAACATTGAAAAAATTTATTTTTTTTAAGAATGAATATCAGGTTCAGGGGTTCCTGGAGGGGAGAATGCTTGAAGAGTCTCCATACGGGCTTAGTTTCCCATCAATAGTAGCATCTGGTCATAATGCAACAGTCCTTCACTACATGAAAAATGATGATAGTTTTAGCAAGGGTGAAATGGTCTTGATGGACTTTGGTGTTCGTTGGATGACAATGCATGCGGATATCAGTCGAACAGTTCCTGCATCTGGTAAGTTTAATCCGATGCAAAAAATGCTATATGAGATTGTTTTAAAAGCTCAATTGCTAGTCCAGAAAAAGGCTCGGAGAGGCATCACTATAGATGAGCTTAATAATTTTTGTTGGGATTCTATTAACCAGGATCTTGGAAAAATTTTTAAAAATGCTGGTGGTAAATTAAAACTAAGATATAAAGACCGTCCACATGGAGTAAGTCATCTTATGGGAGAACAGGAACACGATGGTGATCCATTTAGAAACTATCTTAGTGAGCCTATGCAGGAAGGTTGGATGATTAGTAATGAACCTGGATTGTATGGTTCTTTTAAAATACGTCTTAATGGGAAACTCTACGACGAAGAGGTGGGGATTAGAATTGAGGATAATTTGTTGATTACCAAAACAGGCTGTGAAAATCTTTCGCGTTCAATACCTAAAACAGTTAGGCAGATTGAAAAACTAATGTCAACTACGGGTAATGAATAAAAATTAGTTATATTTTTTTTAGTATTTCAAGTACTTCCTCGACATGCCCTTTAACTTTTACCTTTGGGAATATTTTTTTTATTACACCAGTTTTGTCAATGATAAACGTGGATCTTACAATCCCCATGAAGGTTTTTCCGTATAGTTTTTTTTCTTGCCATACGCCGTATTTCTCACAAATTTTTTTATTTTCATCGGCGATTAACTCAAATGGTAGATCATGTTTCGCAATAAATTTTTGGTGGCGCTCAGTTGAATCAGCACTAATACCAAGAATTATAGTATTTTTGAATTTTTTGTAATAGTCCCTAAAGTCACATGCCTCCGTTGTACAACCCGGGGTCATGTCCTTAGGGTAAAAATATAGGATTATGTTTTTTTTTGATTTAAACGAGCTTAGTTTGACTAACTTCCCATCTTGATTCTTTCCGGAGAAATCAGGGGCTTTGTTGCCTTCTTTTACCATTAGATACCTATTGAAATGTTTCTTAGAAATGCTATTTGGTTTTTGAAAGTAGGGTATCGATTTTTTTATTCAGTGGGTCAAGTAATTGTAAAACTGCTTCCCCTGAGGAGCTTGGGTTCCATATCATTCTTGCTTCACCAAGTAGGTTGGTCATACTATTAAATAATTGTTTCGTAGGGTTTTTTTTCTCTTCACACATAGTTTCAAAGTTACCAACTAACCTAGCGAGTTTTCCGTCTATCTGCAGTCCCAATACAGATTTATCTTTAAGTCCTTCGGTTTGTTCCATTAAGGCCCATAGTCCACCTCTATTCATTATGACATCTAAATCACCTCTAAGTTGAATGCTGGCGTTTTGGCAGGGGTGCTCTTGAGATGATGCTATGACAGGAGTTATAGCTAATGCCAATACTAGAAATAGGAGTAGTGCTGCTGGCGTATTTAGAGACTTAATGCTTAATGTTTTTTCTAAACTCAGCATAATTAGTCCTCGTAATTGGAGTATTCATAATATAGAAAGTTTAGACTGTTAATGCTTATAACAGCCTATATTAGCCCTTTTGGGATTAATTAAGTGTGTATCAAGATAAACGTATAATGTCAAACAACTGCTGAGAGAGAAACTTTAATTTGGCTACAAGTATTTGTTCGTCTTAGCAAAGTAGACTTTATTGGATTAAGTTTTTATATTCTTTTAATTCTTTTAATTCATTAAATACTGGATTGGATTTAATCGCTATTTTGGAAGCTGGTTGGATTTTTATAGCGATAGCAATATTTTTGAGGCCTTTACCTCGGTTATTACTTTTCACATAGGCTTGCGCTAAAAGAATTCGATGCGCCAACATATTTTCATGATGGGGAAATGACAAAAGAAGGCGCTCTAAAATAGATATGGCTTTACCGTAATTTTCACTATTATAATAAACTGTTGCCGTGTTCAGCATAGTTGGCAAGTGGTTAGGTTTAATTCTGGATGCCAAACTATATATAGCGATTGCGCGCTTAAACATTTTATATTGTGCGAATAGTTCTCCTTTACGATTTAAGGCGATACTGGGATCTATAAAAATTTCAGATCGTTGAAGTGGAGACGTATTTGGTCCAATCTTATCTGGCAGTTCGCTTAAAGATTGTCGGGCTATTCCATTAGGGTCTGAAAGTTTTAATACTTTTTCATAATAAGTGCGCGCTTTAGCCAAATTTCCTCTTAGTACCTCAATGTCACCCAATTCTTGATATGCTTTTGCAGTAATAATATCGGTTTTATTTGTGATTGAGATTATCTTATTTAGGGCTTTTTCCGTCTTGTTAATGCGTAAAAGAAACCCAGTCAACCCAATCAATATTTCTTTAATCTGTAAGTCATCGGGTTTTAATTTTTCTGCTGTCTCAATTTCTATTAGAGCAAGTCCAAATTCTCCAGACTTATAATACGATTTTGAGCGTCCAATATGGTATTCATGAGGAATAATTTTGAGTGGTAGTTTCTCCAGCGCATTTTTTTTTACGTACTCTAATAATAATTTGGCAGATTGAATTTTAGGGTGTTTTTTTTGTATTTGAAGAACTCGTTCTATCTGTTGAGTTGCAAGATTTTCTTTTTTTCGTGCTGCATAAATATAAGCCAATTGATATGCAGAGTCGACATCGTTTGCGTCAATTGAAAAAGCTTTTTGGAATGATCTTTCCGCCTCATCGTACTGGTTTAGATAATAAAAATTCATACCTCTTTGGTAGTGGTATTGCGCATTATTGGGATTAAGTTCAGCTGCTGTAGATAGAGATTTGTTGGCGAGTTCCATGTTCCCGTTTGCTATTAATGTTTGCGCATGTTCATAGTGGGCTTCTGAAGATAGACGGTGGATTTCTACAGTGACCTTACAAGCTTGCAAAGAAAGTTCGGACATTCCTAAATTTCGATACACCTTGCAAAATCCAAAGTGAATACCTGGATGACGGCTCTCGATTATCTGAGCATTATTTAGCTCTCTGATGGCCAGTAAATACATGCGCATTTCATTTAAAATTAGACCTTTTATTACATGTAGTGTTGTTGATTTTGGAGATATTTGAATTTTCTGATCAATTATTTTAAGGGCTTCTTCGTAGTTATTTTCCTTTGCAAGGTTATATGCTTTTATCAAGTCATTATTTTTTTGTTCATCGGACTGCCCAAGCCCCCAGAAGACAATATTTTTTTCTGGGAAGGTGGCTTCTCCTTGAAAAGGACTTACGTAACTTAATAATATTATCAATAATGTAATGATTGAAACCTTTTTCATTAGAACCTCTAAAGAACGTTTAATTTAAATAACGAACTGCTCGAACAGCTTTTCTAAGGATAGATTTTTTGGAACTGTTAAAGCGTTTTCCTGTATTAAATACAACTCCAAAGGAATTATAACTTCCATTTTCTTCAATAGACCATAAAGAGGCACTTCCCTCTTTAGCAAAAATAGGGTCAATGTGAATATTCATTCCCTTGCCTAACACCTTACTATTAGTTTTTTCTTTTTCGTAAAGGGTGGTTAATTGCTTGATAGTCGGAAGTCGCCAGTCGTATTTACCGGCGAATTCGATCTTGTTCATTTGCTTGATAAAACGAATAGCTCCAAACCAGTTGGCCCAATGGCCGCTATTGAGATAGGAATCTTCTTTCATCCACATTAAATCAGTTTTTGTATCAGTTATGGTATTGTCGCCATTGTCCCTAAACCTTTTATCAGTTGACCAACTTGCGATTGCTTCAGCTCTCTCAGAGATAAGCAATACCAAAACTAAAGACGTTATCAATAAGATAGAACTTTCAAATACTATATTTTTTGATAGTTTCAATTGATTCTATCCTTAAGTAATTTATTAACCAGAGTTGGGTCGGCTTGACCTTTACTTTTCTTCATAATTTGTCCAACTAGAAATCCAAAAACTTTTTCCTTTCCATTTCTGTACTGCTCCACCTGGCCTGTATTCAACTGTAAAACTTCATCAACTAGGTTTTCTATAGCTGATGAGTCGGTTATTTGCGCTAAGCCCTTTTTAGTAACTATTTCTATAGCTGATTTGGAGCTTCTATACATTTCTTCAAAAACAATTTTGGCCATTTTTGCACTGAGAGTGCCATCTTCGATCAATTTTAAAAGACTGACCAAACGTTCAGGTTTTATGGGAGAAGCATTGATTTTCTGACCATCGTTTTTTAGTTCTCTCAGTAGTTCTCCCATAATCCAGTTGCTAATTAGCTTGGGGTTTGGGTGTAGAGAAGCCGATTTCTCATAATAGTCAGCTATTTCTCGAGAAGTAGTTAGAACGCCAGCATCATATTCAGGAATTTTGTAGCTTTGGATAAAACGTTCTCTTTTTTGTTCAGGTAATTCGGGTAGTTGATCCATCGTTTCTTCGATCCACTTATCACTGATCTCAATCGGGACAAGATCGGGTTCTGGAAAATAGCGATAGTCATGCGCTTCCTCTTTGCTACGCATAGCAAAAGTTACCCCCTTGCTAGAATCGTACAGTCGAGTTTCTTGTATAATAGAATCTCCCTGCTCAAGAACTTTAATTTGACGATCAACTTCATATTCTATAGCTCGCTGAACAAAACGAAATGAGTTTAGGTTTTTTGTTTCTGTTCGGGTCCCAAACTCTTTTTGCCCTTCAGGTCTTACAGAAACATTGGCATCACAACGGAGGCTACCTTCTTCCATATTACAATCACTTATTTCTGCGTAATCAAGGATAGATTTTAATTGAGTTAGATATTCCCGGGCTTCTTCACCGGACCTAAGTTCTGGCTCGCTGACAATTTCTACCAGAGGTACCCCGGTACGGTTAAAATCCACATAACTTTTATCCGGGCTATCTAGGTTTTCTCCATGAATCAACTTTCCAGCATCTTCTTCCATATGAATACGTGTAAGGCCAATTTTTTTTTTCACACCATTAGTCTGAATATTTATATAGCCGCCCACTCCTAATGGAAGTTCAAATTGTGATATTTGGTAACCTTTAGGCAGGTCTGGATAGAAATAATTTTTTCGCGCGAATCGGTTCATTGGAGTGATACGGCAATTGGTAGAAAGACATGCCTTCATTGCAAGTTGGAGAGCCTCTTTGTTTAAAACTGGAAGTACTCCCGGCATACCCAAGCATACTGGACAAGTATTTTCGTTTGCTGGTTTGCCAAACGTAGTTGAGCAGGAACAAAATATTTTTGACTGGGTTTTTAATTGGACGTGGACTTCAAGCCCAATAACCATTTCATAGTTCATTCTAAAGCCTACAGGAATCAACTTAGATATAAAGATTCCCTTTAATCCGTATTATTTGATAAAAGGGATTTTTTGGAGTGATTTAATTGTAATATCAGATTCAATTTACGTCAAGCCTCACCATTAATGAGCCGTGAAACCGCCGTCTACTGGAAGGGCGACGCCAGTAACAAAAGATGAATCATCTGAAGCTAAGTATAGGCAAGCGCTAGCAATGTCTTCAGGTATACCGAACCGCCCAATAGGGTAATCTTTACTCCATTCCTTCATTAATTCTTCATTTTGCATAAGATCTTCGGTCATTTCTGTTTTTACCAAACCTGGACAAACGGCATTAGAGCGTATTCCGAAGGGGCCATATTCCATGGCAATAGAACGGTTAAACTGAAGTAAGGCTCCCTTAGAAACATTATATGCTGCAACACCAGGTATTGCGACGAGCCCGGCAATTGAAGCTATATGAACGAAGGTCCCGGCTTCACGTTCCAACATATGAGGTAGCACTCTCTTGGTTAATTGGAATACTGAATTAATATTAGTGTCCATTACATTATTCCAGTCCTCACTTTTTGTTTCATGCAATGAAGAGCCAGAAAATACACCAGCATTGTTTACAACGATATCAATCTTCCCAAATGTATTTAAGGTTTTTGAAACTAGATTGTCTAGGTCTTTATTATTTGCTACGTCTCCCACGATGGGTAGAATCGAGCCTTCAATTTCCTTTGCGGCTAAATCTATCCTATCTTTTCTTCTCCCAATAATTGCTACCTCAGCACCTTTATTAGTAAACAGTTTCGCGCAAGCTAGTCCAATTCCGGAGCCACCCCCGGTAATAATTATCGATTTTCCTTCTAGTCTCACTGTATCTCCTTGGGCAATTGATATGAGTTGTTTCAATAGTTATAATGGATTTAAATACGATTATCGCAAATTCACAATTAGTCAGAATCATGATAATTCATTCTTTGGCAAAGATGCTATACGAATTTATCCTCAAATTAAAAAAAAATAAGTTATGAAAAACATGAAATGGATTTACTATGGGTTTGGAGCTTTTATTGGATTTATTTGTGGTTCTGTTATCGAATTTATTTTTTACCTTCTTGAACAGTCGGGGAACAGAGTCATTTCTAATTTAGTTCGAGATTATGGAGTTTTGGGTCGTTTTATAGCAGAAATGGTTGCCAACCTTCCATACATGGGACTCGCTTTGGGAATAATAATGGTTTATTCGCTTTTTCCGGAGGTATTTAGTGACAAAACAAATCGGCCTGAAAGTTAAAACACACTTCAAGTTAGTCGCTTGTGAGTGATAGTTTAATGCTAGAATAAGTATGTTTTGTATTTATGAAAGATATTTAAGAATGTCAAAAAAATTTAATGAAAATTTGGTAAAAGCAATCGAAGCTTCCTCTGAAGCTGCTGGCATATGTCGACAGGCAATGATTGATGCGAACGATGAAAGTTGTAGGGCAATGTATTCTGCTATTCTAAAAGATTGTGAGAAACACTTAGATATGCTTAAAGGAGAAGTAGAGCTCCATAAACAACAAAAAAAATGGGATGTATAAATGCGAATATTAGTTGTAGAAGATGAAAAAAAAGTAGCTGGTTTCATAAAAAAAGGATTAGAAGAAGAAACCTATGCTGTTGACATAACTCATGATGGGGAAAACGGTTTGCATCTTGGATTAGAAGGACAATATGATTTAATTATTTTAGATATTATGCTTCCAAAAATGGATGGTTTGGAAGTTCTTTCACAGTTGCGAAGCCAAGGTAGTGATGTTCCTATTCTTCTTTTGACGGCGAAGGATGCAGTTGATGATAGGGTGGAGGGCCTTAATAAGGGCGCCGATGATTATTTAACAAAGCCATTCGCCTTTTCTGAGCTATTGGCACGAGTAAGGGTGCTATTAAGACGTGGCAAGGCCGAAGTCAAAACTACACTCCAGATTTTAGACCTCACTCTTGACTTAGTGAGCCATAAAGTTAACCGAGGAGGAGATGAAATAGAGCTTACAGGAAAAGAGTATGGTCTCCTTGAATACTTTATGCGCAATCAAGAAAAAGTGTTAACCCGAACTATGATTGCTGAGCATGTGTGGGACTATAACTTTGACACATTTACAAACGTTATAGATGTTTATATCAATCACTTGCGCAATAAAATTGATAAAGGTCGGCAAGTTAAGTTATTGCATACTTTGCGAGGTGTTGGCTATATCATGAAAAAATGACATGCTATTTACATCGATTCGCTCCAAATTAACAGCATGGTACATTTTTCTTCTGGGTGTCATTCTTGTCCTATTTAGTGTTTTATTATTTTTCTTCCTTTCTAAGCGTTTATACGAAAGCGTAGACAGTTCCCTCACAGTTTCAGCACGTATTGTAGCTCGGTCAACTCAGATCAATAATAGCCGAACTCCGTTCCCAGGTCTTGATCTATTTTTTGACCAATTTATGGGGTTCGGTACAAATAAGTCCTATAAAATTTACGATGGTTCTGGGAACATTGGTTCACTTTCTAGAAATTTTGACGGTTCTCAGTTTCCACTTACTCAGCGAGCATATTCAGCTGCATTAAAGGGAGGGACTTCTTACGAAACTTTTTTTATCTCTGATAATCACCCCATTCGAGTAGTAACTATGCCAGTTATAAAGGGCATCAAGCTTCGCAACTTGGTTCAAGTAGGAACTTCACTAAAGGTCGTAGTAGATACCTTAAATAATCTACAGATAATTTTGTGGACGGCTGTCCCAGCCCTTCTCCTATTGACTGCCTTGATCGGTCGCTTTATAGCTAGTCGAGCACTTAAGCCTGTGGCAAATATTACCCAAACTGCAAAAGATATTGGCGGAGGTGCGAATATTAGCCAACGTATTCCTGTGCCTGAAGTCAAGGATGAGATTGGTCAATTAGCACTCACCTTCAATTCGATGATGGATCGTTTGGAAAGCTCTTTTATACAAATGCGTCAGTTCAGCAGTGATGCCTCGCACGAGCTTAGAACCCCCTTAACTGTCCTAAAAGGCCAAGGCGAACTTGCACTGGGAAAAGAAAGAAAGCCAGAAGAATACCAGGAGGTCATTTCAAGTAATCTTGAAGAAGTTCAGTATATGTCGAAAGTTCTTGAAGACTTGTTTTTGCTTTCAAAGTCTGATGAAAATCAGATTACCTTAGACTATGAATCAGTCGACCTTAAATTACTAGTCGAAGAGGTTTGCAAACATGCTGAAATTATTGGGTCAGAAAAAAAAATAAAAATTGGGATTGCCTATCTTGAGAGAGTGAATGTTTATGGAGATCCTATTCGTTTACGGCAAATGATATGGAACGTGATTGTAAACGGAATTAAGTATACTCAACCCGGTGGAGAGGTGAAAATATCTGTGGAAGCTAAGAGAGACACTGCATTAATAACCGTTCAGGATAACGGTATTGGCATTTCTAAAGAGGATTTGCCCCTTGTTTTTAATCGATTTTATCGAGTTGATAAAGCGCGCTCTCGTCAAGAGGGGGGTACTGGGCTCGGACTTAGTATTTGTAAATTTATTGCAGATTCGCATAAAGGTACTATCCATATAGAGAGCAAACTGGGCGAAGGAACAAAATTTAAGATCAGTCTTCCTCGGCTAGAAGCATCAAGTCAGCAAAAGCTAAAATAGCTATTGAACCCAGACCTGAGATCGTTTGATCCAAGCGCGATCACCTGTAGCATCTTGAATACTTACCCAGGCCCCTTTTATTTTAATTACTTTCATTGAAAAAAATTTATTAATAGGACTCCATTCAACTTGAGGTGACTTCATACTCGGCTTCTTTCGTAAACTTGTTTTATCTTTTTTAATAACAGCACACATGTAGGCTTTAGTTGTAAGCTTTCGATGCACCCAGTAAATATCACTATCTAAATCCTTCACCTTGAGCCAATTACCTTGCCTACCTAGTTGTCTTAATGGCATATATTTTAGTACAGTCCATAGTTTCTCATTATGTTTTCCTGGTCCTGAGCGAAGGTTTGCTTTTTTGTCCTTTATGCAAAGTGCTTCAGCTGTTCCTTCTTGAAGTAGAAGCACAATAATTGTGAAAAATAAAAAACACAGATAAAAGAGAAAACCTTTGTTTGTTTTTGAGGCGGTTAGAATTTGAGTAGTCATAGTTGATATTTTAAGCTATCGGTTATTATAATAAAATATAAATCATTGGCCTTAGCCTTTTTTTAAAGAGAATTATTTTTACTTTGAACCGGGTAAGTATTTTTTAGCCTTATCGGCCCGCTATAATTGCTAGTTAGTGGTTAATTTTTTTTATTACATTTCTATAAATTTAAACTTATGGTCCCAATTACAATTTTTCAGGTGCTTCTAATTATTTCTATAGTGATCTACCTTTCTTTAAATATGATATACCTTATTAGGCTTTATCCGGTTAAGGAGAAACTGGTCACCTATCCCTATATTTCAGTTTGTATTCCAGCTCGAAATGAAGAGAGGGATATAAAAAAATGTGTGGAATCATTATTAAATCAGGATTACCCAAATTTTGAGATTATTGTTGTGGATGATAACTCTAGCGATGATACAGCCAAAATTGTTTGCTCAATGTTAGAAGAATACTCCAATTTGATATTTATTGCTGGAGCAAAGTTAGAACCAGGGTGGGTGGGCAAATCCTACGCATTACACCAGGCTTACAAAAAGTCGAGAGGGCAATTTTTCTTGTTTACGGACGCAGATCTTATATATCAGCCACATGCCTTTAAAACTGCTATGCAAAAAATGATATCTAGCGATATTGATTTGTTGACACTTATGCCTGCGGCAATATTTGGATCATTTTGGGAACGAGTAGTTCAGCCTGTAATATTTGGATTTATTGCGACACTTACAAACTTTAAGAAAGTTAATAGCTCGGGTAATAAAAGTGCCATGGGGTTCGGCGCATTTCTATTGTTTAAGAAAGAGTCTTATCAAAAAATCGGTGGTCATCAAAGCGTCGCCAACGAAGTTCTCGAAGATATAATGATTGCCAAAAAAGCGAAGCTCAACGGTCTTTCTGTTTTGGTTGCAGATGGAAAGAGTTTATTCTCAATTCGTATGTACCACTCTATGAAGGAAATTTGGATTGGTTGGAGAAAAAATATTTTCTTGGCGATGGGAAATTCGATATTTAGGGCATTTTATTACATGTTTATGGTTCTTTGCTTTCTCTTAACCCCTTATATTATTGTGGTATATAATTTATGGGTGGGGATAGGGCTTGAGTGGGTATGTCTTTCACTATTCGGGCTTACATTATCTTTAATTGTAGGTATATGCTTATGTCGTGAGTTGAACTTAGAAAGAAAAAACGTTTTTCTTTTTCCTCTCGGAGCCATTGTAATGGTCGGAATAATACTTAATTCAATGGTGCAAACCTTTTTACTTGGGCGTACTGAATGGCGCGGAAGAACTTATAACAAGTGATACGAGTTATTTAAAAAATAAGAAAACTATTTATTTTTAGCTTCTTGCCAGTAGAATTCCATCTCCTCTAGAGGGCAATCTTTCAGGACTTTCCCTTTTTCCTGAATTTTTTTCTCTATATATTGAAACCGTTTTATGAATTTATTATTTGTAGATCGAAGTGCTTCCTCAGCATCGACCTTGTAAAATTTGGCTATGTTGGTGATCACAAAAATAATATCGCCTATTTCGTTTTTGATGTCTACATTTTTTTTCTGAAGAACGGCTTCCTTAAACTCTATGACTTCTTCATCGAGTTTTTCGAAAACATCGTTTATTTGATCCCAGTCAAACCCTTCTTTCGTAGCTTTTTTTTGAATTTTTTGTGCTCTAATTAGGCTAGGAAGGTTTTTTGGGATGTTATCCAAAATAGATTTTTTATTTGCTTGACCCTTCTCATTTTTCTTTATTTCTTCCCATTGTTCGACTACTTGATCAGGGGTATTTAGTTCTTTTGTTTTGAAAACGTGCGGATGACGCCGAACCATTTTTTCACTTAAATTATTTAGGACGTCTCGAAAGTCAAACTCACCATTCATGCTAGAAATTTTAGAATGAAATAATATCTGGTATAGCAGGTCACCTAGTTCGTCTTTAATTTTTTCTGGGTCGTTTGTATCTAATGCTTCTAATACTTCATATGTTTCTTCGACTAGATATGGTTTGAGTGATTCTCGTGTTTGCACCTTGTCCCATGGGCAGCCATCTTCTCCCATAAGGGTGTCTGTGATTTTAATGAGTTTGGAGAAGGAATTTAGAATTTCTTTCATTAATTATTAATTTTTATATTAGAACTATTTAAATTTTGGTTTAATTTTTTAAAAAGATTAAATTCTTTCTCCGCTTTATCCTTTTGCCCCTTTGCCTGATAAAGCTTTCCCAGTAGATTATGAGTGGGAGGAAAAGTGGGCATGTCTTTTAAAGATTTTTTTAGATAAATCATTGCTTCATCGTAGCGCTTTTGTTTAAGATAAAGCTCTCCCAGGTTCGTTGATACTAGATGAAATGAACCGAATAAAGATGAAGCTTTTTTTAAAAACATTTCAGCTTTGTCATAATGGCCCATTGTCATGTGTAAATAGCCGATATTATTGAGAGTCATTGGGAAGGTAGGATTAATGGTTAAGCTCTTTTCATAGGCTTTGAGTGCTTTATCATTTTCTTGCAGCACACTATGCACCATCCCCAGGTTGTTGTAAGCATAAAAATTATTTGGTTCTTTACGACTTATTTCTAAAAAAATTTTTAATGCTTCTTTATTTTTTCCGCTTTTGCTGAGTTCGGCGGCATATCGCATCAATTTATTTGTTTCAATTTGATTGGCTAGAGAGAAACTAGCGGTGCTACAAATGATAGTAATTATCAGAATGAATAGTAACTTATGAGTTTTCATTACGTTTTAATGGTTTATATTTTTAAATAAATTCTAAAATAACAGAGTCTGCTAAAAACAGGCCTTTTTTTGAAAGACGTAGGTAGTCTTTTTCGATAACAACTAGCCCTTTTTCCTTAAGTGAAGAAATAATAGTTTTAAAAAAAATTGTAAAAGAAATTTGAAAGCGCTTTTCAAACTGGTGAATGCTGATGCCTTCGATTAATCGCAGTCCCAGCATGATAGTTTCGCCCATTGCTTGACGAGAATTGAGAGTTTCACTATATTCAACTGCAGTTTTTTTCTCTTTTACTTGTCGGATATAATGGGCCGGTAGATTAATGTTTTTAAATCGGGTCCCATCTATATATGAAGATGCTCCTGCACCTATTCCGAGGGTGTTTGAGTTTTCCCAGTAAGTGATGTTATGTTTGCATTTTTTCCCTGGGCGAGCAAAATTTGATATTTCATAGTGGTGGAGTCCTTTTTTTTTAAGGCGTTCGATTGTTTTTTTGTACAACTCCAGTTGATGTCCATCATCAGGCATTATTAGTTTTCCGTTAGATTCAAGTTTTGAAAAAGCCGTTCCCTGCTCAATGGTCAGATTGTATGTAGAAATATGCTCCGGATTTTTTTCTATGGCTTTGTTTAGATTGTTTTCCCAGGATGAGAGGGATTGATTTGGGATAGCAAACATAAGATCAAGGGAAAGGTTTTCAAACCCAGCTTTTCTTGCACAGTCTACAGTTGAATGAATTTCTTCCGGTCCATGCGCCCGATCTAAGACTTTTAATTCGGTTTTGTCAAAGGACTGAACCCCTATACTAATCCGGTTGTATCCTGTTTGGCGAATGGACTTCATTTGTTCTATTCCAATTGTTGCGGGATTTGCTTCAATTGTTATTTCGGCATCGGATACTATAGTGAAGTTATTTATACATTCCTTGAAAATACGATCTAATTGAAAAGCAGTTAGTGTGGTTGGTGTTCCTCCGCCAAGAAAAATAGTTCTAATGCTATTGGTATCAGAGTGAATTTTTGCATAATGTTGCATTTCACAAACAAGAGCATCGATATAGTGGTCCATTTCATCTTGTTTAACTGGATGAGAATTAAAGTCACAATAACCACACTTGTGTATGCAGTAGGGAATGTGAATATATAGTCCTAGGGGTTGCTTCACTATTTTTTATGTTATTTTTAGATTTTTTTTTTAAGAATATTTGTTTTAACCTACGTATGTAGGCCTAGTTGTAAATTGTTTTATTGGTTAACTACGAGTATTAAAATATTTTTAATTCAAGTAAATTTGTGTTTGTGCGAATCTAAATTAAATGATGAGTTAAGGCTACTTTAAGGTATTATAGTACAGTTGTTTGTTATCCTTTTAAAGTTATGCCTTAGTCGTTTTGATTACTCACCTTTACGACTCTGGGTTAATAAATTAATTATTTATCTGTTTATTTCGCATTGAAAAAAGAAGAAAATTTTAAATCTGGTTATGCTGCAATTATAGGTAAGCCCAATGTGGGGAAATCTACACTTCTTAACAATCTTGTTATGAGAAAAATTGCGGCTACATCACACAAACCTCAGACAACTAGAAATAAAATAACCGGTGTGGTTCATTTTCCCGGTGGGCAGATCATTTTACTGGATACTCCGGGAATTCACAAAGCTTCTTCTCAATTTAACCAGTTGATGGTCAAGGCCTCGCTCAGTACCTATAAGGACGTAGATATTATTTTGTTTGTTGTTGATGCAAAACAGGGTTTTGCTGAAAATGACATGTTTGTTTTGGATACACTAAAGGATATAGATTCCCTCAAAATTCTTATTATTAATAAAATCGATATTGCTTCGAAACCGGATTTGCTTAGTTTGATTGCAGAAGCTGATGAGAAATTCGATTTTAGGGAAATTATTCCAGTTTCAGCATTGCGATCTGATGGTCTGGAAGACCTTGGGCAAACGGTTCTTAACTATTTACCAGAAGGTCCTCAATATTTCCCGGTTGACATGATAACTGATTGTTCGGAAGAGTTCTTGCTTGAGGAAATCGTGCGAGAAAAAATAATGCAAAGAACTCATATGGAAGTTCCTTACTCAATTGCAGTGGTTGTTGAACAGACCTACGAAGGTAATAATGGGGTGTGGGTTATTGACGCGGTGATTATAGCTGAAACCGCATCGCAGAAAAAAATTTTAATTGGTTCTAATGGATCCATGTTGAAAAAACTTGGTAAACCAGCACGCGAAGAAATTGAGAAACGTTTTGGTTGTAAAGTCTATCTAAACCTTTTTGTAAAGGTAAAAAATAACTGGAGAGACGATAAAAGAAGTCTCCGTGATCTGGGATATATGTATGATTCATCTAAAAACCGATGAAGAAATAGAGCTAATGAGGAAGTCTGCTAAGTTAGCAGCTGAGGTTCTTATAATGATTGAGCCTTATGTTAAGCCTGGTGTAACAACTAATAGACTAGATGAGATTTGCCATGATTTTATTGTTTCTAACGGCGCTGTCCCGTCACCACTAAACTATAGGGGTTTCCCAAAGAGTATCTGTTCTTCGATTAATGAAGAAATCTGCCATGGAATTCCATCTGATCGAAAGCTACGAAATGGTGATGTTGTTAATCTAGACATTACTACTTATCTTAATGGATTTCATGGAGATACTAGTAGAATGTTTCATGTCGGTTCAGCCCGAAAAAAAATGACCAAACTAGTTGAAACTTGCAAAGAAGCATTGCAGAGTGCAATTAAATTGGTTAAACCCGGAGCGCACCTTGGAGATATTGGTGCCACTATTCAAAATATTGCTGAGCAAAGAGGTTTTTCGGTGGTAAGAGAATTCTGTGGGCATGGAATAGGAAGGAGTTTTCACGAAGACCCACAGGTTCTTCACGTTGGTACTTTTGGTGAAGGGATAGAGCTGAAGAAGGGGATGGTTTTTACTATAGAACCTATGATTAATGAAGGAAAACCAGACCTTGAAATTCTTTCTGATAAATGGACAGCAGTGACCAAAGATGGGTTGGCATCAGCCCAATTTGAACATACTCTTGCCGTAGTTGATAATGGATGTGAGGTGCTAACTCGCCTCAATGGCCAAACAGTCTTTTAATTTTAACGCCTTAATTTTGGTTATAAATAGCCAATATTAAGTTTGGTACCTCCCGGCTATATTTCTTGCCCCAAGTTATACTTACCCACAACCCGCTCTTATATTCTTTTAATTAGATCTCTTTCTATTGATTTTTTTCAATTTGTGTTGACAATCACAATCGATAATGATAATAATTATCATTATCGATTGTGATTGGTAAGACACAGACTTAACTACATCATTTAAAGGAGGAGATAATGTTGTGAGTGTTGCTATTTTAGGCGGTTTAGATAGGCTAAAACCACATTATTTAAAACATGGTAAAAGCTTGGGGTTTAATGATGTAAAAGTTTTTAGTAAAAAATTTCCAGACATGGTCAAACGCCTGAGTAAATTTGAAAGAATTGTTATTTGTACTGGAAATGTTTCCCACACGATGGTTGAGGGTACTGTTCGCATGGCCCAGCTTTATGGAATCCAGATTGATCGTACACATTCAAGTAGTATTTCAGCCATGAAAAAATGCTTGGGGAAAATATCTAATTAATATCAATAGTTTAATTTTTATTATTTTGAATTTAAAACTTAACTAACTGTTTTCAAATGACTTAAATTTAAAATTATAGAAAGCCTTTAAAAAACAGTTGACTTTTATTAATAGATAATAATAATCATTATTATTAAGTTATGAAATTGAATATCATATTAAATATCATTATTGAGTTTTGAGTCGCTCTGAAGCTCGAAGATTGACATAGGTTGTCACTAAATTATTAAAAGACAACCACATAAGAGGAGATTGTAGGTATGAATTACAGAAAATGGTTTTCATTCTCAATAGCGATGCTTATGTTATTTGCTATTGCTACACCAGGGTTTGCTGCTGATGTAAATGAGCTAGAACGAAGGCTTAATATCGTTTCAGATGAGTTAGACAGAATGAAAAGTTCATCAGGTGGAGAAGGACTTCTTAGTAGAACCACGGTACACGGATATGGTGAAACCCACTGGAAAAATAGTAACGAAGTTGGTGACATGGGGTCATATGTAGATCAACATAGATTTGTTATAGGTGTTCACTCAGAAATAACCGATTGGATCCACCTTAATGCGGAAATTGACTTTGAGCATGCGGCATCAGAGCTTGAATTTGAATTTGGCCACCTAGATTTTTTGGTATCTGAAGAATTGAACTTTAGAGCAGGTACCATGTTAATGCCAATGGGTAACCTTAATGAGTTTCATGAGCCAAACCGCTTCTATACGGTTGAACGCCCTGATTTTCACGTAAAGTTAATTCCTAGTACTTGGCAACAGGCAGGATTTGGTGTTCATGGGGCAACGGGAGATATTTCTTATCGTGCCTATTTAACGAACGCTGTGTCTGCTTTGGACTTAAGCCGTAAATTCAGACCAAGAGACTTCATAAGAAAAGGTCGTAGTCAGATAACAGGGTTAACGGTAAATAACATGGCAGTTTCTGCTCGCGTCGAGAAAAAAGTGCCAGGTGGCCAAGCAGGGTTCTCTATTTATACAGGTGGTACGGGTGGAGAATTTATTGATGATAATGCCAATTTAACCATGACAGTATTGGATTATAAAACCAAACGAGGACCATGGGAGTGGGACCTTGGCGTTATGAAAGCTTGGCTTGCTGATACAGACAAGCTAAACGCTGCTTGTGCTAATGGGCGTGGTCTTGCTTGTTCGGATAATATTCCTAAATCTGCTTTTGGCCTATTAGGTACACTGGCAGTACATGTACCAGAGTTGATGGGTAAGAAAACCATTCACGACATCATACCTTTTATTCAGTATCAGAAAATTAGGCCGAATGATAAACTAGGTGATGCCAGCGTAGAAGGCGGTTCGCCTGCATCTAACCCTAAGCGAAACTTCGATGTTTTTACATTTGGAGTTGCTTATAAGCCACACCCTATGGTTGCCTTAAAAACTAGCTATCGTTCGGAGTTTAAGGGTGGTACAGAAGAATCTGGTGCTGTTAACGGTGACGCTGGAACAACCGTTAACGTGTTTGACTTCGGTGTCGCATATCAGTACTAATTTAATTTGAGAAAGCTTTCTTAGACAGATAAGAGAGTACTGCCATCGCGGTTTTAGGATCTGGGGTTTGTCTCCTTCAGGATTCTAAAGCTGGAGGCAGGTTAAGTAGCACGATCCTGATTTTTAGGTCTGGAGTTGTCTCCTCCAAGATCTAAAGATCAGGATTTTTTTTGTCATAAGGTTGAATATATCTATAATTACAGAACGGTATAAAATATAGTGTGCAGAAGGGTGAAAAAAGGTTGTTTAATTTGCACCTTTTAAAGCTATGAAAAAATCTTATTGGGAAATACTTAGAAAACTTAATCCAAATCGAAGAATAAGGAGGTTTGAAATTATGACCGTCTCCGTTACCGTTGATACAACTCCAAACGAGAATGCTTTAAAATTTAGTGTGAATAAAAAAATTCTCGATTCGGGTTACAAAACTTTTAATAATGTAGAAGAAGCAAAAGACTCTCCAGTTGCTAAGAAAATTTTTGAAAATACAGAAGTGGCTAGCGTATTTTTAATGGTGGAGGGAGAGGCTGGGTTTATTTCGGTCACAAAAAAGCCTGAAGCAAGTTGGAGCGAATTAAAAGATAAAATTATTATAGGGATTAAAGCGGTACTTTAAAGCGTAGGAATTTATAATAATCAAACCCCAACAAAAATCTTAAATGTCATTAAAACCAAATTAATTCGTCTCATGAATTAGACAGAATTAAAGTAATAAAACATAGATTAATATAAAAAAATTTTACCGGAATAGAACGGAGGAAAGAATTATGTTCCAAGCATATGCGGCTTCAGGAGCTAAAGCTGAGTTAAAACCATTTGAATACGAGCCGGGAGCTTTGGAGGGAAATGAAGTACAAGTTAAGGTTGAAACCTGTGGTATCTGTCACTCTGACTTGAGTATGTTAAACAACGACTGGGGGATGTCAAAGTTTCCTTTGGTGCCTGGACACGAGGTAATTGGTATTGTCGAATCAGTCGGGGAACATGTAAGGCATTTGAAAACTGGCCAAAGAATTGGAGTTGGTTGGTTTTCAAATTCTTGTATGAATTGTGAATGGTGTGTCGGTGGAGATCATAATCTTTGTGGCACAACTGAGGGAATCATCGTTGGGCGGCACGGAGGATTTGCCGACCGGGTACGTATCGATGCAACCTGGGCAATTCCTATTCCCGCTGGAATTGACCCAGAGTCAGCAGGGCCATTCATGTGCGGTGGTATAACTGTTTTCAATCCAATTCTTCAATTTGGTATAAAACCTACCAACCGAGTAGGAGTTATTGGGATAGGCGGTTTGGGTCATATGGCCCTAAAGTTCTTGGATGCCTATGGTTGTGAAGTGACAGCATTTTCTTCAAGCGATAATAAAGAAGCCGAAGATAAAAATTTCGGTGCTGATTTTTTTATCAATTCATCAGACGCTGATTCATTAGACAAAATTGCAGGGTCCTTGGATTTTATTATTTCGACAGTAAACGTTTCGTTAGACTGGACAGCTTATATCAATACACTTCGTCCTAAAGGTCGATTTCACATGGTTGGAGCTGTAATGGAACCAATCCCTGTTCCGGTGTTCCCTTTATTATTTGGACAAAAATCAGTTTCGGCAAGCCCGCTGGGAAGTCCAAGTTCTATGGCAGTTATGTTAGATTTTGCTGCTAGGAACCAGATAGAGCCTATGGTGGAAACTTATCCTATGAGTAAAGTGAATGATGCGATAGAAAAATTGAGATCGGGTGATCCTCGTTATCGATTGGTTTTGAAAAATGAAAATTGACATAAGGAATTCTTTAAACCAAATTCCAAGTACTAAATTTTGAGATAGGACAATAGTAAAATTATGCTATGGAGTCTAAAGCGATCATTCTTAATGCAAATCCTTGCAAGGAAATAGAAGCGGCAGAAAGGCTTACTGGAAAAAATGAATCGGGTCTATTAAGAGAAATCCCTAATACTATAAAGTTAAGAACCATTGACGTTACCAAAATATAAAAAGCATGAAATTCCATTTTATCTCCTCAGTAAAAATAGTCTTCCTTAAGTTAGTTGAAATTGTTTAAGGTTGTTAGTTTGGGGTGTTAATACAGTCTGGTTCTTTTTGAATGTGCGAACTTTTTCCCAATCTAATTTATTAATGGTATGTTGAATCAAAAATATTTTTTGTAGAAGTCCCACATAGCAACTGGTCCAAAAGTGGAATGATTATCCATAGTATTTGGGATACTTTACTAATCGTACTTATAATTATTTTTTTTCATATATTGATACGTACTTTAATAAAAATATTGACTTAATAAACGCCCTTTATAATCATAAATAGGTTTTGCCATTTTTGCCTGCGCTTTTAACTTTACTGATGTTTTTAGATCAAAGTATGTTTTGTATAATATTAAAGTTAATGATAAGGAAAAAGTGAAAATAATAATTGAAGCTAGCATAATTGCCTCCTTTTAAAGGATTTATTTATAATAAGTGTTCGTTTACATACAATTAAGATAAGACCTAATGTATTAATTATCTATTAATGACTAATTAACATTTGTTAATTTAAGAATAATGTTATGAAGGAAAATAGCCTTAATTGGTGATAGCCCTCATATAATTTTGTCTATTAAACTATTTATAGAAAATTATTTTATCCACTGACAGAATTTCGAATGATTGTAATTTGTGACTACCAAGATTTGAATCCAGATGAATTTAAAAAAATGCTAGACTTATATAAGTTTGAACTATTTAATTTAAAAGAATAATTAGATAATTTCTTTCATTAGAATCTTTGGAACAATGTCTAATAACATGATTAAATTGGTACTCTAATCCTTCCAAGCACTTGGCTATTATTTAATAAATGCAAGACTCATCTAAAGAAGTCGTTTTAAATATAATTGATAAATTGCAACCAGCATCGGTTTTAGATGCTCCTTGTGGCGATGGCTGGCTGATAAAAAAAATAGATAGTGCTATTTTGACTGATGGAATTGATTTGTACCAATCGGAGAATTTGGGGTATGGAAAATGGAAAAATTTTGATTTAAACCGAGGCATACCTGATGATTTTGGTCAATATGATTGTATAGTTTCCTGTGAAGGCTTTGAACACTTTGGGAATCCTGAACTTTTTTTGCGTACTGCTTGGTCCCATCTAAACCCTAAAGGCACTCTACTGATTACTACACCCAATACGTGGTATCCTCAAGCAAGGCTTCAGTATTTGCTTAGAGGTTTTTTCCCCAGTTTTCCATGCTTAGTTGGTAAAATTCATAAGGGAGACCATATGCATATCATTCCGTGGTCATTCCCTCAGTTGCATTTATTTTTAAAGCTCAATTCTTTTATTGATATTCGCCTGCATAATGAGCCTTTGAGTGAAGCTAAGCATTTCTATGAAAAACTTTTAGGAGCCCCTCAATATCTTTATTGTTTGCGGAAAGCCAAAAAAGCTGTATCTGAAGAAGAAAACAGCTTCTGGAAAATGGCTGGATCCAAAGAATCTCTTTATGGGCGACATTTGATCATTACAGCAGTTAAGCAAGAGTAAGCTTGCCTTTGGAGCTTTAATTTTAGAATGGAAGAATTTCCGCGGGACAAAATACCTGAGAATCCCAAAATTCTCTTAATAAAACTGCGTTCTATTGGTGATGTCGTTTTCAATACGGCCGTCTACACCCCCTTGAAAAGGAGTTTTCCGGACTCTCATTTAACCGTTTTAGTGGAGTCTCCTTCATATGATATTGTTTGCGACCATCCGAGCGTGGATGAGGTCCTGTGCTTTGAAAAAAAGAATTTTTTATATCAGATTGGTTTTTATTACAGACTTTTAGCACGCCGGTATGATGTCGTGATAGATATGCATGAAGGAACGCGAGGAGCTGTAATGTGCTTTACAACGCAGGCTCCGTTTCGTGTTGGACATAAATTCGCGAAGCGCTCATTTTGTTATAACGTAAAACTGTCGTTTGCTGACCTTCAGCCAAGATATCCTATTGATTTTCAGGTAGCTCTTGTAAAGAAGATGGGTGTGGAGTTCGAGAATATTTCGCCAGCAGTGCATATATCTGAGTCTGCGAAGGGGAAAGCTGGCCGTCTCTTGGCAGAGAACGGAATTTCCCAGCAGGATTCTTTTTGTATTTTCCACCCTGGTGCCCGAGTCTTTGATCGTTGGGATGCTGGAAAATTTGCTGAACTAGCAGATTTCCTTTTTTCTCAATATCAATTAAAGATTCTTTTAACTTGTGGTTCAGGACAGGAGAAATTAGTGGAGGAAATCATTAAAAAAATTAAAAAAGCGCCTTATGGTTTTATCACCGCTCGACTTCAGGAGTTAGGTGCTGTTACTGAAAGAGCTAAATTCGTTGTGTGTCATAATGGAGGTTATATGCATTTTGCTGACGCTCTTGGCATACCAGTGATCGGGATGTTTGGATGGGCCAACCCTTATATTTGGAAACCAATAGGCGATCGTGCGATTGTAATTTACAAAAATCTAAAGTGCAGTCCTTGCAACTCTAAAACTATAAAACAGGAGTGCCTTGACGGCGACCCAGAGTGTAAGCGGTTAATAACCGTGAAAGATGTTGTCTCTGCAATTGAGAGTATTTATCCCCCGATTAGGAAGGCCGATCATTTACATGAGTAACGAACTGCGCCTATTTTTAGATTATTTCTATGGTGGTTAGAAAAAAATAATAATTTATAAGCCCATTCTTTAAAGCACTCCCTCTTCTTTCCTGAGTATTTGCAATACAAGGTTTAAATCTCTATTAGCTCTGTCAGAGTATTTTTTCTCAAGACTACCTGAATTAAGAAACGATTTGTTTTTTCATTTTTTTAATAAGTTGTTGACAGATGAAATCCATTTCGTGTATTTTATTTCATATTAATTAAGTGTGTAAGTTAAACTTTATAAATAACGCATCTTCCTAATTGGACCGGGTGTGACAGAAATGAAAATAGCCAGCCCATCTTGGACTTTTTTAACGAATCATGCGCACGTTCTATTGTGTTTGGCCAAAAATCCATCTGAAAGAATGCGGGACCTCGCAGTGGAAGTTGGCATTACAGAGCGAGCTGTTCAACATATTATTGTTAAGCTCGAAGCTGATGGATATTTGGAGCACATTCGTGATGGAAGAAGGAACGTGTACAAAGTTTTCACTAGTAAGCACCTACGACATTCTATTGAGAAGCATCGAAAAGTGAATGATCTGATTCAATTAATTAAAAAATGACTTTAAGTAAATCATAAATTGTGCGTTTGACGATTCTTGATGAAGAGCGAGTGTGTTTAATTAATCAACTAACTAATCTTACGGAAAACTACAGCTTCGTAATGAAAAATAAAAATATAAAAAATAAAATTAATTTGCATGAAGTTTTCTCATCAATGCTAAATATGATGGAGGCCTTTATGCGCAAGGTAAATTCTTTTACATGAGTACTATTTCGGTGAAACCCCTTTCGACAGAAGCTCGTGATCAGATTCGCCAAATTGTCTTGAATGCTAGTGAGCCAATTGCTCCGTTTTGGCCCATGCGTACCATGGTTGCGCAGAATCCTCTTCATGGATTGGAATATCTACCCTTTGATCAGGCTGTTCGAAAAGGTAAGGATCTCCTTGGTGGTAATGGATATCTCGATAATGAGGAGTATCGTCAATTTTACCGAAGTGGTCGTATTACCAAAGAAAGTTTTAAGCGTGCTTTTTTCAGGGTTGGGCCTTGTTCAGATGATCAAGTTACTATTGAAGTTGGGAGTCGAAAGGTATCCTCAAAAGATGTTTGGCAATTACATCTACTTTTTGGCTTCGAGGAATTGCCACTACCTCTTCTGGAATGGGAGTTAAGCAGTGATGGATCTGCAAAACAGTTTCGTCAAGACCTTTCGGAGGAATCCAGGAAAAAAATTCTTAAACAAACCAATAAAGAATCTGAGCAGTACCGGGAGTATTTAGAAAAAGTTTACGTGACAAATTTATGGGAGAGTGTGTTAGCTACTTTTGGGTTGTCTGATTCTCAGGCTTCATCTCAAATGTCTGAGAATTTGTATTCGCAAAAGCCTACATCTATTTCTTTGCCGCCCCAACGGACTATCAGTAATTGGGTTGACGATTTGACTGAGGGCAGGGTGGTGGTTGACCAAATCAATAATCAACTTATCAAATGGATGTCGGCATTTCTCGATGAAGGATTAGCTGGGTGGAAAATGCCTGGCCGAGAAGAAGGTTTCTACCAAGTATGGCGTAACCTTGCACAGAAAGACTTTTCGGGGAAGCTTCTAGGAATAACAGATTTTGCCCAAAAAATTCATAGTCTTCCTTTAGCTCCAGAGGATGCGATCCATTCCAGCTTGCATCAGCTCGAAATTCCTCAAGAACAATGGAAAGATTATCTCTCAAGGCAACTATCATTACTACCAGGCTGGACGCGATACATACGTTGGCTTGGAGAACACCCAATATACGGGGAACACCCAACATACCATGCGCAACATAAACATCCCATTGACACCACACAATATCTGGCCGTGCGCTTATTCTATGAGGTGGAGTTCACCAACATTAAGTGCCAACAAGAATGGGGAATTAATGGGACGGTTACTACCCTGACTTCATATTGGAATGAT
>JABHTG010000010.1 GCA_018697205.1 Nitrospina sp. | reverse complement strand
GGTCTTGATAGCGAAAGGGTCACACCCGTTCCCATTTCGAACACGGAAGTTAAGACTTTCTGCGCCGATGGTACTGCATGCGAGAGCGTGTGGGAGAGTAGGACGAGGCCGGATCAATATTAGACCCGTCTGGTGATTTAGCTAGACGGGTTTTTTTTATTTGAAAATCTCTCTTAAACTTTTGACCTGATCGATCAACGACCTAATTGATTTATCTTATTATAGTTACTCTTAACGAATCCTCTCTCTAAATCATTCCCTCGTAAACCTCTTTTTTAAAAAGATTTTTCATTGACAATATCCACATGCTTAGATACTATCGGCGCTCTATTTATAAGGGTTTTAACGGTTTTCGTGTTGTAAAAATAATTCATAAAAAGTCTTAGAGTTAATTATTTTTTCAATACTGAAAATACATTAATTAGGCTTTTTTTGTCATATCTCCTCGTAGATTTAACCAAGGGGCAAAACCATGCTAGACAGTTATCTCGGTGCAGGAATTATGTTCCTCATGGCAATAGGTATCGCTGTGGGTATGGTGGTAATGACTTCAATACTTGGCCCTAAGAGGGAGTTCGCGGATAAAATGGAACCTTTTGAATGTGGTGAATCTCAAATCGTATCACCACACCAGCGGTTTTCAGTTAAGTTCTATTTGGTTGCTGTTCTTTTTGTTCTTTTCGATATAGAAGCGGTTTTCTTTTTCCCTTGGGCTATCCTATTTAAACAGCTTGGTTTGTTCGGTTTTATTGAAATGCTTATGTTCATTTTAATTCTTGGCGTAGGCCTTCTTTATGTTTGGATACGGGGGGGTCTAGACTGGGAATAGTTTATTTTTTTTATTCAAATTAAGCATAAAACTTGGATTAAGGAATATATGTCTACGGAATATATTGATAGGTTAAATTTAAAATACAAAAACTGCATCATCGACTCTCATAGTTTTCGTGGTGACCAGACCATCACTGTCAATAAAGAAGCCATAATAGAGCTTTTTAAATTTATTCGTGATGATCCTAAGCTTGACTTTAAGTTTCTTATGGATCTAACCGCTGTCGACTATCTAAGACGCAAAAAGAATCGTTTTGAGATGGTCTACCATTTTTACTCATTAAGTCACAATGGCCGTCTACGAGTAAAAATTCCAATTAGTGAGGATGATTGCTCGGTCGATTCAGTTTCCTCGCTATGGAAAACTGCAAATTGGTATGAACGAGAAGTGTGGGATCTATACGGCATAAAATTTAACGGTCACCCTGATATGAGGCGCATATTACTCTATGAAGAATTTAAAGGGCATCCATTAAGGAAGGACTATCCAATTAACAAGCGACAACCTCTGATCGGCCCTTTGAATTAGGTTTAAAAATAAATGATTCTTGAATTGTCAATAACACTAGTTAAGATTCTATTCATTATTGCGATGACTGTAGGTTTTTTTGCGCCTGTATTAACATGGGTAGAAAGAAAACAAAGTGCAATTATGCAGGATCGGGTTGGAGCAAACCGGGCAGATATTTTAGGGTTCACAGCCTTAGGCCTTTTTCATGCAATTGCAGACGCAATTAAGATGTTCACTAAGGAAGATTTTATACCTCAGGGCGCAAATCGTTTTCTACATACTCTTAGCCCCATTATAGCGGTTATCCCCGCCATTCTTACTTTTGCAGTTGTCCCCTTTGGTGGACAATATGAACTTTGGGGAACAAAAATTAACCTTGTGATTTCTGACCTAGATGTTGGATTGTTGTTTGTATTTGCTATCGCTTCGATAGCTACCTATGGTTATGTAATATCTGGCTGGGCTTCAAATAACAATTGGTCCCTTTTAGGCTCAATGCGAACAGCTTCGCAAATGATTTCCTACGAGGTAACGATGGGGCTGACTATTGTTGGCGTGCTAATGGTTTATGGAACAATGAAACTAACTGAAATAGGTGCTGCCCAAGAAGATTTTTTAAATTGGGGTTTTTTCCTTCAACCAGTTGGATTTTTTATGTTCCTTGCTGCATCTATTGCTGAAAATAAGCGAATCCCTTTTGATGCTCCTGAAGCAGAATCAGAGCTAGTTGCTGGTTATTTTACAGAGTACAGCGGACTTAAATTTGGCATGTTTTTTATGTCTGAATTTATTGAGATGGTAACAATTGGAGCCATTGTAACAATCTTATTTTTTGGGGCTTGGCACATCCCATTTCTGCCATCAGCTACCCTGCTCTCCTGGCTAGACTTTTTGGGAACAAATTGGGCAAACGTTGTTCTTATGCTTATTCATATGGGTGTATTTTGGGCTAAGGTAGTTTTCTTTATCTGGTTTCAAATGACTATTCGCTGGACACTTCCAAGATTCCGTTACGATCAAATAATGAAACTTGGTTGGAAAATTCTTTTACCTCTTTCACTGGCAAATATTCTGGTTACCGGAATTGTAATTCTAATAGTCAATTAATTGGGAGTATAAAACGTGGCTTATTTTGTTGATCGCACTGTAAAAATGACATTGTGGGAACGTTCTTATCTACCTGAAATTATAAAGGGAATGCTCATAACATCACGACATTTCTTTGTGAATTTATTTGGTTTTATTCCTTTTTTTCTAGGTCAAAAGAAAGAGCGTGAAATTTTCACCGTTTACTACCCAGAAGAAATGGCTCCTATTCCGATAGCTTATCGCGGAAGACCTGTTCTTGCCATCAATGAGAATAACCTTCCCAATTGCGTAGCCTGTGGATTATGTGAAGCTGCTTGCCCAGCCTACTGCATTGATATTATTCCAGGAGAAAACTCAGGCAAACAAAACCAAGTGGAACGTTGGCCTAAGGAGTTTACTATTGATTATGCTGTGTGTATTTTTTGTGGTAACTGTGAAGAAGCTTGTCCCGAAGAGGCAATCTTCATGAGTGATGACTATGAAATACCTATGCTTGACCGCACAAAAATGAAGTTCAATCTTGAGCAGCTATCTGTCCCAATCGAAAAACTTAAAGATAGAATTGAATTTACAAGGAAAATGTACGGAAAATGGAACTATTAATTTTTTATCCACTAGCTGGCCTTTGCATTGTGTTTGCATTAGGCGTGATTATAAACAATAGTCCTGTCAATTCTGCAATGTCTTTGATTGGCATGATGCTTGGATTGGCAGGAATATTTATTTTACAACAGGCTCATTTTATAGCTGTTTTGCAGATCATTATCTATGCTGGCGCAATCATGGTTTTGTTCATGTTTGTAATCATGCTACTTAATTTGAAAGATAAGGGCGAGGATGACAAGTGGAAAAGTAGAGATAGAAATATTCTTATGAATTTTTTAGGTGGACTTTTAGCTTTAGGTGTTTTGTATAAGATAATTGATACCATCAATGCAGATGATTTTAGCTCCCCTGCTATACCACCTGAAACTTTTGGAACAGTTAGAGAAGTGGGGACGATTTTATTTACTGAATTTGTTTTACCATTTGAAGTTGCTTCCGTACTATTGTTAGTTGCTATGATAGGAGCAGTAGTTTTAGCTAAAAGTAAGGTCGATTAATTATGAATTTAGAAATTGTACCGACAACTCATTATTTATTCCTAAGCGCTATTCTATTTGTTATTGGCGTGACTGGTGTTCTGATTAAAAGAAACGCAATTGTTGTCTTCATGTCAATTGAGATCATGCTCAATGCCGTCAATATTTCCCTTATAGCGTTTGATCGATATTTAAACCTTCACGATGGACAGGTTTTTAGTTTTATGGTCATGTGCGTTGCTGCTGCTGAGGTTTCTGTTGGGCTTGCGATTATTATCTCCTTGTTCCGCAACAAACCCACAACTAACCTAGATGAATTCAACATCATGAAATCCTAAGGAAAAGTTATGCTACTTAAATTAACCGGACTGGTGCCCTTATACCCGCTGATCGGTTGCCTCATTAATGGTTTTTTTGGTTTACGCATTGGCAAAAATGCAGTAGGCCTCATTGCAGCCGGCTCTGTTGGTTTATCATTCTTGACTACTCTGATTGTATTTATTGGTCTCGTGATGACCCCTGTTGAAGAACGTGTTTTCGAGCAAGTCTTGTTTACCTGGTTTGCAGCTGGAGATTTCACAGCAGAGTTTGGATTTCAGATTGATCCACTATCGATGACAATGATGCTTTTTGTTACAGGTGTCGGTTTTCTCATTCATGTTTACTCCATAGGGTATATGCATGAAGAATATAGTTTCTATCGTTTTTTTGCTTACATGAATTTATTCATGTGTTCAATGTTGTTGTTAATCATGGGAAACAATTTTCTTTTAATGTTTATTGGCTGGGAAGGTGTTGGTTGTTGTTCGTATTTTTTAATCGGTTACTATTTTGAAAAAAAATCAGCATGTGATGCTGGCACAAAAGCCTTCGTTATGAACCGTGTGGGTGATTTTGCTTTCCTACTTGCTGTAATGTACATTTTTTACATATTTGGCTCGATTGATTTCACAACTGTCTTCCATGCAGCTCCTGAAAAACTTATCTATAATAGTGAAGCAGTAACTACGATAACTATGCTTCTATTTATTGGCGCATGTGGTAAATCTGCGCAAATTCCCCTTTATACTTGGTTGCCTGATGCCATGGAGGGGCCAACACCTGTCTCTGCGTTAATTCACGCGGCGACTATGGTAACTGCAGGTGTATATATGGTGGTTCGGTGTAATGCAATTTTTGTTTTAGCACCTATTACAATGGGAACAGTCGCTTTTGTTGGTGCTGGTACCGCAATATTTGCCGCCACAATAGGGATGACGCAATTTGATATTAAACGTGTACTCGCATATTCAACTGTAAGTCAAATCGGTTATATGTTTATGGCAGTTGGAGTTGGTGCCTATACTGCAGCTATATTTCATATGGTTACTCACGCATTTTTCAAAGCTTGTTTATTCCTTGGATCGGGAAGTGTTATTCATGGGCTACATGGCGAACAAGATATGCGTAAGATGGGAGCATTAAAAAATCATATGCCCATAACATTTGTTACCTTTTTTATTTCCACTCTTGCTATAGCTGGGATTTTCCCACTATCCGGTTTCTTTAGTAAAGATGAAATTCTTTATTACGCACTAATGGATGGAAATATAATTCTTTGGGGCATGGGCATCACTGGTGCACTCCTTACTGCTTTTTATATGTTCCGTCTTGTTTTTATGACATTTTTTGGTGAATCCAAAGTTGACCCTGGTGTCCACCCACACGAATCCCCAAAGATTATGACGGTACCATTGGTTATTTTAGCAGGGCTTGCCTTTTTTGGAGGTGCATTGGGCATTCCCCTTTTTCATGGATGGCATATTCTTCACAACTGGCTTGAACCTGTTTTTCATTTTGACTTAGCATCTGCCCTTGAACATTCAGCACATATGCTTCACGAGCAAGGAAAACACGCGCCACCTTGGGGCCATCTATTAGTGCCTGAAGAAGG
>JABHTG010000034.1 GCA_018697205.1 Nitrospina sp. | reverse complement strand
TTAACCTATTCTCTGCAAAAATAAATCATCGTCAGAAACGTTAGATATAAGATACTTATTCCTTAAAGTACTTACTCAGAGCAAGTCCTTGTGAATGGTAATTGGATTTAATTTTTTTCCCATACACTTTGGTAGGCTTCTCAATAACACTTTCAAACTTGAGCCGGCAAAAAGTTTGCCCATGCTCTACCATGAAAGGGACATCATGGGGGCGAACCTCCATAACGGCACGAGTCCCTTGATTTTTAATGCTTTTTCCACCATGCCAACCAAAGCCAGGGTCAAAAAAGCCAGCATAGTGGGTGCGTAATTCTCCACTATTAGGTTCATAAGCAACCATTTCTGCAAGCAAATGAGGCCAGATACAAATTTTTTCTTTGGACATCATTATATAAAAACTTTCTGGCTCTAGGATCAGCCTCTTATTCCTAATCTGAGCCAAAGTAATAGGTTCCCAAAAATCCATCGGATGGTAGTGCCGGTTAAGACTCATATCAATACCACAGGAGTTAGTTTTTGCCTTGTAGGCAACTACACGGTCTTTTCCTGACCCCGCGAGGTCCAAACTAATAAATAAACCGTTATCAATCTTCACTTCATTTACTTCAACAGGCTTACCCTCATCATCAAATAAAATGGGGGTTTTTTTATAAAAGTTTTTTAATTGAATATCAGAAAGGTGGGGGTTCCCCTGAAAAATACGTAATTGATTTAATCGCAAACCCTCTTTCACTCTTACAGGAAACGACCTAGGAATAATCTCTAAATACATTTTCCCCTTGTAACCACTGGGAATCTCATCAAATCTATGCCCATGGTCAACAATCACACGGGTAAACATATCTAGCCTACCTGTCGAACTCTTTGGGTTCGTTCGTCCTTGAAAATTTTTAGGGAAATCTAGCTCTTCCAGCAGAGGAATGAGGTAAATAGCACCTTTTTCTAAAATACCCCCATCTCGCAAATCGATTTCATAGAGTTTTACCTCATTAAGTTTAATTTCTACAGTATCATTTTCTGGTAAGAAGCTACTCTGAATACGGTATGCATGCGTGCCTAACCTTAAGTCAAGACTCACCGGTTGAAACTGAGATGCCAATAAGGATACGCGAGAATTTATTATTCCTTCATGGCAGGCAAGCTCAATAGACCGGTTTGTTAGATATCCGGATTTGCCTCTAAGACTTCTAACAAGTTCTCTTGACAAATGTGATTTGGCTGAAAGGGTCTTCATCGTAGTATTTGTCTATAAATTTGAGGGAATATATTTAAACTAACTATTCTGAAAGAGTTCGGAAGGTACTTTTATAAAGCTAGCCTTTAAACCTTATACACAAATATCTAATTGAGTAGGATTCTGACTATCTGATCCAACATCTAACAGTACACATTCTGTAAAATTGATTGAAAACAAATTGACAGAACCTCTGAGGCTATGATTAAATATTAATATTCAAATGATTTCAACCCCATTGTGGCTAGTAGTTGCGATTTTTTAAGGAAAACTTTATGCCTCTATATGAATATTTCTGCGAAAACTGCAAAGTTGATTTTACCTTGCTTCAATCTTCAGACATAGACAAAGAGGAGTCCGTGTGCTCCGAGTGTGGTTCTAAAAATACGCGCTATAAATTCTCTTCGTTTGCTGCAAAGATTCAAGGAAAACCCTTCAAAGATCTACAAAAACCAGTTACTGCTGATGATCTACCTAATAAAAATGTTTTAAAAATTCCTCCGGCTAGACATATTTCTGAATACCAATAAACGAAGAAAATTTAATGGCCTCCTGAATATTTATATAAAACTTTTGACTAAACCTGAATGAAGAGTAAGAACATAAAAGAAAAAAAAGACTACGGTCATAATGATATAACATTGCCAAATATTGGCAAAAAAATTGTTGTGCCTATATTCTGGACTATTGTGGTGGTATCTGGGTTGTGGTCACTCATGCATTTTTCAACGCCTGAAACAAAACTTGAACCATATACCAAGGTCCAAAAAGCATCTGCACCTTTTGATAATAGTCCTAATGCAGCAATAAAGACAAAATTAGAGCGTTTTACCGAAACTCAACAAACTGAGCCCCAAAAAATTTTAACCTCAAACTCTGAACCCAAAAAAAACAACTACCAACTTCCAAGAAATACACTTGAACACATCCAAAAAGGGATGAAGCTTATTGAAGAAGGAAAATTCAACACCGCTGACATTCAATTTGAAAAGGCAGCACAAATCAGCCCAAACTCAGCCGAAGTTTTTGCACTTTGGGGAACTGCACTTCGAGTACAGGAAAAATATAAAGGGGCTAATCTTCGCTTTGCAAAAGCAATGGAACTGTCACCCGATGATGCCGAAATCGCTTTCAACTGGGGTGTCTCCCGTTTTAGAGAAAAAGCTACTGACGAAGCTATAAAACTATTTTCCCAGACGGTTGAATTAAGCCCATCTTACTTTATGGGCTGGTATTACCTCGGAAAGGCTTATGGTCAAAAAAATAATTTTGACGAAGAAATTAAGTACCTTTTAAAGGTCACCAAATTAAAACCAGATTTTGGCTGGGGTCATTTCGACCTAGCAATAGCTCTCAGTCTAAAAAAGAAATTTGAAGAAGCTGCGCCACACTTTGAAAAAGCTATCGCCATAGATAAAAAACAATTCGAGAAACCCTTCGTTGTTCAGTTTCTAACTGCATTAGGACGTCATAATCCAATCCCTCCTAAAAAAGAAGAAAAGAAAAAACCTGAACCGGTAGCCAAACAATCAAAAATAAGAACTACTGAAAATAATAAATCCAATGCAGAAGAAGTAAAGTCAGAGGGATCAGACCACAAAATGGACGAAGGTTCCAAGATGAAAAAAACAACAACCAACATCAAAGGAACAATGTTAGTTAACGGAAAACCTCCTGGTTTCAATGCGATAGTATTTCTGGAAACAAAAACAAAAATGAAAGCTCCAAATCAAAAAATTCTTAAAATCAATATTGATCAAAGCAGTTTGCAGTTTTCTCCTAAACATACCATAGTCCCTGTCGGCTCTACTGTTAGTTTTTCTAATAAGGATAATGAGGTACATAATGTTTTTTCAAAATCTTTGAATAATCAATTTAACTTAGGCGCCATGTCTTCAGGTATGGTCAAGACTATATCTCTGCTTCAACCAGGTCCCATCGTCTTAAGGTGCAATCTTCATAAAGACATGGTGGGCACTATCTTTGTTGTTCCCAACGGCTACTACACAAAGCCAGACAAACAAGGAGATTTTAAGTTTAAAGATGTCAAAAGTGCGCGTTACATCATGCAAGCGTGGGCACCTCATTTGGCCCCAGGAGATGTTGAAACAAACTTAAAAAGTGCTGACTTAAATGGTGAAGATAAAATCTTAGATTTTAATATTAAAACTGATTCTCATCCTGAAGAGATCCATGACATGGTTGATTCTGTCAACTACAATGATCTTGTTGATAATATTGATATTGAACTCAAACAAGCTATTCAAGACTGGGAAAACGGAAAAAAATACGTATCAAGAAAACGTGCCTTGATGGCAATTACAAAATATTATGATGGTGGGGGACTTAAAGGGGCTTTAGCAAAAAGCTTTAGTGAAAAAAGAAGCCAGAATTTAGAAGATAAGCTTGATGATATTCGAAAAATTATTTCAGGAATAGGCGCTGAGTCAAAGTCGGCTTCAGCGGAATCTCTACGACAAAAGGTTGCATTTACCATTTCCCAACTAAGGAATAATGTCCAGGAACTAGAAGCTCGCCTTAACCCCGATTCTATAAAGTTGAAATAAAATTAAAATCGAGCTCCAGATATTTTTTTTCTAACTACATTTTTTGTATTTAAAAAATTTAATTAGAACTTCTTCAATTTTGGCTTATGCGGCTTATTGAAGCCATGCCTCCTAGCAAATCTTCTGTTTAAAACAATTTTTCTTAAGACAATAAGTCACTGTATTTTCTACCTATTCACAGTATTAGCTTAATCCTAACAACCTAAATCCGTAAAAATCACCGAGGGGGTTTTTACTTGGGATAAGTTGGGACTAAAGAACGAGGGGTCTTTCCTGCAAGAGCATCCATAATATTATCAACTACTAGAAGTGCCATTTTATCGCGTGTTTCAAAACTAGCACTCCCGATATGAGGCAGTAAAATCAAATTAGGAAGTTCTGTCATCCCTTCAGTAATTTCAGGTTCGTCTTCATAAACATCTAAAGCCGCCCCGGCTATCCGACCTTCTTTTAGAGCTGCAACCAATGCATAGTCATCGACAACTTTTCCGCGAGCTGTATGAATTAAATAAGCTGTTTTTTTCATCATAGCAAGTTCATCGTTACTTATCATATATTCTGTTTCTTCTGTCAGAGGAACGTGAAGTGTCAAGAAATCAGATTCACGCAAAATATTTTCAAGAGTGGCATACTCAACATTTAGTTCTTTTTCTTCCCTTTCCGGCAAACGGCTCCTTTGGTGGTAAAAGGTTCGCATACTAAATCCGATAGACCTTCTTGCCACAGACCGACCTATCTCCCCAAGTCCTATAATGCCAAGATTTTTTTTGAATACATCTCCTCCAAGAAATAATTTAGCTCCCCAGCCCTGAAATTTTCCTTCTCTCGTATACCGGTCAGCTGAAACAATACGACGTGCAATTCCGAGAATCATTGCCCAAGTAAGATCTGCGGTTGTTTCATGAAGCACATTGGGAGTATTGGTAACCCATATACCCATTTTAGATGCATAGGTTACGTCTATATTATTAAAACCCGCACCATAGTTTGCAATTATCTTGAGTTTAGTTCCGCGATCGATAATGTCTTTATCAATTCTATCCGTTAAGTAGCTTATGACAGCATCACTATTCGATACCTTCTGCTTGAGTTCTTCTTTTGTTAGCGAAGTTCGACTTATTTTTAGATCATATTCGGGAGAAAGCTTATCCAGTGCAACTTGAGGAAAGATATTGGTCACTGTTACGATCGGTTTCATTCAACAAAGCCATTTATAGGTTTTTTTATTTTAAATTATTGATTTTAAAGGTATAATTTACACTTATGAAAATAATTTTTTTAGTTCCACCGGAAACCATCTCTATCGAATCTTCTGTGCCTAAAGCTCTGGAGGGTGGAAAAGGTTATTATCCAAAGCTGGGTCTAATGTATGTCGCTGCATGGTACGAACGCGCTACTGGAAATATACCTGTATTCATTGATTGTCCACCAGAGGGAATCAAGGAGGATGAACTACTCAAGCAAGTAAAAAAAATTCAACCCGATATGGTAGCGATGAGCATCATGACATTCAACCTCCTCGACGCACTCCACACATCAGAGTTGCTTAAACAAAGTCATCCTAATATCAAGGTTTGTCTTGGTGGACCTCATGTAAACATGTATCCAAAAGAAACCCTGGACCAACCCAACATAGACTATGTTGTATTTGGTGAAGGTGAGAAAATTTTCACAAAGCTTATCACCGTTCTTGAAGAAGATATATTAGACTTTAAGCACTTGCAAGCTATCAAAGGCTTAGGCTGGAAAAAAGACGGTCTATCAAATATAAATCAAGCAGAAACCGAACTGCTAGATCTTGATGAATTACCTTTTCCTGCACGTCATTTGGTTGATGTTACTAAATATAAGCATATTATAGGAGAAGGGAGACAGTTTTTTAGTATTCAAGCGACTAGAGGATGTCCGGCTGCTTGCACATTCTGCGATATTCGCCAAACAAAGTTCCGGTGCCGTTCTCCAGAAAGTGTCGTTGATGAAATAGAACAACTAGCAACCATGGGAGTGGACGATTTATTTTTCGTAGACGACACTATAACAATTAATAAAAAAAATCTTATTGATACCTGCAATCTAATTATCGAACGTGGAATAAAAATTAATTATAAAATTTCAGCTCGCGTAGATACTATAAACGAAGAAGTTCTCCAAGCTCTTAAAAAATCAGGGTGCTATCGTATCCACTTTGGAATTGAATCAGCGAGTCCTCGTCATCTAAAATATCTGCAAAAGGGACAAACACCTGAAAAGGTAGAACGTGCCTGTAAAATGACACGAAAAGCTGGAATCGGCTTCTTCGCTTACATGATGATAGGTATTCCTCATGAAACCAGAGAAGAAATGCTGGCAACGGTCGATTTTGCCAAGAATTTAAAACCTGATTATGCGCAGTTTTCAATATGTACTCCCTACCCTAAAACTGAATTGTATCAACAGATGCGGGAGGAAAATATCGTTACAGAAGACTATTGGCAAGACTTTGCTGAAAAACCACGAGTCGATTTCAAAATACAGTTCTGGAATAATAGTTTCACAGAAGAAGAGTTAAGAAAAATTCAAGATGAGTGCCACGCCAGATTCTATAGTAGTGCCTCTTACATTATGAAGCAGATTACCAAAGTGCGCTCCTGGCCAGACTTTACTGCTAAGGCCCGCATGGGAACGAAAATTCTAACCAATCGAATGGGGATTTAATCTCAAAAAAAATCTAGTTTACCCTACCTTAATTGGTTATATTTTTAACATATCTCTTTATAAAGTTTACCTCCACGCCCAAACCTTTTTTTAAATTAGTCTCATTACGTGTAGAATTAGTTTATGCTTAATATGACCGCAATTTATAAAAGTATTCAAGGTGAATCAATTTATGTGAGGCTACCCTGTTTATTTTTTCGTCTGAACAGACAACTATATAAATATATTTGAGATCAAAAAACAATCAGGGTTTGAGTAGCGTGCCTCAAATTAAAATCAAACAAAAACCTCGTCAAAGTATATCTAAGGATTACCAAGATATTAGAAGAAAACTCCTCGTCTGGTACGATCAAACAAAAAGAAACTTACCCTGGAGAAACACAAAAGACCCTTATAGTATCTGGGTTTCCGAAGTCATGCTTCAGCAAACGCAAGTTAAAACTGTAATTCCTTACTACGAACGTTGGATTAAAATTCTTCCAACCATAGAAAAACTGGCAAAAACACCTGAGCAGAAAATTTTAAAATTATGGGAAGGGCTTGGTTATTATTCAAGAGTAAAAAACCTTAAAAAATCCGCAAAAATTATTTGCAAGGAAATGAATGGGAAGTTGCCCAAGAAAGCTAAAGATTTACAAAATCTTCCAGGAATCGGACGATACACTGCAGGTGCCATATCCAGTATCGCATTTGGGCTAAAAGCTCCTGTCTTAGATGGCAATGTTAAAAGGGTTCTCTCGAGACTATTCTGCATTAGCGATAATGGCGAAACCTCAGCTTCTGAAAATCGTTTATGGAGTAAAGCCGGCCATTTACTTTCAACTCACCGACCGGGGGATTTTAATCAAGCCCTTATGGAATTGGGAGCAACTATATGCATTCCAAAATTACCTTTATGTCAACAATGTCCACTTCGAAGTATCTGCCAAGCCTTCTCAACAAATAGCGTAAGTAAATTTCCTCCGTCTAAAAAAAAGATCCCTTCTAAAAAAATCGAAGTCAGCGCTGGTATTATCATAAAAAATAAAAAAGTTTATATTCAACAAAGAGCAAAAGATGGTTTTATGGGTGGCCTCTGGGAGTTTCCTGGTGGTAAAAGAGAAGAAGGTGAATCGCCTGAAGATTGTTTGAAGCGTGAAATTCAAGAAGAACTAGGAACTACCGTCGTTAGTCTAAATCAAGTTATGACCATCAAACATACCTACACTCAATTCCGTGTAACTCTAAATGTATTCAGTTGCATATTAGGGAGAAAAAAAATCCGACCTGAAGGCTGCAACCAATGGAAATGGGTTTCATTATCAAGTTTGAAAAAATATCCTTTTCCTGCAGCCAATGTTAAAATTGTAGAGTATCTAGCCAAGAAATAAGTCCTTGTACTAAAATAATCTGATTGAGAAAATGAACTCTGGAATCAAAGTAACTCTTGTTGGAATAGCTTCCAATCTTGCACTTTCAATCATTAAGTTCATTGGAGGCATTATTGGTAATAGCTCAGCTATGGTAGCTGATGCTGTTCACTCTCTTTCCGATCTACTGACTGATGTGGTCGTATTAATCACAATTAAAATAGGGCAAAAACCTAAAGATGATGATCATCCCTATGGCCACGGACGAGCCGAATCGGTTGGGACAGCGGTAGTTGGTTTTTTTATTATTTTAGCAGGTATAGGGTTGTCCTATGAAGCCTGGGAAATTGTTCAATCTGGGGTACCCCGAATTCCCGAACTACTGGCAGCTGGCGCTGCATTGATTTCTATTTTTATCAAGGAATGGTTGTTCCGCTATACGCGTTCCGTGGGTAAAAAATCGAACAGCTCTATACTTCTTGCTAACGCTTGGCACCATAGATCCGATGCCATATCATCTATTGCTGCTTTAATTGGAATTTTAGGGTCAATGGCAGGGTTTCCTGTTTTAGATCCTATCGCTTCAGTGATGGTATCCTTTATGATTATGAAAGTGGGTTATGAACTAACTCTTGGAGGATTTCATGACTTGATGGATACCGCGCTCAGCGAAAAAGATACTCAAAAATTGCAAGCTACAATAGATAATATATCTGGTGTTATATGTTCACATGATTTACGAACACGAAAAATCGGCGAAGAAATTCTAATGGATGTTCATATTCAAGTAAACAGTGACCTAACTGTAACTGAGGGGCATGAAGTAGCTGAAAGAGTTCGAAGGTATTTAATCAAGAATTATCCCAATACTCAGGATATTCTTGTCCATGTAGATGGGTATGACGACAGAGAAGTTGAGTCGATTAATAATATTTCTAGAAATGATGTCGAAATACTACTCACCCCAATACTCGCTTGTGCTGAGAAAACATTAAAAAAAACACAACTACGGGTACATCATCTTAAAGGTAAAAATATTGTGGAACTTTATTTACATGGAGATTCTTCAAAAACAATTGCTGAAACAGAAAGTTGCCTCAAGGCAGTAAAAACTAATCTTCTGAAAAATAAATATATAGACGGTGTCAAATTATACTTAGAGGTTGAGTCGAATAATGATTATTTAACAAAGTAAGTATCCTTATCCGAAAAAACAGGGGGGCTATGAAGGTTGAGCATGCATAGCTTCTGATCCTCCGTTGAAAACTCATGAACAATTCCGGGAGGAACTCTAAAAAAACACCCCTCTTTTAACTCATAGTTATTTCCATTAAGAACGGCCTTACCTTCACCTGAGACAACGTAATATAATTCCTCACCTTTTTGATGATAACTAGGTTTTTTAATCTGAAACGGTTCCATACGAACCAAATAAGCAGAAAACTGCTCGCAGGCTTCCCGTGGTAGAAGCTGGTCAATTTGAATTCCTTTCAGAATAAATGACTGTGCATCACCAGGCTCTAAGAACAACACCTTATTTTTTTTTACCATTTACCCTTCCAATTAATAGCATCATAACCTTGAACAAAGGTCCCCTGAGTGCGTTTTTGTATCAACTTGCGAAATAGCCTCTAAAATAATTCCATCCTCTCCAATCACGTAGGTAATACGCGATGCATATTGATCTTCAGGCCCTTTAACTGCTTCATAGGCTAGTGCAATTTCTTGATTTACATCACATAATAAAGGATAAGGAAAATCAAATTTTTCGGCAAAGGCTTTATTCCCTGACTCATTATCTAGGCTAACACCCAGAATAACTGTATTTTTTTTGGTGAATGTTTCATAGTCATCACGAAAGCCTTTTCCTTCAATGGTGCAACCTGGTGTATCAGCCTTAGGGTAAAACCATAAAACAACTTTTTTTCCTTTGAAATCTGAGAGACTAACCTCATTACCATTGTGATCTTTAACCGAAAAGCTCGGTGCACTTGTACCTTTTGCCAACATAAAAAACCTCCTTCAAATTATTTACAATAGAAGCTGCGATTTTTTCGAAAAATAATGAACCACAGAAAACCTTAATTAAGTAATACTAACTCGCAATTATTTTTTGAATGTTTATTTTATACTTAAAAAAATATTTTTTGCTAAGGCAAGGTCTTCTTTTTGAGTAATTTTAATATTTCTTTCTGAACCCAGAACTATCTTGACTCGCTCACCTAAATATTCAATCAATCCTCCTTCATCGGTTCCGTAATAAGAATCTTCTTTTGCTTTTTTAAAAGCTTGTTTTAGTAGCCCATACTGAAATGCTTGGGGAGTCTGCACGCGCCACAACCCTTCCCTAGGAACAGTCTGTTTCACAAAACCATCGGAAACCTGCTTTATAGTATCGCTAACAGGTATTGCAGTAATAGCAGAACCATGTTGCTTGGCCTCTTCTACTACGGTATCAATCATTTTAGGTGTGGTGAATGGTCTTACACCATCATGAATCACTACTATGTCTGTTGCCTTCTCTAGAGAATTGAACCCGTTATAGACAGAATCCTGACGCTGTTCACCACCTGCAACAACTCCCCGGACGATTTCGTATTTATTCAACCAATCGTCCCCCATTTCATTCAGGTCTGATTTGGGCATTACAAGAACAACGTAATCAATCAACTTAGACGAAGCGAACACCTTAAGGGTATGGTGAAGTAAAGGCTCGCCCTGAATTTCTAAAAACTGCTTAGCAACTGACGCACCGATTCTTTTTCCACGCCCGGCAGCAGGTATGATTGCACCAACTTTCATTTCTTAGCTTCTGTATATAAAGTTATACTGATAGATTTGGGTTAAAATACTGCATCAAATGCATCAGAAAGTGTTTTAACTGGGACTAACCTTAACGCACTATTCTTATTGATCAGCCTATCGCCCTTTATTGAATGCGGAACAATACATTTCTTAAAACCCAAACGTTCCGCCTCTGTGAGCCTAGCTTCTAATTGCATAACTGACCTTACCTCTCCGGTAAGGCCTACCTCACCAATCATAACAGTATGTGGATCCACTGAGCGATTTCTAAAGCTTCCAGCAATCGCAGCCGCTACTCCCATATCAACAGCTGGTTCAGATATTTTAAGCCCACCAGCTATATTGATAAAAATATCTTCTCCTTGAAGGTTTAGCCCCAGCCGCTTTTCCATAATAGCAACAAGCAAGGATGTTCTATGATGATCAAATCCAGCTGACATGCGTCTAGGCATACCTATTGATGAAGAAGACGTAACCAAAGCCTGAACTTCGACAAGTAGTGTTCGAGTTCCTTCCATACTTGACACAATTATCGAGCCAGGTGAATCTGCTGGACGTTCAGATAAAAATATATCAGATGGATTCTCTACACCAACAAGCCCTTTAGGCAACATTTCAAAAACCCCGATCTCTGGTGTAGACCCAAAGCGATTTTTAATAGCCCTTAAAATCCTATAAGAATGACCTTTTTCGCCCTCGAAATATATTACCGTATCAACTATATGCTCTAGAGACTTTGGACCAGCTATGGCGCCATCTTTAGTGATATGCCCAATAAGCAAAGCGGGCATAGCCCGCTTCTTCACATCCTGAAAAATTTTAAACGCGACCTCTCTAACTTGACCTATACTTCCTGGTGCAGACTGCAAATCAGCTGTAAAAAAAGTTTGGATGGAATCTAAGACCAGCGCGTCTGGTTTCACTTGATCCACTATGCGAAGTACATCTTCAATACAAATTTCCGAGCAGACCAATAAATTCTCAGATAATGCACCCAAACGATCTGCACGTAATTTTATTTGCGCTGGCGATTCTTCTCCAGAAACATAAAGAACCTTAGCTCCAGACTTTGCCATCTCCCCCATACTTTGTAAAAGAAGGGTAGATTTACCTATACCTGGATCACCTCCAATAAGAACAAGTGATCCCTCGACTAGGCCCCCTCCCAAAGTACGGTCAAATTCACCTATTCCCGTAATCAATCTATTTTGTGTAAGAGCTTGGACCGAGGTTACAGGCTGAACCGATTTACTATTTATTGCACCATTTCCTGATTTTCTATTAATCTTTGCTGCCTTTATTTTTTCTTCAGCTAGAGTATTCCATCCTTCACACTCTGGACATTTACCCAACCATTTTGGAGCTCGGTGCCCACAGCTCTGACATACATATTCTGTAATAGTTTTAGCCATAAAAAAATTAAAAAATACCCCTAGGAAAGACGGACTATCAAGAAAGTTATTTCTTCTTTTTTATTTTCTTCAAAATATCCTCACTGCGAGAAATATTAACATTGGCTTTGCGTCTCAAATCCTTCAAAGCTTCTGTTATTTTTTTCTGCGTTACGTCTAACTTTTTTTGTCCCTGAAGAATTTGTTCGGACTTACCCTGATTAACCGAAAAAGTCTGCAAAGCCTTATCAATTTTCTCTTGCTCTACCGCAAAGGATTTTAAAATATCAATTAATCTGGATAACTTTTCATTGGATAATTCCGATTGAGCCCTAGCACTATCTATACGTTGCCCTAAACTTTGCCCTAACTGAGAGGATTGTGAAGATATATTAGCCTCTGATAGTTGAATACTTTTTTCTATCTGAGTGGACTGTTTTTTCAATTTATCAGATGAACTAACCATCCTCTCCAATTGAGATGTTGTTTTTTTTTGGTTACCTTTAATGTCAATTAAACCTTTATCTAAGTGAACCTTTAAATTTGCTTCTGCCTCAGCTATATTTTTCATTCTTTGAACCAAAACTTCTTGCAAGATCACAATCATCTTCTTTGTCTGATCAACATTTTTACTTGTTGTTTCATCAATTAAAATAATTTTCTTTAAAACCCCAATCAACGCTTTATTTTTCTCTTGGAGAGTACCTAAAGAGGCGAGTGTCTGTTTGTGCCTTGAATCAAAAAAATTCTCCTGAACAGCCCGAGCTTGTGAAAGCTCCGTAACCAGCGCCCTACGGGTCTCATCCCCTTGAGTATCGAGTGCAGGTATTAAATCTGTCTTAAATAATGCTTGGGTTTGTAAGAGTTTTCTGTTTTGATCCTCTAGTGCATTTACAATTTGCTGAAGTTGTTTATTATTTGTTTCGCTAAAAACATTGAATTGCTGTTGGTTTGCTTTAGAAAGACCCTCCATATCTGTTGCCAAACTATCCTTTAATTGACTCAAGACAGTTGAGAATTGCTCTTGGTATCTCTTATTGTCTTGGCGTTGTCCGTCAAGTGCAATCATAACCTCATTCTTAAGATGGCTTTCTACAGTTAAAATTTTATTCTTTAATCCCTCGACGCTAGCCAACATTTCTGATTTATTAAGTTCACCAGTGGCTTGAATTTGCTCAATACTAGTTCTCATTGCCATGATCTGGTTGAGCAAACTATTCTGAACAGACTTAAGAGACTCCATCTTGTTCGCCTCCAAACGCACTAGACGAATATTCATTCTTTTTAATGCTTCCAGAATTTTTTTATGATATTCCTCGTCGCCTGCTTCAGCTTTTGAGAAAAAGCTTACCTGGGTAAGCATTAAAGAGAAAATGATAGCTAAAATAATTCGCACGAGAGCCTGACCTTTAAAGAATTATGTATAACAAATATTAGACGAAAATAAAAAGACCGCAACAGGGTCACCCTGCTACGGTCTATTATATCTAAAATTATCCGTGTTTCGAGAGAGGCAAATCAATTCATTAACTGCATAACGCAGAAAAAAATAGTTATTCGCTAACTCTAAAATGTGCCCGACGGTTTTTAAACCAACAGGTATCATTACTATCCATACAAAGCGGCTTTTCTTCACCGTAACTGATGGTATGAATTCGCCTCGCATTAATTCCTTGCGAAACCAAGTACATTTTTGTTGACTGAGCACGGCGTTCACCAAGAGCAATATTGTAATTGTTAGTACCACGTTCATCAGCATGGCCTTGAACCTCAATTATTGTCCCTAAGTTCGACTTGAGGTAACTAGCATTCTGTCTTAAGGTCTGACGAGACTGTTCATCAAGATCAAACTTGTCAAATTGAAAGTTTATGTCTTTTAGATTAGTCGTAGATTTAAAGTTCTGCATGCGGCTGTCAGCACGGCTACCATAAGGGTCACCCAAGAAAGGCTCAGAATCTGATTGAAACCTACGACCATCTTGATTACCCGATTGATTACCCGGTTGATTACCCGATGACAAATCTCCAGGCCTAGCTGACTCACCAACATTTTCTTCTGACAAAAATCCTGAACTCTCTTCTTGGATACCAAATCCTCTACCAGGTCCACCTGATCTTGAGTTCGAGTCACCAGACTGGCTCATTTGACTATTTACAGATGCGCTAGAACCATCCAAACCTTCCGGAGGCATCAGGTTCTTAGAACAAGCAGTCATGAAACTCATACCAAACAAAATGGCGGCTAGAAAATAACCGTTTCTTTTAATCATCTAATAAGACTCCTCCGGCAAGTTATGATTTTATAATTTTCACCTAAAAATAATCCCACTCATTTTGAAATTGAGAAAAGAAAATTTTGAAACAAATTGAATTGTTCTAATTAACGGTTGCAAAAATATTTCAACCATTAATTACCTCGGTGAATCTATCTTTGTTATTAAACACACTAACTTAATACTGATTCTCAGTATCAAAAAATACTACTAGGCACAATCATTAGTCGTGGCAGTATAGTACTCTGCATTTAACTTTGCAACTGTTAATTCAAATAATTCAATGGTTAGTTAGTAATTCAAATATGGAGACCAGCTCGGACTAGCACCGCTAGCATTTCCTGTTGAAAGTTTTCGAACCTTATCGCTTCCTAATCGCTGTATATAAGTACTCATTTTGGAACCTACTTTATGTCTAAAAGCTATAAAACGACCATCTGGCGACCAACTAGGCTGCTCATTATTTCCTCTCATTTTTGTCAAAACGATACTTGTTTTAGTTATTAAATCGTAAACTTTGATCTGAAACCTCCTACCAACCCGAGCAGTATAAGCGATCTTGTCTCCATCAGGAGACCAAGCTGGATCATCATTATAGGAAGAACCAAATGAAATCCTTTCAACTCCTGCCTTATCGCCAAGACGAGCATCCATAATATAAATCTGTGGCGCCCCCCTTCCAGACCGATCAGAGGTGAATACAATTTTTTTCCCATCATGAGACCAGGAAGGAGAAGTATCAATATTGAAATGTTGGGTAAGCCGTCGAAGAACTCGTTCATTGCTGAGGGTGTAAATTTCAGAGTTCTCATCCTTGCTCAAAACTAACGAAAGACGATCATCGACGGGTGACCAAGAAGGAGCCGCGTTAAGACCAGGCAAACGCAAGAGAGTTTTTTTAGGTTTCTTACCAAGACTATCGATCATTATTAAGTCTGGATTATTTCCTCCATAAGAAGTGTAAACTAACCACCTACCATTAGGCGACCAAGTAGGTGTTAAGTTAAGAGTCTTATCATTTGTTATTTGTCTTTGGTTTTCCCCATCAAAATCAATGACGTTAATTTCTTGACCTTGGTTTTCCTTTGAAAGAAAAGCAATTTTTGTTTCAGCCACACCTCTCTTACCTGTCAACTTAAGAACCAATTCATCGGCATAACGGTGAACGACTTTTGGTAAAAGTTTGTTTTCGCTGATGAAATAGCGTTTGCCAAGTAAAAATTTTTCACTTACTGTGTCGTACAACCGAAACACTAGTGACATTTGCCCCCGAGAAATAATGCTATATTCTGTTTTGACAAGCCACTGAGCTCCGGTCTGATGCCACGCCCATAAATCAACTTCTCTTTTCCCTCTTTCCTTTTGTTCTAATTTTTCATAAACCTCAGGTTCAATCTGCACAAACATCTCTGACAACCTAAGATCATTTTTTAAAATTTCACGTGCCTCCATCCCCAACCCTTCAGAGTCAGTTCCTTTATGATGAAAAAACGGGGTAATAGCGACCCTAACTTCTTTGCGAGTATTACGCTCCATTTCGATTCGAACACTGGAGTCAACTGCTAGTAGATCGAAGGGGCATATCAGGCATGAAGCTATAATCAAAAAAAATATCTTTCTAAGGACTTTATTTTTTTTCAAGAACATATTTAAAGACTATATTTATCTTTAGGTTAGATCGATCTAACTCTTGAGGCAAATCAGGAAACGGAACAGCATCAATTATAGCACGCACTGCAATTGAATCTAGATTTTTATCTCCTGAGCTTTTATGAACTATAGGATTATCGATGTTCCCTTTTGAGAAAATAGTAAATGACACCTCCACATCTTTAAATTTTGGCCCTAGAGGTGTTTTCCATTTAGAATAAACTCTCGTATATATTTCTCCTACATATAAAGATAAATTACTTGATACCTTGGACTCGGATTTGGTTTCAGAGACTGCATCCCTATTTCTTTGAATCGAAGTCTTGAATTTTTTAGGAGAGAGCAACTGCCCTTGAGAGATATCAATTTTAATTTCTTCTGAAGAGTTTTCCAGATCTTGAAATTTTTCAACTACTGAAACCAGTGATTCACCCTTAATATTTTTAAAAGCAGAAGGACTGTTTGATTTTTCAAAGTGATCCCCCTCTAACAAAATATCTTCTGAGTGTATTTCCTTCTTATCTATTGCTTCGAGATCTTCGATTAGAGTAGATGTTGATTGAACTTCATTATTTAAATTAAGCTTCACTAGTTGCTCCGATAATGCTATCAACTCGCGCTCCTTATCACTAGTTTTGACTTCATCTAACGGCCGTGGAAGTTCTATCGGCTTTTTCTCAATCGAGAGCTCTATCTTTGATTCTTTTTCTACTTCATTAAATGTTTCCTCTTGCATCGCCTTAGGAGGGGCTATTTTCTTTTCTTGGGGTTTTTGGGGAAGACGAGCCAACAAGTCCAACTCCTTTAGCGCACTCTTTTTAGGTAAATTACTTTCAAGAGAACTTAAATCTTCAATTATTTTTTTTCTAATTTTTGACTCTTTAATGAAAGTTTTTGGGGGAGGTAATTGCTTAGCCTTAGATCTTTTTAACTTTTTTACAATGCGTTTTTTCTTAATGGTAATTTTCTTTTTAGGTAATGACCCGGATTTAGCCTTCGGAGGCAATTCAATAAGATCTAATCGGAATGTAGGGACAACAATCTGTTCCTGAGTTATAGAATCAGGAACAAACATAAGCCATGTTAAAAAAAATAGATGCACAAAGGTCGAGTAGACCAGCATCTGATTAAAGTCAATTGATGGTAAAAATTCAACACGCATCACTTCAGGGCTCTGTTACCATCCCAATATTCTCTACTCCAGCTCGTCGCACCGTTGCAATAACCTGCATGACAAAACCGTAGTCCAATGTCTTGTCAGCCTTTAAATAGACTCCCCCGTTCTGGTTATTACTAAGATAGCTTTCTACATTTCGAGAAAGAGTCATTAGGTTTACCATCTCATCCTCATTCCAAAAAACTTTTTTATTACTCTTAAGAATTACGCTCGGAATCTCTTTAACTTGAATTGGTTTGGTCGACTCTTGAGGAAGTTGCACATCCAAACCATGTTGCATTAGGGGAGCGGTGATCATGAATATCACCAATAAAACTAACATAACATCTACAAAAGGTGTCACGTTGATATCTGCCATCATAGGCCGCCTTTTTCTTAACATAATAAGATGACCGAAAGAGAGAATATTTTCTTAATAATAGTGATTAAATTAGATCCAAATCATTAATTTGACTTGATGAAATATCTTTCAAAAAATTATTTTCTAGCAGATAAATAAAGTCCTGTGAAAAATCATCCATATTGCTGGTAAATGTTCGAATTTGGTCACTAAGATAGTTATAAAAAACTACCGCCGGTATGGCAGCGATTAATCCCGCTGCTGTTGCGATCAATGCTTCTGCAACCCCAGGAGCAACTCCCCCAATACTAGCTGAACCTTGAAACCCAATTGCACTGAATGAAGTCATAATACCCCAAACTGTACCAAACAAACCTATGAATGGTGCTGTACTTCCTGTAGTAGCCAAAAAATCCAAACGGCGCGAAAGTCGACTAATCTCTGAGTTAATCGCTTTATTAATCGCTAGACTTATCCCTTTAATCTCCCTAGCTGAAATAAATTTTTCGCTTTCCGAAAGAAGCCTATTGGCATCTTTTGATTGAGACATCTCTTGGAACACATATAACTCTCGATACCCAACTATAAAAATACGTGCAACGGTACTATGTTCAAGTTCGCGAGCATAGGTATGGATATTAAGAAAATTGTTCGTCTTGGTAAAGTAGGAGAGAAATCTTCGGTCTTCATCTCTTGCATTTTTAAAAAAAAAATATTTCTGTAAAATGATCGCCCACGATACAACAGAGAACACTAACAGCAGCAACAAAACACTCTTAGCCATAATGCTTGAATTTAGCATCAGACTTATCACACTTAAATTATTTTCAGATATGGTTTCCTGCACGGTAAGAATTAGGTCGCTTAGAGCGAACCTCGCAAATGATTTATTTTCAACTTATTAGTGCCTCACTAATATAGTAGAGCCTCCCTTTATTGTCAAATTAGCCTAGTGTTCACAACATCATCTTTAATCCACCATCACTACTTAAAACATACACCCGGCACAAACTCTTTGTCATAAAAAATCGTAATACTATTTTTTTACCCGTTCTAGATAGTTGCCAGACGTAGTGGATACTTTAATTTTTTCTCCAATTTCTATAAAGTTGGGGACAGTGACAACAAACCCTGTTTCCAGAGTAGCAGGCTTGCCACTTCCAGATGCGGTTGCTCCCTTGAGTGGAGGGTCTGTTTCTTTTACTTCCAATTCTACAGCTTCTGGAAGGGAAACACCTAAAGGTTTTTCATTATAAAATTCTATTTGGACTATAGTATTAGGAAGAAGAAATTTCATAGTTTCTTTCAACAATTCCTCGTCCAAAAATACTTGATCAAAAGTTTCGCAATTCATAAAACAATGTCCCGAAGAATCATTATACAAGTATTCCATCTTCGCTTGTTCCAGAGATAAACGCTCAACCTGCTCATCAGCCCGAAACTTAATCTCAGTCTGCAAACCATCTAACAGGTTTCTCAGTTTAACCTGGCAAAAGGCTCGTCCTTTTCCAGGAGATCTGTGCTCAGAGGTCATGACCCTATAAATTTTATCATTGTACTTAATTACGTAACCAGGTCGCACCCCGTTTCCATTGACATACGCTACCATGTTATGCTCCGACTAATTTAACGACTAAATAAAATTAAAAATCTAATGTATGTTTTAAAGTGATTATAACTACCGTTTGAATAGAATCAAGCTAAATAAAACTCGAAACCGACCACTTGACCTACAGCCATATCCAATGAAATGCCCACTTTGCAATCACCACTCTACTGTTATTTTCCTGAAAGAGGATGCTAGGGAATATTTCTCTTGCGAAAAGTGTTGTCTCGCTTTTGTTCCACCCAGGTTTTTTATTTCAAAAAAAGAAGCGGTCGAACGTTATTTACAACACGACAATTCGTTGGACAACGAAGGATACGTAAGAATGTTTCAAGAAAAAATTAAAACAATTAATAAAGTATGCTGTGGAATAAATACCATTTTAGATTATGGCTGTGGATATGAACCTGTTCTAAAAATACTACTTGAGCGAGAAGGGTATCAAACTTATGGCTACGACTTAAACTTCTTTCCCGATGAAGAACTGAGGGACAAGTATGATTTAATTATCTCAACTGAGACCTTCGAGCATATAAAAAGCCCAGGAAAAGAACTCGCTCATCTGATACCAAAAATATCAAGAAACGGATACTTGGCAGTAATGACACGATTTTACCCTTTAAAAGAAAATTCTTTATGCACTAGGTCTTTCAGTGAATGGTATTACAAGCGCGATCCAACTCACATTACTTTCTATATTTATAAAACCTTTTTGTGGATAGCAGACGAATTTAAAATGAAAATCTGCTATAACAATAATTTTGATTTTATTATCTTTAAAAAAAGTAACTAAGGAGAAAAATGGCAGGAGAATACGTATTCACAATCAGTAACCTCTCAAAAACTTACGGTGCCAAAACCGTTTTAGAAAATATTAATCTTTCTTTTTATCACGGAGCCAAGATTGGCATAGTTGGTGAAAACGGATCTGGAAAATCGACCTTACTAAAAATCATGGCAGGCGAGGACACAGAATTCGATGGAAAAGCAGATCCCCTAAAAGGAACTCGAGTTGGGTTTATCTCACAAGAACCGCTTTTAGATATGAATAAAACCGTACGAGAAAATGTAGAAGAAGCTTTCTCTGACATTAAAAAACTCCTTAAAGAGTTTAACGAAGTAACTACAAAAATGGGCGAATCTTTATCAGAAGCCGAGATGGAAAAAGCTCTTGAAAAAATGGGGCGTTTGCAAGATCAAATTGATTCAGTAGATGGATGGGAACTAGACCGTCAAATCAATGTAGCGATGGACGCCCTAGTGCTTCCTCCAGATGATCAATTATCTTCATCATTATCTGGTGGAGAAGCTAGGCGTGTTGCGTTGTGTCGCGCTCTTCTTAAAAAACCAGATATTCTTCTTCTTGACGAGCCCACAAATCATCTCGATGCTGAAACAGTACAATGGATGGAAGAAACTCTGGCTAATTATCCAGGTAATGTCATTGTCTCTACCCATGACCGCTATTTTCTAGACAATATTACAAAATGGATCCTTGAGTTAGAAAGTGGACGAGGAATCCCGTTTGAAGGTAACTACACTTCATGGTTGGAACAAAAATCTGAGCTACTCAAAAAAAGAGGAAAAACTGCATCCAGTTTGCAGAAAAAAGTTGATCAGGAGCTGGAATGGCTCCGAGCAAGTCCTAGTGCCCGGCGAACAAAAAATAAAAGTCGAATAAATGACTATGAAAAACTTATATCTCAAAAAGTGGAGATTGATGAAAACACCCTTGACATACAGATCGACTCAGGGCCTCCGTTAGGAGAAAAAGTAATTGAAGTAACTAACATGACCAAAGGCTACAAGAACAACCTCCTTATCAAAGATCTAACTTTTTCCATTCCCCGAGGCGCAGTTGTCGGATTGATAGGTCCAAATGGAACTGGTAAAACAACTCTCTTCAGAATGGTTGTAGGCGAAGAATCGCCTGACTCAGGAAAAATAGAAATTGGCTCTTCGGTGAAATTATCATACGTTGATCAACACCGGCATAGCCTTGACGACGAAAAAACTATTTTTGAGGAAATTACAGGTGGTACCGATCAAATAGAGGTTTCAGGCCGCCCCATCAATTCGAGATCTTATGTAGGAAAATTCAATTTTAAGGGAAGTGACCAACAAAAAAAGGTGGGTAACTTATCGGGAGGTGAACGCAACCGAGTTCACTTAGCAAAGTTACTAAAACGAGGTGGAAATGTCTTGCTTCTTGATGAACCTACTAATGATCTAGACGTCACCACGCTACGTAACCTAGAAAGCGCAATTCTCAATTTTAGTGGCTGTGTTCTTGTGATAAGTCATGACCGTTTTTTTCTAAACCGGATCTGTACTCACTTACTTGTATTCGAAGGCGATAGTAAAGTACGCTGGTTTGATGGCAATTTTGAAGAATACCAGGAAAAACGTCGAGAAGAATTGGGTGGACGTGAAGAAAACAGACGATCCAAATATAAAAAGCTGACTATTCGTTAATGTTATTTTTTTGTTAAGAAAAAAACATTAATAAGCAAATCGCTTCAAGTAATGAATTACCTGCCATATATCTTTATCGCTCATGAAAAATTTATGAGCTGGCATGGCAGTTCCTTTGGATCCATTTTTAATAATCCAAAACAGCTGACCATCTGACAGGAATTTCATTGTTTCTTCACAGGTAAAGTTTCTGGGGGCAGGTTCCAACCCACGCGCCAAACGTCCATTCCCATTGCCTTGAACACCATGGCACATTTTACAAGCTGTAGGTTTTGCTTCTTTCTGATAAAGCGATTCCCCTCGTTTAATATTTTTTGTATTAGCGAATAAGGGGTTTTTTTTAAGAACGTACTTTGAAGGTGCTTTTTTGGTTTTACGCACCTGAGGGCAAATGCCTGAAGCAATAACTAAATAATTTGCAGAGTACATGGGTATATTGGACAGATAACGATCTAAAGAACTCAATTTCCCATCTGAAGAAACCTCTACAACTTGAAATACAAAAAAAAAGCTCGTAAATATAATAATAAGCTTCACACTTTTCTCTCTTCAAAATTCCATTAACTTAGTACAACTATATAAAGAAAAGTGAACCTGAAAATCAGAAGGTCACTTTCTTCGAGAGGGACCATCAAGTGAATTGATATGCTACTTAAAAAATTACCTTATTTAAATTAATTGTTCAAAATATTAACTAACTTTTCTACCCACATCTAATTAGCCAGTGTTCGAAGATAAAGGATGATTTGCCAGACTTGTTCATCAGTCAAATTTTTATAAGCATTCATTCCCGTGCCAGGCGATCCGTTTTTCACAACCCAGAACATCTGACCATCTGATATATTTTTCATCGTCTCAGAGCAAGAGAAGTTTCTTGGTGGAGGGTTAAGACCAGGCGCCATCATTCCCATCCCATTACCTGTTGAACCATGACAAATCTTGCATGCTGTCGGTTGCGCATCTGTATGAAAGAGCGATTCCCCTGCAAATAAGTTCATCGAATCGGTTTTTAATGGGTTTTTTAATTTCAAAAATTCATCAGGTGCCGATGCAGTGTATCGTACTTGCGGACACGTTCCTTTGCCCATATGGCCAGCTCCATGATGCATATCATGTTGTCTATACTGCCTCAAACCATGTCTCACACTGGGGCCAGAAAATGCTTCTCCGACATAAGATAACAAAAAAATCAACGCGGCAAAAAGCACCAAAAACCTAGGTTTAAAACGTGTAAAGTAGACCATAGAGTTTTATTCTAGCTTTAAGTAAAACTACCCTTCTAATCATAACTTACGGTTATGAATTAGCTGATAAATTTTATTTTTATTGCGGGAATTCTGTAGGCACTTTAACATGCTGCCAACCTTCTCCCTCTAAAGCACGAAGCATTGCAACCAAATCGTCTATCTCGGAATCGGAAAGTTTAAGCGGTATGATCTGATTATCCAAGAAGGGATTTTTAATACCCCCCTTGTTGTAATGTGCAATTACGTCTTTAAGGGTTGCAAACCTACCATCATGCATATATGGAGCTGTCTTGGTAATTTCCCTAAGAGTTGGAGTCTTAAATGCCCCTAAATCTTTTTCGTTTTTGCTTACTCGATAACGACCTAAATCTAAGGTGTCAGAATCATCCCAACCGATCCCTATATTATGAAACTGCTCATCAGAAAAATTCGTACCCATATGACAAAGGTTACATCGTGCTTTGTCAAAAAAAAGCTTTTTACCTCTCTTTGCAGACTCTGAAATAGCACCTTGATCTCCCTCATAGTCAAAACGATCAAAAGGACTGTTTCCCGAAACTAACGTTCTTTGAAAAGAAGCAATCGCTCTACCAACATTTTCTTTAGTTAATTTATTTACTCCATAAACATCACTAAATAGTTTTTTATAACCTTGAATACTGTTGATTTTTTTAATTAACTCATCATGACTTGTAAACCCATGCTCAATTAAATTAGCGAATGGCCCTATTGACTGGTCTTCTAAAGTAGCAGCACGACCATCCCAAAACTGAGCTTTGCTAAACCCCCGGTTTATAGCAGTTGGGGCGCTTCTACCTCCCTGTTGGTTATTGATTCCTGTCGAAACAGGTTGTCCGTCAGTGAAAGCCAAAGCTGGTATATGGCAACTCGCACAAGCTATTGTATTGTTAGCTGAAAGACGTTTGTCGAAGAAAAGCAAGCGACCCAGTTCAACTTTTTCTTTAGTCATTGGGTTGTCTTGTGGGACTTTAAAGGCTTCCTCATCTAACCCTAATGGAATTTTCAGTTCATAGGATCCCTTAGACGCAGCTTCAATATTCACAGGCGAAATAACACAAAAAGAAAAAATAGCACCCATAAATGTCAATATCGTTAATAATTTTATTTTAAGTATTTTCCCCGCCATATTACTTACTCCTTAGCAAAAATATTTGTGCTTGTATTTGTTATATGATGTAACGTTTAGATTAAAGCTTCTTCACAAGTCATTAAAATTTTTTCATCAAATCTCGTTAGACTCCGGCAAATGACCTGATAAAGAGAATCACCTTCCAACCTTCTTCCTCGCTGATTACTTTTCCAACTCTAATCGGCATACTGGTTCCTGGACTACCATTTTTTAATACCCACATCATTTCTCCATCGGTTCGAATATTCTGCCATTTGGGATCAGTGAAGTTGCGTGGAGAGTGACCGGAGACTTCTATTCCCTTTCCTTTAACACCATGGCATTTGACACATAATCCCTTTCCAAAGTATACATTACTTCCCTCTTTTATATTTTTCCTTGTTGGGGGAAAAGGGTTATCCATATCCTGAATAATTTCAAGAAGATCCTCAGGGACTCTAGGATAATAAATATCATTGTGGAATGCTTTTGTTGAAGTTGAAGAAAAAGTCAGTACTATCAGAAACCCTAAACTCAACACAGCCTTGTATCTAACCATTTTCAGCTCACGTAAAACTTTTGAGTAATAACTTTTAAGCCTTCTTAAAATACTAAAAAGAACCTATCCTTATTTAAATCAAGTATCTTTGTCGGACTTCAGAATAATCATATCCTATAGAATAAGAAAAACCATTATGGTGTCGCATGGCGAACGAGTCTTAAAAATGCGTCAGTTCCTGATACCTTGTCTTGATAAGACTCTCCACCTTCATCCTTAAAAGAAACAACAAGAGCTTTATTTAATTTATCCTCACTAGTCCAAGTACTCCAACCAGCTCCTTTTGGGAAAATATTATCAATAAAAATTTTATCTCCATCCTTATCTATATTTCGCTTACGTCTTTCATAAAGCAGAGTGGCTTCTTTTACCGACGGCAAACGCCAATCATTGTAACCAGCAAATTTTTTATTATTCATCCGTTGAACATATTCCTTCGCTGTATACCAATTGACCCATTTATGTTCCATTTGCCAATAATCGCTACTCATCCACATCAAACCATTTTTTTTATCAAGAATGGTGCCGTCCAAGTGTTTTTCATACCTTTGATCGGAGGAGATTTTAACAGGTTTTACTTTTCCCGTTTCAGCAGAGACAACTGATAACATACCAAACGAACACCCAACAAAAATTAGCCCCCAGGTTATTGTAACTAGAAAACGCAAACCCAATTGCATAGCTATTCCTCCTTAATAGTTAATCTTTGTTTTATTTTGACCTTGTCATAACTATGTGTATTTATATAATTCTACAATGTCCAACATAGTGTGTAAACGGGAATTCACCTTGACAGGTTTTAGTCTTAGAATAGAATTAAATTATCTTAAATATAAAGACCATTCTCTCAATGCTATTTCAGGTAAATATGTTGACCACAAAAATTAATTTAATTTTTCTAATTATTTTAAGTACCTTGATGCCAGTAATAGTCTCTGGAGCACCAAATGACCAGAGTCGCTGGGATAAATATTATGATATTGAGGGATTTCTTTATGGCATCGAACCAATCCCTTTCTTAAAGGACAATATTAACCTACTCCCTAAAAACAAAGCACTCGATTTGGCAATGGGTGAGGGTCGCAATGGAGTTTATCTGGCAACCCAAGGGTTCGATGTGCTGGGATTAGATATTTCCCCTATAGGTCTCAACAAAGCAAAGCAACGTGCAAATCACCTCAATACTAAAATTGAAACAAGGGTGGTTGATTTAGAAAATTATCAACTAGAAAAAAACTCTTATGATTTAGTTATTTGTACCTATTATATGAACAGAGGTTTATTTGGCCAGATAAAGGATTCACTTAGGCCAGGTGGCATGGTTTTAATCGAGACCTTCAATACCGACTTTCTAAAGTATTCCCGCTTTCCTCAAAAATATCTCCTAAAACGTAACGAACTTCTAGAAATATTCAAAGAATTTAAAATTATTCGCTATCAGACTTACGATGATGGCAAAGAGGCTTTCTCCAGTATTATTGCGCAAAAACCGGAACTGTGAGTCGAGTCGAAAAACTTTTCATCACGCTGGCAAATTTTTTTCCGGTCTGGGTTGTCGGGGGTGCTTGTTTAGCTTTATGGAACCCCTCTACAGCCACATGGTTTCAGCCCACATGGATCCCTCACTTTCTTGGAATCATTATGCTGAGCATGGGACTAACTCTGAGTCTAGAAGATTTTCTGCGAGTTATTCAAATTCCCCGATCCATTGCCCTTGCCGTAGGACTTCAATATACCATCATGCCGCTCTTGGGTTTTAGCCTCGCAAAAATTTTTCATTTGCCTATAGACTATTTAATAGGAATTGTTTTGGTGGCTTGCTGTCCTGGAGGGACAGCATCCAATGTTGTTTGTTTCATAGCACGAACTAATATTGCTCTTTCCGTAAGTCTAACAGCTGTTTCCACCCTTATCGCTGTTTTAATAACGCCGCTACTCACTACCATCATGATCGAATTCATTTCACGGAATTCGATAGAAGGACCAATTCAAGTAGACACAACAGGGCTCCTAGTAAACACTTTTAAGGTGGTCATACTGCCAGTGACAGCAGGAGCCTTACTCAATCACTTTTTTAGAAAATGGGTCAAAAAAATTAATTCCTACACACCTTTCATCGCTGTCATATCAATCGTGTTCATAGTAGACTTTATTCTCGCCGCCAAAAAAGAAGAGATTATCTCTACAGGACCTACCCTCGTTATCGTGATTGTCACTCTACACGCACTAGGATTTATTCTTGGATATCTTTTATCAAAATGGCTCAATTTTAGTAAAAAAAATTCCCAAACAATATCTATCGAGGTAGGGATGCAAAATTCTGGCTTGGCGACAGAACTTGCTAGAAACAACTTTCCTGATTTTAGTTTAGCAACTGTTCCAGGAGCTATCTCAGCATTGACCCATTGCATACTAGGGAGTATTGTTGCTGGATTATGCCGATTACAGGAAAGTTGCAACAAATAATAAACAAAGGAAGGAAGACCTCAAAAACTAACAGACCGCATCTCATCATCAGACTCCCTTAATCAATGCAATTATCTACCCTAGCAATTCCTTTTGGCTTTAAAAATACTTTCGCGATATCCGTAGATAATGCCTCATATCCCGCTTTATTGAAATGGTCCCAGTCGACTGGACCATGTATAAATCCCTGAGATGAAACCTTTCTTAAGCTCTTGGTGGTATTTAAAAATGAAGCGCCGCTAGCCAAAGAAATAGTTTTAATAGATTCGCATATTTTTACATGTCTTTTTTTAATTATGGCGGTCTCCATTAAACCTTTGTTCCCAACCATCCCTCTATACGAAACTTTCGGGGAGATCATCTGGTAGGAAGATAAAGGAGAGGGGATGAATATGACCTTGATTTCTGCTTGTGGAAAAAATTCTACCAGAGCAGCTAGTGCCTGTTCAAAAACATACAAACCTAATTTATACTCTTCTTCAGTTATATAAAATTCCTTCAACTGTTCATCCCTTGAAAAATCTTTTTGTCCTAATATAGGATCTGATGCTTTAAAGAACAAAGGCGGCCCTTGTAAATGCATTGGAAGTGGCGTTTGTGTTCCATTAATTAATGCAAGGCTGATTGGTGTTTTGGGAAATGGAAAGTAAGATGTGTGGTTTTTGTTTAAGGAGGATAATTCTTTCATCAGGTTTAAAATACCTTGAATAAAAGATCTTGTGAACAACAGATTCTTCCATAAACTTCTATCATAGTCGCCATTTAGCACGTTTTGGAATTCTAGGTTTAAAAAGGCTGGGACTTCATTCAATGCAATTTTATTTTTCTGGGATCCCTTTTGAATCGATAAAAATTTTCCCCTTATAAATTGAACATTATTGTAAATGTCATTTCCTTCATAAAAAAAAACCAAAAATACTTTAGGAGGAAAAAGTTGAAAGTTTTTGACGGAGTTTATGTATAAAAACTGAGTAATTGGCTCTTTCCAAATTCCGCCAAAACTACCAACACCGCCCTGACCAAAAGAGACAACATCAATCCCTATTTTTTTATAAATCAAATGGGCGGGGGAATAGTCAGGGGACCCTAAAAAACTCTTTTTCCGAGCTTCATCCAACCAATCTCCTGACCCAACTGCATAGGAATCACCTGCAATGGCTATGTATTCATTTGGCAATAGATCCTTCTTCGAACTTTGGGCTAAAATTCGGAGGTTTGTTTCGATAGAACCATATAAGCGTAAGGGAAGTTTTCCTAGCAACCTTGGAAACAACCACTCTCCAAGAATAAATAACAAAAAAATAGTTGTTAGAAGGAGTGTGAAGTTTTTTGCCATATTAACCTAATATGATGCTCTTAGGATGATTCTACTGGACCATTTCCCAGGTAACAACCTGTTCTGCGAGGATAGTAGTTTTTGTTTTTTTCCCGATAACAAGCTCTAAATCGGTTGGAGGAATACCCGTACCGGGCCGTTTCAAACTGATCATTTCTAAGGTTATAACTGTACCCAATTCGATATCTATCCGAGCAACTAAACTACGCCGAGCTGACCTCTTTACAGTTTCTTCAGAGTCTTGTGTTTTTTTCACCCCGTCTCCTAGAATGCTCTGTACACTAACCGTCGCCTCTTTCAAGGCGGCTAGTTCAGAGGGTTCCATAGAAATTTGCTGATCCACTCCCGGAAGACCACGATCGATCGTAAAGTGTTTTTCTATCATCACAGCACCCAAAGACGCTGCCACAATTCCTGACAAATTGTCCGTAGTATGATCAGATAGTCCAACTGGTATCTTGAAACGCGAAGTCATTTTTTGCAGGCAAGCAAGGTTCATCTCATGGTATTGAGAGGGATAATTAGAAACACAATGCAACAGAATGATATTTTCATTACCCTTACGCCGAATCGCTTTTAAGGCAGTTTCGATTTCTTCATTCGTTCCCATACCCGTTGAAAGAACTATTGGCAAACCTGTCTGTCCTACCCGTTTCAGAAACGGCAGATAGGTAAGGTCAGGCGAAGCAATTTTAATCGCAGGCATTCCGAGCTCAACTAGCATATCGAGCGAATCATTGTCAAAGGGGGTAGAAAATAGAGGAATGCCTAGCTCATGGGAAAATCCAAACAAGGTTTCATAATCTTTGCGGGTAAGCTGATACCGTTGAAAAAATTCGTAAAAGAAAATTTCACACTCTGGATGATCAGGATCCTTAGCCTTGACCGTTTTTGAAATAAACTCACTACCGATGAAAGTTTGCAACTTGACAGCATCAGCGCCATTTTCCGCAGCGGACCTAATCATTTCACAAGCTAAGTCGACATCTCCATTATGATTAAACCCTATCTCAGCAACAATTAAGGGGGGGGAATTGGCTCCCAAGGGTCTCCCGCAAAAAGTAGCTTTATTTTTAACATTTTGAAAGGAGGACAAGAAAAACCTGAAATTATGAGGTTAATAAATTATGCACTATTGTACTTAGTTTTCATTCTAGATTGATTATTATACACTATAAAAAATATCGAATCATTGAAACTATCATGGAGGAATATCTTGAGCCAAACTTATAACGTTTTAATTGCTACAGAATTAAAAGGTATTAGCGAAGATGCTATAAAGGAAATGGATATGCGCCTTGAAGAACATGGTTTAGAAAAAATACCCACTCTAAACTCCACTTGGGAGATAAAGTGTGACGCTGAAGACGAGTCCGAAGCAAAAGATCAAGCAATTCAAATTTTCGTAAATGTCTGCCGTACTTATCCCTTTGAACTTCGCATGGTCGTTCACGCTGGGACTTCTCAAATTATACGAAGAAAAAAAACATTCGAACCTTGATTAATAAAAATAGCCTCTCAAATAAGTAAAGGGCTTTCTGTATTGAGCGGGATGTCTAAAGTTAAATTTCACTTACTTTTCATTAAGTTTAGCACTTTTTTTCTTCCTAGAAATATAGGTTAAGCTAGTTTAAAGCTAGCTTAACCTCATGCACAATCCCCCCCCATATATGTTAGAATTAATAACCTAAACTTTACTTGTCTATTATAAACAAAACTTCTTTAAGCTTTTGTCAATTTGGGTCATTCAAAAGCCCAATGAACCATAAATAATTAACAAGCTTTTAGATAATTACTCAATTCATAATGAATATCATTTTAAACAGTTATTGTAATCTAAAATGTAATTACTGTTTCGCTGATGAATATATGGAAGAAACCGTGCGGACTCCTGGAAAGTCTATGGATTTCGACTATTTCACAAAAGAATTACTTCCTAAAATCAAAAATACTCCTGTTATCAATTTTATGGGAGGCGAACCAACCCTCCACCCAGAGTTCAATGATATTTTCACCCAAACACTTGATGCTATGCCTTCTTATACATCCCTGGGGTTATTTACAAATGGATTGATGGGTGACAAAGTTCTGGACATGCTGGTTAATATCATCGGACGCGACGGGGCACTCAAAAGAAAAATTACTTTTTCAGTTTTATTAAACTGGCAAACACTTGACAATATTTCCGAAAAAAATCATGAACGGTGCCGAGAAGTTGCTGAAACATTGATGCGCAAGAATGGATACAGCACCACATTCAGTATTAATCTATACTCCAAAGATCAGAATATAGAATCACAATGCGAACAAATAGATGCAATTTATCAAAATGTAGGTTTACCAAAAGATCAACAATACCGAATCAGGGTAAGTCCGGCTTTTCCAATAGTAGGGGGCGAATCTAATATTTATCTCCCCATAAGGGACTATCCGGAACTAGGTCGAAAGATGTTTGACCTTCTAAAAAGATTCCCACAGATGGCCTTTAGATTTGACTGCTCTTTCCCACCCTGCTTTTTAGACGAAATTGAAGCAGATGAAACTGATCTCGTTCAACGGTTTTATTTTCACGGCTTCAAGCAGGTCCCAAAATTAGATGAATGGAAAAATCAGGACCTTTATTTTGGATGTGCTGATGGTAGCCCAATGGATATAGATTCAAAAGGCGACTGCTTCAACTGTTTCCCTTTTCATGAAATGCAATTAGGGAACATCCGTGAATTTAAAGAAGTTAACTCAATAGCCACGGCTCGTATGGGAGCTAGGTTCTTAAACAATGTTTTTGAGAAAACCGAAGTCAAAGAACCCTGTAAATCGTGCCCCCACTACATGGTCAGATGCTCAAGCGGTTGTTTCGCCTATAACTTTGTTTAAAAAGCATCAATCTTTTTTAAATAAAATACTGCTTGATCGCCACGGGCATCTCGGTTGAGTTGCTCTGCCTTTTTTCGAAATTTATCTACCTGTTTCTGGTTAAAAATAGACTTGGCAGGATTCACGCTATAAGACTTCTCCGATTGCAAAGAGATCCCATTTTCGTACTGCTCGCTTCCCCAAAACTGAAATTCATCTGAATCAAAAACTATGTCTTCTATATAAAATTTTTCTTTTCTTACAAGGATTCGCAAACTGTCCAAGCTGTGTAAAAAAAAATGTCGAGGTGCATCAATTTGAACCCAGTGAACCCCGTAATTCTCCCAAGCAAAAGACGAAACTACCGGAACACGAATCAAACAAAATCCGCCTGGCTTAAGTAATCTAGAGACAGACTGCAGAGTTTTTGTTGGGTCCTGCATATGTTCAAAAGAATGGTGAAACATGATCAAATCCCATGACCCTTTCACCTCTTGAAGCCCCTGGCGTAAAATAGTTAATCCATTTTCATATTTTATATCTTGGTCAATATAAGGATCGACTCCCAGCAAATTGGAAAACCCGGCTTCATACAGAAGATAAAGGAGGGTGCCCGTACCACACCCTACATCCAGAATTTTTGATTCTTTTGTTAAGGGAATAAGAGACAAAGTTTTTAAGTCTGCGGGTGCTGGATAAATTTTTTCAACACATTGACCTATCAACCCTTTGCCGAGAGCACTATAACTATCTCTCAGTCGACGAACTGAACTTTCAAGCGGCTTGCGATAAAAGTAAGAAGGATCTGTAACAAAGCTAAGATATCCTTTGGGATAATATTTCGATATGTTTGCTGGAAATTCTATAATTTGCAAACACTTACATTGGACACACTGAAAATACAAAAACTCTTCATCAAGTCCACACATCATCTCGCGGACCCGATAAACCGGATGATATTCTTTTAAGTCACAAATGCGGCAAAGATTTGCTTGGGTTTCGGTAGGATTTTTCATGAGCTTGACAGGTGAGGAGCTTTATTGGATCCTTCTGTTCTTCCAAATCATAAAATTCGATCTGTTTTAAACTCGTTGGCTATAATTAATGCGTGGTACCCATCTTTGGTTTTTACGGGTCCATGTATCGTTCCCTGATGTATTTCATTTTTTTCTAAGGAGCTAGAAATAATGTCATGAAGCTCTTCATTTTGAAGCTTCTTAAATCCACCTCGTGGCGAGCGTGGGTCTTCTGGATTCCATCCCATTTCGACCCAACCAAGATTACCACCATCATTTTTTGAACGACAGTTACTATATTTTTCAGCCAGCTTCATTAATAACTGGACTTGAGCTACACCTGACTTTAACTCTTTGATAGTCTCAACTAACAGGTCAGCTATTTTTTTATCAGCAACCTGTATGTGTCTAACCTGAATTTGAAAAGAAGAACCAGCCATAGTTAAATTTTAAACCTTTTTAGTTTATGGTTTTGTTAAAATGCAAATCCAAACACCATACTTTTAAGTTCACTATAAGTGTATAATAAATAAAATATTCCTAGTTTTCCACTATAGAACTAAATGCAATTAAAATATAACTTAAAATGAACACCGTAAAAGTACCTGTTATCCTAGCCTCTCAATCTCCAAGAAGAATCGAACTACTTAAAACAATAATCAATGATTTTCAGGTAATCCCAAGCAAAATAGATGAAATTTGCAAAGCAGACCTCTCTCCGGAAGAAAATGCAAAGCTATTAAGTCGCAAGAAAGCAGTTTCGGTAGCAAAACACAAACCTCATCATTTGGTTATTGGTGCTGATACCATAGTCGTTTTAAAAGAAAAAATTATCGGCAAACCTATTGATACAGAAAACGCCCGCCAAATATTGAGACAATTAAGCGGGCAAGAGCATAAAGTAATTACTGGAGTTTCCATAGTTCATTCCGAAATTTTTTCCGCGGCTAGTATTTCTCGTGTTCGCATCAAAAATCTTACTTCGAATGAAATCAATTCTTATGTCAAGTCTGGAGAACCCATGGATAAGGCAGGCGCCTATGCTATTCAGGGAAACGGGTCATTTATGGTTGAAAGCTATGACGGTTCTTATTCAAACATCGTTGGACTTCCAATAGACCTTCTTAAAGGCCTTTTAAAAAATCAACTTGACTTTATCTAATTTTATTTACTACATAAAAATAACACAATATATTTAACTTGCTGTGGCTACTCTTTCAACATAAAATTATATTTATGTTTTAAGTAATTACAAATTTAAAGTTTTTTTAATCTCACTCTGTCATGACAAAGAAACCTGATCAACAGATCCAAGGGTATTGTGAAAAATGTGAAGCACCTGTTTTCTTAAACAGTTCGGACGACCAATATGGAAATACAGTAATAACTTTAAATTGCTGGAATGGACACTACAAATGGATAAATATTGAAGGAATTGAATCTAATCTCCCTATGGACCGTGAAGGTGAAGTATCCGCATCCCTCGTTAAAAGGATCAGTTTTTTCAAAATTTCATGAATGAAAATCTCAAAAAAAAACCACAAAAATTCTTAGGCTTTTTTTTTCTTGTCCTCTTCATAGTTTCTCCCCCTACATCAGCAAATAGTCAACCTAATCCAATACCACCTCCGGGAATGGTTTTTATCCCTGAAGGGTACTTCCCGATGGGAAATTCTTCTGGTAAAGAAGATGAGAAACCTCTTCATTTTGTCTACACGAAAGCATTTTTTATCGATAAATATGAAATCAGCAACCAAGAATATATGGAATTCATTGGAGCGACTGGCCATGAAAAACCAATATTCTGGAAGGATAAAACCTTAAGCTTACCAAACCATCCTGTCGTTGGTGTTAGCTGGCGAGATGCTATGGCTTACGCAAAATGGAAAGGCCGACGGCTACCAACAGAAGCTGAGTGGGAAAAGTCTGCCCGTGGAAATGATCACAGACTATGGCCTTGGGGAGGAAAATTTGATAAAGGATTTTTCTTCTATTACATAAATATATTTGGCGAAGATGATAATTACAAAAAAACTGCACCTGTGAATTATTACGAATCAGGGGCCAGTCCATTTGGATTGTTAAATATGTCTGGAAATGTTTGGGAGTGGTGTCTCGATTGGTATGACAAAAATTTCTACCACATCAGTCCAGAACTGAATCCTCAAGGACCCTTGGATAAGGGAATCTATAAAGTGCTACGTGGCGGGTCCTACTTAAACAATATTGATGGAGTGCAAGTCGTTCGACGCTCACGTAATCGTCCTCACATCAAAAACGAAATCTACGGATTTCGTACTGTACTGCCAATGCCATGACCAAGCGACCCAACAAAAGGGCTATTGCTTCTTGGGCATTTTACGACTTCGCCAATACTATTTTTTCCATGAACGTGATCTCGCTCTATTTCGCCCTATGGGTCACAGTGGATCATGGCGGGCAGGATATACTTTATAGCACAGCTCTTTCTGGCTCTATGTTGGCAGTCGCTATTAGCGCGCCTGTTTTCGGAACGATTTCAGACCAAACTGGAAGACGACGTTTACCCCTAACTCTTCTTACCATCATTTCGGTTTTAGCCACTGCGCTAATTGGGCAAGCTGATCAATTGTGGATGGGTCTCCTTTTATTTGTTATTGCTAATTACTGCTATCAGTCAGCACTAGTGTTTTACAATGGCATGCTACCTAGCGTTGCCCGCTGCTCAAATGTAGGGATAATTTCAGGATATGGGGTAGCACTTGGTTATATTGGCTCTATCGCTGGACTAAGCCTAGTTGAACCCTTTGTAACCAATGGCAATAGGTCAGCAGCATTTCTTCCCACGGCGACTCTATTTCTTATTTTTGCCATACCATGTTTTCTTTTCGTAAAAGACCTCGACCCAAAACCCTTTTATCTAGATATCAGTCAATCTTTTCGAATTTTAAAAAAAACAATTGCAAACACATCTGACTATCATGTTTTATTAAAATTTTTTGTCGTTCATTTTCTTATTCTCGATGTTGTTAATACGATTATTGCTTTTATGTCAGTATACGCAACAAAAGTCATTGGATTTGATAGCAAACAAATAACAAGTTTTTTAATTCTTTCAACTATTTTTGCCATGCTAGGATCCTTAATAGTCGGTTGGTTGGTCAAATATAAAGGAACGGTCTTTTCTTATAGTCTCGTTTTGTGGCTTTGGCTTGTAGCACTAATTCTCATAATAATAAGCCCAGGGAAATCATTATTCTGGGTGGTAGGTCCTATAGCTGGAGTAGGAATGGGAGGGGTATGGGTTGCCAGCAGAGCTATAGTAGTGGAACTATCTCCCCCTCAAAAAATCGGAGAGTTTTTTGGTATTTATAGCATGGCTGGTAAAATGGCTTCGATTGCAGGCCCTTTACTTTGGGGAAGTATTGTATGGGTACTTCAAGATACCGAAACCTTGAAGTATAGAGCCGCCGTTGGTTCTCTACTTTTAATTACCATCGTAACGATATGTTTTTTCAATACATTCAAAAAATATATCAAAACTGACCATGTCTATAGTTGAGCAAAAAAATATAGAAAGAGTTTAGAAAATAAACGTGTTGACAAGTCTAACT
>JABHTG010000148.1 GCA_018697205.1 Nitrospina sp. | reverse complement strand
AGCTAAGGTTGTAGCTAAGGACATAAGGGGTGATATAGCCGTCTTGAAACTAACAGATGCTCCTCCTTTTTCTGTTGCACAAATTAAACTGGGTGACTCATCTCAGGCAAGGATCGGGGAGAAGGTTTTTACCATCGGTTACCCTGCCTCTAATTTAATGGGTGAAAGACCAAAGTACTCTGAAGGGGTTATTAACGCGATAACAGGGTTAAAGGATGATCCTGCTTTCTTCCAAGTCAGCCTACCTATTCAGCCAGGCAACAGCGGAGGTCCTTTGTTCAACGAACAGGGAGAAGTGATCGGCATCACAACAGCCTCATTGTCCTCTTTAGCAATAGATGCAATGGGGGCGATACCGCAAAACGTCAATTATGCGATCAAGTCCTCGTTTGTGAAAAACCTTCTTTCAACTGTTCCAGATTTGATGCTTTCCAAGTTGATGCTTGCTAACACGGGTATTGTTGTAATTCCCAGTGAACCTAAAAACTCCCTTCCTGATTTTATTGAACAGGTATCGAAAAATATAGTGCTAATAGAGACGAGAGAGTAATGATAGATTTTTAAAGAGGAGAAGAAAGATGAATAGAAAAATAATATCGCAAATATTATTGGTGCTTTTCATTTATACTCTCGTCGGATGCGCCTCAGGAGCTCGTTATAGTGCGATGATACCTGACGACCATTCAATTTTACCTGTCCCTGAAAATTTCTTCTTGAAAAACGCAATAACTCTTAAGGAAGTCACAGGGGGAGAGGAGACTAACCCTATGTGGACGTCTGAAGTGGGTGGTCAGGAGCTTAAAAAAGCGTTAGAAGAATCACTGTAGGAGGAAACAATTATTAACTCCACCTAATACCGGCGGCAAGTATAATTTAAGTGTCAATTTAGAAAAGGTTGACCAACCAATGTTTGGTTTTAGTTTCACCGTAACCTCAACTGCTGATTACTTACTTAGAAACAACGAAACAAAGGATATTACTTTTGATCAAAAAATTAGTGCTTCGTATACAGCGACATTTGGGGATGCGGCTTATGGGCCAACTAGACTAAAGCTAGCAAATGAAGGTTCTATAAGAGAAAATATTAGACAATTTATAGAAAAATTATTGTTATTAAATTGAACTTTATTGCGATCTAGTAATTCCACATTTGATAAGTTTTTTTATTCTGGTATAAGCTAATGTTGTTAGCTATTTTTTTTTGAGTGGTTAAATTTCACTTTTATTCTCCCGTGGTCATTGCATTTCTTTCTAAAACGGGTTCTTTCGGTTAAAGCTTCAAAAGTAATCGGTTTAAATTAGTTTTCTTGTATATATTGATAAGGAGACCCCAGATGAGATTAAAAATTACCACCTTTTTCCTTTGTCTAACGTTCATCGTTACGGGATGCGCTTCATCACCAAATGATATGGCTGCTTCCTATGTATCACCATTAATTTATCAAAGTTATGATTGCCAGCAGCTAGTAATGGAGAGCGACCGCGTTTCTAGAAGAGTTCAATCTATGCACGCTAAACTAGATGAAAAAGAAAGCGACGATTCTGCAAAAATGGCCGTTGGATTAATTCTTTTTTGGCCTGCATTATTTTTCCTTGACGGTGATGAGGATGGAGCCATCGAGTATAAACGTTTAAAGGGTGAAAGTGAGGCAATACATCAAGCCGCAATAGCTAGAAAATGCGACCTAAAATTGTTGGTTCCCCCAATGCCCAAAGAAGTCAAAAAAACGGAAGAGGAAAAGTTAGCTGACAAAAAGACAAAAGATGATAGATGCGCGCAATATGGTGAATGTTAAGCTCTAGTTGAATCTAGAAAAAAAACTACTTGTTGGGGATATGTGACCTCATCTCTTGTCTTTCCCAGAAGGGGAAAAACAGTCTACGGTGTAGAAGTCTTTGCATTTTGTCTCAGTTGACAAAAGAAATTTACCCTCCCCGCACCCCTTTTTCCTGGCTATCATTACTATGTGATTGTGTCTTTTTTGCAGTGCATTTATCTCAGTTTTCTCTGCTTTTCGCAAATCACTAAGGACGTACGCCAGTGGGGTGAAAATAGTAAGAATGCTGAGAGCCCTCTTTTTTTTTCTACTTTTAGCAGCTTGAGAATGCAACTCGGTAATATCGTTTCTTATTTGATAAATTTCATATTCAATCTTCATGCAAGTAAGCTCTGAGTCTTGATCCCTTTTGACGGAAACTGGATTGGCGGCTCTTCCACCGCAGGAACAAGCAAAAAAGATGCATACAAAAAATAAGGCTATGTGTTTTCGATAAGTCATAAAACTAAACACTAAAGTGGCTCTAAATAATTTTCATGTGTATTTTTTGCTTTGTTTTTCCCATATATAATTTATTACAAAACCATTAAAATCACAAATCTTGGTTATGTTCTGTCAAACGGTCTTCTACCTTTAGAATTTGCCTTTGTTCTAAGCAGAGTGGTAAAATTGAAAATCAGATTATTATTTTGTAAGAGAAGCTAAATGCCAGGAAGGTTCACCGCTGGTTTTGGATCGCCCATTGGAGACCTTCGCCTTTTACTCTTATGCTAAATAAAAAGGATGGTACAATGAGAAATAAAACAAATTTGATTATTATGATTTCTGGATTAATGCTATCAGCTTGTGCTGCGCAATCAGGATGGACTCCTGCGATCGACACTTATGGTGATAAAAATGCAGCCAATATACAACAAGATAAAATTGAATGTGATGAGTTAGCAAAGGACTCATCAAGTGATACGGGAGAAGAGGTTGGGAAAGGCGCATTAATTGGCGGTGCGTTAGGTGCCGCTGCAGGAGCTACAATCGGAGCGGCAGTAGGTAATGCTGGAAAAGGCGCGGCTATTGGAGCTGCAGTCGGAGGAATAGGTGGCGGGGGAATAATGGGCTGGAATACAAGCGAGTCTTACAAGGAAGTTTTTAGAAGTTGCATGAAAAACCGTGGCCATACAGTTCTGAATTAACTGGAATATAGCATAGGTACTTAAATCTAAAATAAGTTAGTGTATTAGGTTAACATCTACCTGCCAAAACCTTAACATTTCTTAACAAGACCTTAACAACTTTCAACATCTTCCATCTTCTCTAACTTGTGTTTCATTACCTGCGCAACACTTGGCTATTTGGGTGGCCAGATTCAACTTTGGGAGTTGTCTTCTTTTAGGCTGTTAGTGTTGTGGGAGTGGGAAATATATTGGAGGCTATGAATATTATATAGATGGAACTACCCTAAAGTTGAACTGTCGCTCCAGAAACTCATTCAAATATTGAAGCCCCTGCCGCTACTTTGTACAAATCAAATGCTTCTTTCCGATCTTTTGGAACGCCTTCTCCTTTTTCATATGCCTCCGCCAAAAAATATGTTGCTTCTAGATCACCTTGCTTCGCGGCTTCTGAAACCCAAAATGTGGCATTTGTAGAGCTTTCTTGAACACCCTCGCCGTTGGTATACATTATTCCAAGATTAAATTGGGCAGGAGAAAACCCCTGTTTAGCGGCAAGTGAATGCCACTTAAATTCAGTCTTATGATCTTGGGAAACTCCCCGCTCGTTGCTGCCGTATATCAAACCAAGACTGTTCTGGGCAAACGCATCTCCCTTATTGGCTAAAGCTTTCCAGTGAGCAATTTCTTTTTCATAATTCT
>JABHTG010000095.1 GCA_018697205.1 Nitrospina sp. | reverse complement strand
GATATTTTGTGACGTGACACAAGGTAGCTACGCTAGAATATTTAAACCGATGGGTTCGGACGATATTTTTATTGTTGATGAAAATGAAAGGGTGAAAGGGTTGCTAGAGATGAGCCGTGGCACAAGAGAGCAATTATATCTTGCTCTACGATTTGGTTTAATAGAAGAACACGAAAAACGTAGCGAGCCACTGCCACTTGTTATGGATGATATTTTTGTAAACTTTGATGATGATCGCAATAATCAAATACTCGATCGATTGCGAAAATTTTCTAAAGAAAGACAGGTCATTGTTCTTACCTGCCACAAGCGTACTCTTGATGCTTATTCTTCGAGGGGCGCAAATGCAGTGGGTGTCTTATGAAGAGATTTAACTAAAGAGATAACTAAAGAGATAACTAATGAGTTATATAAAAACAGTTTTGCTAGTAGTGTTTTTTATTTTTGTTTCCCTAAACGAATCTTTTTCTAGTACCTCCAATAAATTTAATCAACTTATTCTTGCTAAGAGTTCTTTGGAGTTTAAGTTTGGTGTCCGCTCTGTTGAATGTTTTCCATTTAATGAGAATATTGGATTTACGGAAGATCAAATTCCACTTATCGAGCGATGCCTTCAAGGGATAAAGATTTTCGAGTCGGCATTGATTAAGGTAGGTAAAGTTCAAATTCATTCGGTTGGTATTAGTACACGGTTTTTGAGGACAGGAGGTTTTAATACGATTTTAATTCCATGGGATGCGTCCCTAGAAGAGATTGGATCATTTTTGGAAGGACTGCCATCAAAATCAGAGCAGGATCATTTCCTTGAGAAGATATCAGCTCTCAAACATAAAATAAATAGAAAATTCAGAATCTTTTCTCTATATTGCTCTCAGCGGATTTCTAATAAACAATGCATGTCTGGTTATAAACGCTTAGCGTTAATAGATATTCTTGGGGAGGCAGAATCAATTAAGTGGCAGGAAGTTATACTTGATGATAGACAAGGGCTTGGAAAGGATTCTCATTCTTTTAGAATAAAATATGATACTCCATTAGAAGAAATGCGTAAAGCCCTTCATCAAGATCCGCAGCAAGTCTGGCTTCCTCGTAAAAATATGTACGAAAGTATTAAGTCAAAGTATAAGCAAGCTTATGAAAAGCGGCTTCAGATTGCCTCATATTTTTGTTCCGTTGAATTAACAGAAAAAAACTGCTTAGATGGTTTAAGCTCCTTAGGTGAAGCAAGTAAAAATCAAGATATGAGAATGAAACCTTGGGGTGAGGTTTCCATAGAAAAATATAATACATTTATTAAAGATGATTTTGATGTATCCATTCGTTATGATCTCCCAGTTAATAAATTAGTAGATTATTTTTCATCTAAAACAAACAGGGTAGAAGCAACAGAAAATGCCGTGCTTGCTGAAAAACTTCAGAAGCGGACCTTGAATAATTCGAGTGGCCTTCGAGCTGTATGTGATTTGGAAGGAATGCGTTCTAGGTTATGTGTAAAAGCTTTCAAGGATTTTATAAGCTTTGTGTCAAGTCATCGAGACTATAGAGCTAAAGATCCATGGACAAATATTATGTTTGTTGATGGGACTCAAATTAATCGCATCAATTTTGCTCTAAACTCATCCGCACGTCATTCGTATATTTATATTGATGCTGGCAGTGGGTTGGAAGAATTAAAATCCCACTTGATGAGGTTTGGAAATTAAAATATCTATTCGACCTACTCAGGCAAAGGTGGTCATTTGAGCAGGTCATTCTAAATAATAAAATTAGACCTTAAATAAGCTGAGGTGGTGGGACGGGACGGAATCGAACCGCCGACACGAGGATTTTCAGTCCTCTGCTCTACCGACTGAGCTACCGTCCCTAGTATTGCAAAAAAGTTTCGTAGCGAAAAAGGATAAGTATCATAATCATCAAATAGAGTCAATGAATATCCCGTTTTACTTGATGGCCAAATTATTATGTAACTAAATGAGCCGTTATTTTTTTTTTTTGGTATAATTTTATCGGTTCTAAAGTGAGATAGAAATAGTTGAGAAGGCTTGTTACTTCAATATAAGGAATGGAATCCGCCCATGTTAGTTCTTACAAGAAAAGTCGGTGAAAGCATTCAAATTAATGATGATGTGAAAATTACTATTATAGAAGTCAAAGGAAAAAATATTCGCCTGGGGATAGATGCTCCTAAAACTACCAAGGTTTACCGCGAAGAGGTATTTCTTAAAATTAAAGAGGAGAATGAAACGGCCTCTTCCACTCCAGTCGGGTTTGATCCAGAAAAAATTACTGATTTTATTATTGATAATTTAAAAAAATGAAATACGAAACCGCACGTTTCGGTTCTCTTGAAATTCAAGATAAAGATATTCTCCTTTTTCCAGATGCTTTGTATGGATTTGATAAGGAAAATGAGTTTGCCTTGTTGCCCCTTGACCCTAAGACTGAAAGCCCTATGGAGTGGTTGCAGTCATTGAGAACTAGGGAGTTGGCTTTTATTGTGACGGACCCATTTTTATTTGTTCCTGAATATAAAATGGTTTTAAGCGATAGCGAACGAATTCAACTTGAAATTGAGTCAACGGAATCAGTTATAGTTCGTGTTATTGTCACTATACCTAAGGTTCACACTGAAATGACGGCCAATTTGGTTGCACCCCTAGTGATTAATCAGAAAAACCGTCTAGCTAAACAAACTGTCCTCACAAGTGTTGAATATGATACTAAGTATCCCTTGATATCTAAAAAATAAAGAAATAACCTGAGTAGACTCTACATTTCTCCAAAACTTTATATAACTAAATTCTCTTCAGTGCGATTTTCTTTTGTTATATTTTTAAATCGTTTGAGGGATGAATCGAATCTAACCGGTCGGTAGTATCCTTGTCTTTTTTTTACCGCCTATTTGAAGTAACTAAGAATAGGCGGTTTTTGTATGCAAAAATAAAGGGAGGTAGTTGAATTATGGCATTTAATGAAGAGCTGGATATACTCTTAAAAGATTTAATGGAGGAGGCAAATAATTTTAAAGAAGCGGAAAGCTCCGATGGAGAAAAGGAAGCGCTCAAAGATATGCTAGACATTTTCATGCGGGGAACCCAAAGCGTTCGAGAACATATCGATAGGTACAATGAGCGCCGTTGGAATAGGTAAATTAATTTTTAATCAAGCGAGAGAGAAGGCCCACAAAGCTTCTAGTTTTTACAAAGCGGGAGTTTCTCTTGAGGGTTGTTACTTTTTTTCAGAGCGCGACAAGAGTTCATGTGAGATTTCCATAATTTTTCGGCTATTGCATCATCTATCTTATTTTTAACGAAATCAATCTCTTTAAGGCTGATCAGTGTTTTAGATTTAAGTATTGCTTCGAGACCCCTGGGACCGATCTGGTTGTTGAATAGGTCGAGTTTTTTTAGGTTGGATAGATAAGGTGATGTGGCAATGGCTATAGCTCCTTGGTCTCCAACTTTATTTGCGCTTAAATCTAGTGAAGTTAACTGGGATAAATTACTTGAGTCAACTAGGAGAATAACTCCTTCATCCCCAATATTATTTTGCATAAGGTTAAGCTCTTTCAGTTTATTGAAGTTTGCTCCTCGTGCCAGCATTTTTATCCCTGCAGGTGAAATTCCGTTATCCCATAGAGAAAGAAATTCTAAGGCTTGGAATGTACTTGATTGAGTGATGATGCGGACACCCTCATCACCAAGTTTATTACTTCTTAAGGCCATACTAGTAACATTTTTAAGTTCTGGAGTTTGAGCCACGATAGCCATTCCCTTGACTCCGATTTGCGACCCATTAAGGTTAATACCTTTTCCATCAGAACTCATTCTTTCCTTAATATGGGCTGGAATATCTACAGGTGGTCCCTTGGGGCGCCCGTAGCCATGACGTACCTTTCCTCCTCGACTTTTACTGCCAATTTTTTTTTGATCTTTGTTTGGCTCATATCCTTTTGGTCCGTATCCAGAAACCGACTGCGTGAAAAAGGCTGTCATTGCAATTGGGATTAGAATTTTTAGCAATTGTTTCATGGTACTACGCTCCTTTTTATGGCTAGTATGATGCAACGAAATTAAAAAAAAAATTATTTTTTCCCCAGTTATCTTTTAATGAATTCTTATCTAATCTTATTTCAAGACCCAGAATTTAAGATATGTAAAGCTTAGTATTAGGTGACTTTTTTTTAATATTTTTTATAGCTAGGATACGGTAGGTGTTGCCAAGATGTCCATATCAAAGTCATTATCATCAAAATAGGACTAAAATTTAAGTTTTATTAGGTATGAAAATATTTATAAAAATAAGATTGGGTTTTCTTTATAGATAAACAATCGTACTTGGTTAAACACTGAGGTAAACCACTATGTCAGATCATTCCAGATTTGCGAGCATATTCAAAAATATTTCCAGCTTTTACAATCTCAGCAACCTCACCTAAAGGTTGAAGTTTGGCAGTTTGACTGGAAGAGTTGTTGGTCATAGTTCCGACTCCTACATCGATTGTTAAATCATCTCCGGTATGAATGTTATTGATAAGTTTGTCTAAAGACTCAAAAGGAATAAAAAAACCTCCATCTACAGAGTTGCGATAAAAAATACGCGCATAAGACTTAGCGATAATTGCTTGGATACCAGCTATTTTAAGGCAGGCTGGTGCATGTTCACGCGAAGAACCACAGCCAAAATTTTTTCCACCTATGATGATCCTGTATTCTGATTTAAAATTTCCTTTCTGAACAAATAGCTTGTTTCCTTCAGGCAGTCCAGCCTGGTCCTGAGGAACGCCTGACAAAGCGAACTTCCCATAGTTTTTTTTCTCCTCAGGATCACTTAAACTATAGACTAGATGCTCTGCAGGTATGATTTGATCAGTATCGATATCATCTCCTAGCACATAAGCTTTTCCTGTAATAACTTGTTCCATATTGTTGACTTATTTTGAGTTTCTTTTAGTTTAGAATTTCACGTGGATCTGTAATATGACCTGTCAACGCAGACGCGGCGGCAGTGTATGGAGAAGCGAGGTAGACTTCAGATTTTTTAGAGCCCATTCTTCCAGGAAAGTTTCGGTTTGTAGTGGAGACAACTACTTCTGTCCCATGAGTTCTACCAAAAGTATCTTTAGGGCCACCTAAGCATGCGGCACAAGAAGCATCACCAATTTCACAACCTGCGTCCTTAAAAATATTCAATAGAGTTTTACCGTTCAATGTTTTACTTTCTAGATCCTTAAAGACTTCGGTCGTTGCTGGAACAATAAAAGTGTTAACGGCTACTTTTTTACCATCAAGAATATTTGCCGCAGCTAAAAAATCGGTATACTTACCCCCTGTACAAGAACCAATATAGGAGCGATCTATTTTTATTTCGCTACATTCTCTAACTAGCGCTTTATTATCTGGCGAGTGAGGCTTAGCTAAAATTGGCTCCATCTTTGAAGCGTCATAAGTTTTTTTAAAATAGTAGTTCGCGTCATGGTCTGAATGGTAAACATTGTAAGTTTTATTAGTACGTTTTTTTACATATTCGAGGGTAACTTCATCAGCTTCTATGATTGCATTCTTCCCCCCACCTTCAATAGCCATGTTACATAGGGTCATGCGTTCTTCCATAGAGAAATTCATAATTGCATCGCCGGTCCACTCCATTGTTCGATAGGTTGCTCCATCCACGCCTATATCGCCAATGACTTGCAAAATAATATCCTTAGCCATTATATAATCTGGGAATTGCCCTGTGAATTTGAATTGCATAGTTTCAGGTACTTTAACCCACAATTTCCCTGTGCCAAGAATGAAGGCGGCATCCGTGTTGCCTATGCCAGTGGAAAACATACCAAACGCGCCAGATGTACATGTATGAGAGTCAGTTCCAAAGAGAACTTCTCCTGGTCGGTTATGACCTTCTTGTGCTAAGGCTAAGTGACAAACGCCTTTGTAGTTTTCCGTTCCCACATCGTAATAGTATGGAAGGTTTTGCTCAGAGACAAATTCTCTAAGAATATCTATGTTGCGATTAGCATGTTTATCTGATGTGAAAATATAGTGATCAGGTATGATAACGACCTTTTCCCGGTCAAATACTTTTGCATTGTCTCCGAACTGCTCTTTGAAGATACTTATAGTGCCTGGTCCGCAGACGTCATGGGTCATTAAAACATCTACATCTACCCAGATTGTTTCCCCGGGAGTAACTTTATTTTTGCCTGCATGAGCAGCTAGAATTTTTTCAGTAATTGTCAGACCCATTTAAGCACTTTCCTTAAAAATGATAGTATTTGAGTTGAATCTTGAGCAATGGCGATAGTCTTTATTTTTTAAGAGTTTGAAGCCACCTTTAAAGTCTGTTAAAAATACGGTTCAGGCTATAGTTTTTTTAAGAATAAACCGAACAGCATTGAGAATACTATTTAATTTTGAAGCTTTAGTCAAAATATATATTATTTAAAAAAACAATAACTGCCGAAAAAATTTCTGGAGCTACTATTAACAATATGTTGACCCTGATTAAAGATACTCTTCACAGATTACTCTATATATTGCCTTTAAATCCTCGGCAGGTGCAAATTGAAATCACTAATCGTTGCAATATGGATTGCCCAATGTGCCCTCGAGAAGTCCTTGATATTGAATTAGAGCACATGGATTGGGAAAAATTTGTGGCTGTGGTTGATAAACTAACAGAACGTGAAAATATTACACTCACTGGTTGGGGGGAACCGTTTTTGCATCCGCAGATTTTTGAAATGGTTGATTATTGTAAAAAACGAGGGCACAGAGTGGCGATAACTTCAAATGGACTTTTTACAAAAGAGTCGATTGTGGACGAGATTTTAAATTCTGAGCTTGATGAAGTCACATTCTCTATAGATGGAATTGAGGATAATAGCGTTTCTTGTGGGCATACCAGTAATAAGGTATACGCAAATATAGAAAAAATTGCAAAGCTTAGAGAAACTGGTAGGCCTTCAATTCGTCTTCAGTCCACTCTTCATGAGGGGTGTGAGAAAGATTTGTATGATGTAATAAAATTTGGGGCGAGTATAGGCATTGAAGCTGTAAATGTAGGCCGCATTGATCGTAAATATGCGCCAAACTTAAAAAGGCCTAGTCAAGTTGAAGAGGAACGTATTTTTTATGAAGCAGATCGTATAGCCAATGAGTGTGGAATTCGTCTTGATTGGTTACAGTATGCAGTTGGTAAACGAATAGTGCGTTTTTTTTACCGGCTTTTGCGAAGACAGCTTCACAAGTCTGGGAAATATTGTCTTAAAACATTCGACTATGCCTATGTGAGCCGAGAAGGCAACGTTACACCTTGTTGTCTTTTGCCAGATGTGAAAATGGGTAATATGCTTGATGGAGACTTGCAGACTATATGGCAAAATGAAAAGTTTAATCATTTTCGAAAAAACTATCGAGATACTTGTGGGTCATGTGATTTATGGGTGATCGACCAAGTAGACTTTGATCAAGCAATCAATGAGAATCAAACTTCCTCCCAGGTCCAAGCATAATTTTTTTACAGCACCTAGCGGCCATTTTTTCATCTTCTAAAGATCTGGAAGAAAAATTTTTCTACCGCACACAAATTGGATTGGTCTATCTAGATTCGTAATAACAAAAGCAGGTGTAGTCCATTCAGGCCTTAATTTGCGCGACTTGTTGCAACCTTCAGCTAATTCATTTATTGTAGATTACGCGTATCGATGGGTTTGACCATCCGTAGTTATAATTATTTCTCATTTAATTGGCGCTTGTATTTAGAAATAGAATGAAAGTTACTGAAAGTACCCTTGATATAGTTGTCGACCGACGCCCGATGGTATTGGTCATACTTGATCGCCTGCGTCGAGAAATTTTGCTCGTTCTTTTTTTTTCCGTATTTTTATTTTTGATTTCATTGGAAGGGCCTTTAGATTTATCAGTTGAAGGTTATAAAGTGTTATGTGTTTTTTTTCTTTGTGTCAGCTTGTGGACAACGAATCTAATCCCACTTTCTATTACTAGTCTCCTTGCAATAGCCATGATTCCGATGATGGGAATTATGGATGCTTCAGAGGTGTATTCGTTTTTTGGCAATAAAGCAGTTTTTTTTATTCTGGGTGTATTTATTTTATCTGCTGCGATGATTGCTTGCGGTCTAAGTGCGCGCCTTTCAATATGGGTAATAAATACTTGGGGTGCTAACCCATCACGTTTGTTAATGGCAATTTATTTTTTGAGTGCGTTTAGCTCTTGTTTCATGTCTGAACATGCTGTTGCAGCTATGATGTTCCCTATTGTCTTAGAGATTGTGAACACGCTTGGTCTAAGAAAGGAAGATTCTGTTTTTGGGAAAGGTATGTTTTTTGCCCTGGCCTGGGGATGTATTATCGGTGGAACGGCAACAGTTTTTGGTGGCGGTCGAGTTTTGCTTGGCGTAGAGATTCTTGAAAAAACTACCCAGAATTCAAGCATTGGTATTTTAGAGTATACCGAGCTAAGTTTTCCGATGGTATTTATTCTTTTCATCTGTGGCTGGGGTGTGCTTAAACTATTTTTCTCACCAGATATTGAAAATATAGAACCAGTGCACAGGCTACTTCAGAAAAAACTAGAATCAATGGGAGACGTAACTATAAAAGAAAAAGGAATCGCAAGTATAATGATTCTAACTCTTATTGCGTGGTTTTGCTTTAGCGATAATTTAGGTATCGCTAATATTGCATTGATAGCTATTGTGTTTTTATTTGTTCTCAACCTTATTAGTTGGAAGATGGTTGAAGAACATGTCAACTGGAGTATTATCCTAATGTATGGTGGCGCTATTTGTCTTGGCGAAGTCATGTCTCAGTCCGGAGCCGCATTATGGCTTGCTAAACACGCTTTTGAATCAACGGCGCATAACCCCACAGTATTTTTACTATTGGTAGCTGTATTATCCACAGTGCTTACTAACTTTATGAGTAATTCAGCAGTTATTGCAGTCTTACTTCCGCCAGCATTAAGCATGAGTGATACCTATGGAATAAGTCCATCTATGGTAGCTATGACGGTTATCCTTACAAGTAACTTCGCATTTATACTACCAATAGGAACTCCTGCTTCGGCAATTGCCTATTCATCTCATTTTATTAGTATAGGAGAAATGTTTAGGACAGGCTCTCTTCTTAGCTTGTTTGGTATGTTTGCATTTGCAGTACTTTTATTTTTTTATTGGCCAATACTTGGCTATCATTAAAAAAATGTTGCTCCAGTTTTGTTGTAGATAATATACTTTGGTATTAAACGGATGGCTGGGACAATACAATCAATTTTAGTTCACTTTAAAATTATTATTTCAATAACAGCACGTAAGTATTAGTATGTCTTTCTCGGACTGTGCTATTCGTCAATCGGTTGACAATCTGTGAATTTCTCATCCAGAGTCAAATACTTATGAATATTGTTAAAAAAGTTGGCGAGCATAATATAATTGGAAATAGTCAGGGAATTTGCGACGTGTTTGACATTGTCGAAAAGGCTGCCGCGTCCGATAGCACAGTTATGATTTTTGGTGAAAGTGGAACGGGAAAGGAGTTGATTGCTCGAGCACTTCATCAAAACAGCAAGCGTGGGAATAAACCCTTTATAGCTGTTAACTGTGGCGCAATCCCTCATGAGTTGCTAGAAAGTGAGTTATTTGGATACGAGAAAGGTGCTTTTACGGGTGCATCAAACACACGCGTAGGGCGTTTGGAACTAGCGAATGAGGGGACGGTTTTTCTAGATGAAATAGGTGACATGCCTGCGGCCCTTCAAGTAAAACTATTACGTGTATTGGCGGAACAGGAAATTGACCGGTTAGGAGGTACCAAGCCGATTAAGATTAATATAAGGTTTATTACCGCCACACATCGTAACCTTGAAGATGCAATCAAGGATGGAAAGTTTCGAGAAGACCTTTACTACAGGCTAAATATTATTCCAATTGCCATACCACCATTGCGAGACCGGAAAAGTGACATTCCTCTATTAGTCCAGCATTTTTTAAAAAAATGTAATGAAAGCCAAGGTAATGAACCAAAGGTGATTAGCGATGAAACTATACAGATACTTGCCAAATATTCCTGGCCAGGCAATATAAGGGAGCTGGGAAACTTTATCGAACGGATGGTTGTTTTAAGTGTGGGGGCCAACATTACTCCAAGAGATTTGCCAGAAAAAGTTTTGGGTGAAGTGCCTCGAGAAAATTTGCCGACGGTAAAAAAAAATGAGTTTGGATTGTCACCAGCCGAAATGCTACAGAACGGATTAAAGCAGTCCTTTTTTATAGGTTTGCCGGAAGGCGGGATCAATCTAAAAAATGCAGTAGAGGAATTTGAGCGCGGTCTTATAACAGAAGCACTTGAGAAAACTAATTGGGTAAAGAACAAGGCCGCAGGCTTGTTGGAATTAAACCGAACTACATTAGTCGAAAAAATTAAAAAGATGGACCTCAAGCGATAAAAATCTTCGTTTCTAGCTCTAATTAAAGTTTAAGCATTTTTTTGGAGTAGCGTTACTCCCTCTTGAGAGTTTATAACCTATGTAAGCTTTCATAACTAAAACCTAGGTTGTAGATTTTTTTATAATCGTTTTTTTTAGTAAACTTAATGCGGGTGTAAAAAGGAGATTTTGGTGGACTTTGATTCAAATCATTTGGTTCTAGCTGTTGTAGCCGTCGTCATTTTTGCGCTGATTCGAACATTAATTTATGCAGGTAAAGAAATAAATTCTTCCGATAAATTTCCAACTTCCAAGGAACGTAAAAATATTAAAAAAGGCGATGATAGTTCGTTGCAAAAATAGACTTTAAAAAGCACAAAAATTAATTGGATAATTGGTGCAGAGGGGAGGACCCTATGGGTTGGCTTTTTTGAAGCGATTGCATCTTTGAAATCTATCTGGCTCCTCCAGGTAGATTTTTTTATTTTTCCCAATACAATAGAATGGTATTTTATCTATTCGATGCGGGCCTCCGACAGAGTTTTTCCTAGACCAATGGCGTCTTTTACAAACTTTTGAAATGCACGGTCAGTATCCTTGTGCTGAGTTTGAACTTTAATCTTTTCTCCATCGGCATCTATCACTAAGTCGAGCACATTGACACCGGGGGTCACATGGTGTTTTCTAATTTCTAATCTAAGTTCTTTGACTTCCATCTGAAGTGTTCTCCAAGTTACTTTATTGGTAAGGTAATTAGATATTCTTTATCATTTCAAGGAGGTATGGTCAAGCTAGATTTGTGGGCATGAGGTTCTAGTTCTAATTTGCCCCGAGTCCAAATAATATATAGAATGTCTTATGTAGTCAGACATACTTTGTTCTTGAATTGCAGGCTGAAGATTATGAAGTTATTAATAAATGGAAAAGAAGAAATAGTTTCTTTCATGGGAGAAACTCTGGGAGACTTACTTTCTCATATTGAAACGAAAGGTGTAGCTCAGGGAAATGTTATCAGGTCTATGAAAATCAACGGGCAAGAATCATCTGCAGATTCCTCCGTAGTTCGGAAGACACCATTCTCGGAAATTAAAATATTGGAGATAGAAATTTCCACTCTTTCGGGCATTATTAATAAAAATATAGACAATGCAGACGCTTATCTAATAAGGTTGATTCCAGGTATAGAAAAATCAGTCGAATTGTTTCGAATGGGAAATGAGCAGGAAGCCAATAAGTTTTTTATTAATATCATAGATGGTATTGACTGGCTTTCTCAGGTATTAGATATGATTTTAGCGGCAAAAGCAATTTCTCCAGACACTGTTTTTGGCGGGAAAAGTATTCAGGACCGGCGGACTAGTTTGGTCGGTTTTACCCAACAAATGGTTGATGCTAACAAAAATCAAGACTGGGTATTGCTAGCCGATTTACTTGAATACGAAATACTTCCTTATTATCAGGAGTGGTCCGAACTCTTACCTCACTTTCGTTCAGAATAGGCTCGGGTATTTGCACAGCCCCTTTATTTTTTTAAATAATTGAAAAATATGAATTTATATTTTTTTTTAAAAAAAATAGCATCGAGGTTAAAGTTTTACCAATTTTTCCCGATAAGGTATCAGTAAGGTTTTATGTTAGGTGAATTAGGTTCATTTATTGACTGGAGAAGAAAGTAGGATGTGAGAAAATATATTTTTTTTAAGTTTTTCAAGAAGAGTTACTCAACTACCTGTACAGCTTATCGGGTTGAAAAACATAAACTTAATGTTTTGTTTAATAGAACTTAAAATAAAAAAGCAGGGAATAAGTTCTTCTATTTTTTGGGAGTGAAAAATGGCATGGGACAAAGGTGACATAACAACGGACATAACATCGCAGATACACGCGAGGGGTGGGCCTAAGGCCAATAAGCTCCAGGCAGAGACGAATGATCTGCAGGAAGGTGTAGCAAGGGAGGCGAAGGTTCAAAAAAGGGCTACAACAAGTCAGGTTTTAAAACAGAATCAGGAGGAGGACTATCAAAAAAGGGCAACTGCTTCACCTGCGCAAAGTCATGATGGGCAAGATCAAAGTAAAGTAGTTGAAGAAGTGGATAGAGTTCAAATAAGCGTAGACCTTAAAGCACAAAGCGAAACTTCACGTGAATCCGATTCACGAGTTAATAAGGATGATTCTACTGTTAAGCAAAAATATCAAGCCCAATTGGATCATCCAAATGAAGTAAGAAAGCCGAGAGAGCAGCAAAAGGAAATGATGAAAATTTTAAGTGGCTCAACATCAGGCTCTATGGGAAGTTTGGGCCAGACAGAAAGAAGCACGGAAGGGGCTGGGTTTGGTGGATACAGTAACAGAGCTGCCAGTGGGCTTGGAGGACATGATGAGGCTGTGGGTACGACATCAGAGATAGATCAGGACCATCCGCTCAATACTACGAGTCCTAAAGCCCGTGCAGAAGGGGTCGAGCAAGATAGGCCTGCAGAGACTAAACCTGGTCAACTTGAATCGGGTTTAGGGACAACCATCGATAAGATGCTTTAATTAAATGTCCCAATTGGAGGATTTTTTTAAGTAAAAAAGTTACGCCCGCCGGGTCATATCCGGAGGATTACTAACAGTTGAGCACATGGTTTCATTCCTAAATTCGATTTCGCACCATCTGTATAGCATACTGGGGAGTGTGCAGAGTGATGGAGAGTTATCGATTTTTGGAACTAACTCTTTCTTTGCAGAATGAGTAACTGGCTTCCTTGAGGCAAGCCTACCGAACTGGAGCCATTACTAGATTAGTATATCTAGTAATGGCTAAGTCGACGCGACATGGCGCCGACGAGCGTTTTTTTCTTTAATTGGTTTGGTAAATATGTTCCTTGTGCTCTTATCGGAGAAATAATAGAAAACCTTTGCTTTTTTCTATTATTTCTCGAATTGAGGGCAGGATGGAAGTTTCGGGTTCTACCAATTCATTTTTGTTTACCTCGCCCTTTACCGTTCCTGGTGGCAATCAAGCGATCGTTAACGAGTCAAAAGACAATCTCAACTCCGGGGGGCAATCGAGACCCCAAACAAACGATCTTATTTTTCAATCATTAGATATTGTCAAAAGGCGAGCCCCAGTTCTTGAGGGGGTTGGGCCATTAGCTGGTTTCCGCTTGGGGAATGCAGTCAAAGTTGTTACGGAGAGGGCAGAAAGGAATAAACTTCCTATTGCTGATGATATTGAACGCAGTGGCCGATTTTCTGACTTAAAGATTGAGCGACTGGACGCTCTTCGTATATCTCTCCGAACTCTACAGAGTACCGTAAGGGTTCTACAGAATAATTCTGCGTTTAACTTACTTGCTACGGAATCATCGCGTGAAGACCTTGTGAAAATCAAAGCAGGAAAAATATCGCCGACAGGAAATTTCACTATAAAGCCAATAAGAAAAATGGTTAGTAGTACTTTGGCATCGGATAAGCAATCCACACCTATAAAAGCTCTTGGACTCAGCGGAAATTTTTATATTAATGGATTTAAAATATCTGTTGAAACCACTGATTCGATTGTTCAATTAAGAGATAAAATAAATAGAGGTGAAGATATAAACAACAATGGAATGCTAGATAGCGCTGAAGACACAAATAATAATGGGACTCTTGATATTATATCTATTAGGGCAACCGAGTTCGGGCCTGGCCTTTACTTCACAGAAGACCTCAATAGTAATGGGACTCTTGACTCAGATGAAGACGTTATTGATAACAATCGTTTGGATGGCGGGTTTTTGGAAACTGGTGTAAAGGCTAGAATTGAGAGCAATCGACTCTTACTATCTAGCATTGCAGGTGGGTCAACAAAAATAGATTTAAGAGACAACGATAGTATTTTACTTCAGCTTGGTTTTTTTGAGCTAAATCTAAAGGGCCTTCCCATTCAAAAAGAATTGCAATTTGACACAGACCAACTTATTCAGGGAATTCCATCGGCTAATCTTAATATTGAACCACTACCAGCATTAGTTGAGGTAGATAAAACTTTAAATGATCCGAAAACAATTGAAAGTAACTTTAATGTATTTACCAATATTTCTGAAGGAGCAGTTATAACAGCATTAAAGGCTTCAACAAGAAAGGCTAGTATTCAAGTGTTTTTTGATGCAACCAATGCAATTGATCAAATTAAAACTTTCGTTAATCATTATAATGATTCACTTATTAAAATTAATGATGTGCTTTCCCAGTCAAAGGAGTTTGCTCGAGATAAAGATATACAAAATATACGGAATGATTTAACGATTAAGCCTCAGGAAAAAACTAGAATTATTGAAAAGCGTAATGAGGGAATCGATATGCTTCGTGTTACTAAAGAAAATTTGCAGGAGATAGGCTTTGGGGTGGCCAATGCGAATAAAAAAATAGTGCAGGAGTTATCAACTTCGATAACTCTAAAAGGAATTTTGGGAGAGACGACATCTTCTTTTTTCAATGCAACAAATAAGATTGCAACTCGATTGACAACAGTAGGAATTAGAACAAGTGCGGATAATACCTTTGTTATTGACGAACCAAAGCTAAAAAGAGCTCTGAAAGTTAATGCTGAGGAGACACTTAATACTTTTACTGATAAAGAGTCAGGAATTTTGCCACTATTGAGTCAACAGTTGGAGAAAGTTCTTCAGGAAAATCTTGGAGACTTGGATCGAAAAATAAATCAGATTGAAATCCAAACAAAAGGGCTGGGCTTGCCTGATAAAAAACTACACAAATTTACAGAGATTTCTAGTTTAAGCCAGACAGTTAAAAGTCTTATTACGGTGGCATAGTGAATACACAAAAAATAAAACAATTGATTCTCGATAAATTAAAAAAGGAAGAGTCCTGCCTTAAAGATTTAATTCTAAAAATAGATGAACAAAAAAAAATAATTAAAACGAAAGATAAAAATCGTATTTTTGACATTATTGAAGAAAAAAATTCTCTTATAGAAATTTTTAAAAACCTTGAGGAAGAAGTTGATGCTCAACTTGAACTATTACCTCAAGGAGAAATTCAGAATTTGGTAGAAAAAGGAGAGGTTCTCAAGACGAGCATTGAAAAACTACTTAAGAAAATTATTATGATGGAAGAAGAGTGTGAGGTCGAGATTGGTTCAAATATGCAGGAAATTGAGAAGAAAATTTTTGGGTTGCAAAGGGGTAAAAAAATTAGAAAGGGATACGGTGGGGTCTTTAAGAACAGGCCGCTTATCTCAAAAAAAGCTTGATTGATTATAGGAAAAAAATAAATGTCTTTGTCAATTATTCCAGTAAGCCAGGTTTTTGGAAAGTATAATCACCAAACTCGCATGGCTGATTTAAATCGCAAAAACCCTATCAAGACAGTTCAAAATCAAGTCGACCGTGTCACCATTTCGCCCGAAGCACTAAAGAAAAGGGCGATAGCTGTTGCTCTTTCTGAGATTAAAAATTTAAGCCAAGAATCGACTGAGGCTAAACCTGTCTCAATTGAAAGCATTGAGCCTGTTTCAGGTGAAAATAAGATAGAATAGAATTCTTTAAAAAAAACTAAGGAGCTTAAAAAGAATAAAAATGAAGGCTTGGTTGCAGAAGCTGAGGGAGTTAGAGATAAATTTTTACAAAAAGCCAAAAAAATTAAGGAGAAAGCAGAAGCTGCAAGAAAAGAACATTCTGAAAAACAAGCAACGCCCTTCTAATTAGATAAAAAATACTTCAAATAAAAATAAACTAATAAATAATTAAAAGAAATTCTTTCTTGTTTATATTCTCTTGAGACTTGCGTGAGTTATAAATTTCGTATAAAACGTTTCTATGATTTGCATTCCTATTGTAGGTCCCACCCAATATAAATCATTAGAAGATATTGCCGCGGCGGAACCTCTGGCAGACATTCTAGAATTGAGGCTTGACCTCATTACTGATTATGACCTTGAGGCTCTTCTCGCCGCATCTAAAAAACCGTTCATTGTCACTAATCGAACTAAAAGAGAAGGAGGGCAGTTTTCCGGAAGCGAAGAGGAAAGAATTGAAACGCTAAAGCATGCTATGAATGCTGGTGCAGAATATGTTGATATAGAGACTTCAACTCCAAAGGAACTGTTGAAACCATTTCTGGAATCAGATCGTAAGTCAAAGGTAATACTCTCGTATCACAATTTTACTGATACCCCTGAAGTAATAGATCACCTGTATGAATTAATGTGCGGGATGCCAGCAGATATATTGAAGATAGTTACTTATGCACGCGATATAACCAATAATATCGTCTTATTCAATCTTCTCCATCGATCTAAGAAAGATGGTAAAAAACTTATCGCGTTGTGTATGGGAGAGAAAGGAGAGATTAGTCGTATTCTTTCACCCCTATTAGGTGGGTTTTTAACTTTCGGTTCTTTAGAAACAGGTAAGGAAACTGCCCCTGGACAGATCACTGGAACTAGCTTAAAAAATATTTATCGTGTATGCGATCAGCGAGATTCATTTAAAATTTTTGGTGTGATAGGGAATCCTGTTTATAAGAGCATGGGATATATAATCCATAACAGAGCATTTAAAGAAGTGAAGTCAACAAATATTTATATTCCTTTTCTTGTAGATAATTTAGAAAAATTTTTTAAAGAATTTAGTTCATATTTTGAGGGTTTGAGTGTGACGATGCCTTTTAAGGAAGATATCATGGTGTTAATGGATGATGTTGAAGAAACGGCTAAAAGGATAGGGTCTGTCAATACGGTAGTTCGCGATGAGAACGGATGGAAGGGGTACAATACCGATTATACCGGTGCCTTGGAAGCTCTAGAAAAGCATGTCGACCTTAAAGGTAAAAAAGTGCTCATTATTGGTGCGGGTGGAACAGCTAAAGCGATCGGATACGGAGTTTACGAAAAAGGCGCAAAAATCACAGTTACCTATAATAAAAATAAAGAAAAAGGACTTCAACTAGCTAGAGAACTAAAGGCAAAAGTTGTGAATATTAAAAATGCAGGCGAAGAAGAAATAGATGTTCTTATCAACTGCTCGCCAGTTGGAATGAGCCCCAATCAGGGAGAAACACCAATTTCATCCCGATATTTACGAAATGGAATGGTAGTTTTTGATTCAGTTTACAACCCTCTAGAAACCCGCTTAATTCGGGAGGCTAAAGAGGTTGGTTGCGTGACTATTTCGGGGATTGAGTTATTCGTAAATCAAGCTGTAGCCCAGCTCGACCTATGGACAGGACAAAAAGTTTCTACTAATCTCATGCGCGATGTAGTTGTGAAAGGGCTTAAAGATTCAATATAGTTCCTGGTTAATTAACGAAAATTTTAAAAATACCCCACCTTGAAGAACTTCACTTTTAACAAAAATCCATTAAATTGATAAAAAATAATAAGAATTTTTTTCAGCATCAAAAAAGTTCACTTTTATATCGTGGTACTCTAGGGTCAACTACTTGGGACCAAGCATCAATTCCACCTGTTAGGTGATAAACTTTCTTAAATCCAGATTCTATTAAAATCTGCGCTCCTAAGAATGCTCTTTCTCCGTGATGGCAATAAACTGCAATTTCTTCTTCAAACATAATTTCTTGAACGCGATCTACTAATTCATTTAGTGGGATATGGTTGGATTCTTTAATAGAAGTTAATGAGTATTCCCAATTTTCACGCACATCGAGTAGAAAAATATCATCTCCCTTCTCAAGCCTTTCATTAAGGATAATGGGTTGGATGTGTAAAACTTTCTTAGTAGCCATTAGATTTTTCAGTTTAGCTTTAAGTTATTTACCGATGCAAAAAGAATTAAAAATTTGATCCAGTAGTTCACCTTCGACAGATTTACCTATAATAATTGCAAGATGATTTATTGCAACAATAAGATCAATAGCTACAAACTCTTCCGACAACTGACTTCCTAATGAAGCAAGAGTTTTTTCTAACGACGCGGAAGCCTGAACTAAGTTTAAGCGATGTCGTTCCCGAGATATAAAAACTGATTGGCCGTCTTTTTCTTGATTGATAGTGCGACTATAAATAGCATCTATAAGAGAATCTAGTCCACTTTGTTCTTTAGCTGAAATAATTAAAAATATATTTGATTTAATTTTTTTTTTCAAGTCTTCGATTGACCACCGCTCTTGAAGGTCGCATTTATTAATAATAATGAGTTTAGGTTTATTATGTACTTCATTACAAATAAGGTCATCATTCTCGTCTAGAGGTTGTGAACGATCAAAAATAACAAGGTTAAGATCAGAATTTTCAATGGCAGAACGAGTTCTTCTGATTCCTTCTTGTTCAATAATTTCTGGGTGATTACGTAGTCCAGCTGAATCAATAATATTAATATGACTATCCTTTATACGTATTTTTTCTTCCAGTGTATCCCTTGTGGTACCTGGGAGTGGCGTAACGATAGCGCGGTCCTCTTTTAGTAGAGCATTCAGTAAACTGGACTTCCCAACGTTGGGTTTGCCTACAAGTGAAACCGATGCTCCTTCACGGGATATTTTCCCCTCTTTATAGGTGTTGATTAAATCAGATATTTCTTCATGGACTTGTTTTAGTTCACTAATTGATGTCTCTCGTTTTTGGAAATCTAACCCTTCTTCAGGGAAGTCGATAGCAGCTTCTATCTGGCTTAGAACAAAGAGGAGGCGATTATAAAGTCGAGTGATTTTTTTAGAAAGACCTCCTTTGAGTTGCATGATAGCTGCTTGAAGAGCTTTGTCAGAAGCTGCTGATATAAGGTCAGCAACCGCTTCAGCCTGAGACAAGTCAATACGACTATTCATAAATGCTCGGCGTGTAAATTCTCCTGGTTCGGCAAGACGTGCACCATGATCAAGAACAAGCCCAAGTATTCGAGATGAAACAAATATTCCGCCATGAGCACTAATCTCTATAACATCCTCACCAGTATAACTTTTTGGAGCTTTAAACCAGGTCAGTATGACTTCATCTACACATGTTCTAGTTGTTGGGTCATAAATAGAGCCGAAATGAGTTTTATGCGGAGAAAGACTTTCCAATGGTTTGCCATTAGGGGAGCAAAAGAGTTTTAGAGCAACCGAAAGCGAATCTAATCCACTAAAGCGGATTATACTTATGCCTCCTTCACCTGTTGGTGTGGCTATGGCAGCAATGACTTCACTCATAGTAAAATTTGGCAAAGATATAGTTATATAAAAAGACTACCCGACACAAAATTAGGATAACAAGAAAAAGCAAATGGCTCTCCTATTGCAGAGTACTAGTCTTTACTAAATTTGTAGATATAGGCCTGTTGAGAGATAGTTAGTAAATTGTTAACTGTCCAGTATAGAACTAAACCCGATGGAAAGGACATAAATAGAAAAGTAAATACGATAGGCAGCATCATCATAATTTTTTGCTGAGTTGGATCGCCGATGGCTGGGTTAAGTTTTTGCTGAAGAAACATAGTTGCTCCCATTAGAACAGGCCAAACATAATAGGGATCCGCAACAGAAAGATCCTCGATCCAACCAATGAATGGAGCGCCACGTAGCTCTATGGAAAAGAAGAGAGCGTGGTATAGTCCGATAAATACGGGTATTTGAAGAAGCATTGGTAGACATCCGCCAAGGGGATTAACTTTATGCTTTTTATAAAGCTCAATCATTTCTTCATTCATTTTTTGGCGGTCACCCTTATGCCGCTCCTGAATGACTTTAACGTAGGGCTGCACTTTATGCATTCCTTTCATTGACTTAAAACTTTTGTGAGTGAGAGGGGAGAAGATAATTTTAATGATGATAGTTACAAATATGATAGCCCAACCATAATTATTAAACATAACATAGAAATATTGGAGTGCCTTAAGCAAGGGTTTTACTAGGAATGCAAATTTATTTCCAAACCATCCATAGTCCATAAGGCGTACTAGTTTATGCCCAGACTTTTCTAACACCTGCAACTCTTTTGTTCCTGCATATAAAATATGTGAAGAAGAAGCAGATGATTGAACACTTTCCATTTTTAATCCGACATAAACGTTATCGCTATATTTTTTTACGATAGCTGATTTAATTCCTTCTTTAGGAATAAGTGCCGTACCAAAATATTTATTTTGAAAGGAGGTCCATGCTATATCACCACGGTGAACTATTTCATTTATAATATCTTCAGGTTCTGTTTCTAATCTTTCATTATTTACAAAAGTTGTAGCACCGCTAAAAACGATATAATCTGTTTGCGATGTCACCTTCCCACCCATACCAGGGCCTAATAAAACGTTATAGTTTAAATTTTGAGAGGCAAAAGTAGGGGCATTAATTTTTGTTTCAATATTAACCATAAAATTTTTATAGCGAAAACTAAACTCACGAAAAACTTCCAAGCCAGAAGAGTGGGTTAGTTGCATTATTAGTTTTCCAGTAGGTTGAGATTCAGAAAGTTCCAGAGACGTAATAGAGGGTTGATAGTATGCGTTTTGTAGGATGTTGGTAACTTGGCTATTATTGGATTCGAGTGCTAAGGGAAGAGGACTTTGGTCTTTGTGCTCGACAAGGTCGATGGGTTCTCCTTTAGCGGTGTTGTGCTGAGCTAGTAGTATGCTTTTAATCGCTGCGCCCTTATTAGTAAAAAAATAAGTAGCAAGCCCGGTCGAAACTTTTATAGTGGTTTCTTCTCCCGGAAATTCTGGTTTGATAACTACTGCAGAAGATGAGGTTGGCGCAGAAAAATTGGAGGGGTTTTTCTTTTCTCCGCTTGATGCGGCTTGTTTGGACATTCCAGGGGCTGACGCAGGCACCTCTGAAAGTTGTTTCTCTAACTCAAGTTGAGAAGTGGGTGGTCCTTCGATCACAGACATAATATATCCCCACCCAATAAATACACCGAGGGACAAAATAAAAGCAACCAGCAACCTGTTTTCCAAGCGAACTACCTCCGCATTATTTTAAAGGATCAGAACCGCCACCATGGTAGGGGTGACATTTAAGTAATCGAATCAGTGTAAGCCTAAGGGCTTTGGATATATTATACTTTTCAAGTGCCTGCGCCGAATATTCAGAACAGGTTGGATAAAATCTGCAACCGCATGGTAAAAGCGGAGAAAAAAGTCTTTGATACAGTCGTATGAGCTTAATCAAAAGCTCGTTAATCATTGTTCGAAGTAACATATTTTTTAAAGGTCACGTAGAGGTCAAAATAAGCAGTTTTTTTTAGACTACCTTTTGACAGGAAGGGACTGATAAATTTTTCTCTCAATGGCTGAAACGGGAATGGAAACTAGGTCTCTCCCTGATATGATCACAATATCAATGGCAGGTTCTATGTGACCCTTAATTTGGCGAAAAACTTCCCGGATTTTTCTTTTAGCCAAATTGCGAACCACCGCATTACCTATTTTTTTAGAAGCGATAATCCCCAACCGCTTTCTATCGAGACCGTTCGGTAAAAAGAATACTGTACAAAAATTTTCTACACGGTACTTTTGGCCATAATCCATTACATGCTTAAATTGAGGCCTTTTAGTAAGGTGTTCTCTTTTTTTAAAGGAGAATCTTCTCATGCGGTTAAACAGATAAGCGTTTACGTCCTTTTCGCCTACGGTTAGCCAGAATTCTTCTACCCCCCGGTGATGAACTTCTTTTACGGAACCCGTGGGTTCGCTTTCTCTTGACATTTTTAGGTTGAAACGTCATTTTCATAGTTGTACCCGACTTTTATAAAATAAGAATTATTCTACAAACTACTGATAAAAAAGAGGTTGTTCTCTTTTATTGCCATAAATAGCTTGAGAGCATAGAGGCGAATTATTTCACCGGTTTGGCTCCTTTGTCAAGCGATAAATCCTAGCCTTTTAAAGGCTTTTTAATTTTATATCAAAGTTAGGGCGGAAGAGGCATAGGGTGCTTTTTTTCGTTTGGTCTAACAGTTAAAACCTGTACATGCAAAATTTAGTGACTAATATCGTGATTTCATAATTTAATTCTATATAAAAATACGGATTGAACTTGTTTTTAGAAATAAAGCAAAAAAAACTGGATATTTTTACTTTATCTAATTTTAATAAAACTCTCGAGATAAAATGGGCTTTTCCAAAAGCAGGCCTTTTTTAATTCGAAGTGACTTTCTAAGAGTGTGGAGTACATAAAAATGACTAAAGACTTTTTTGATAAAACAGAGCAGGTTGAGATGAATTTAAAAAAGTATCAGTTAGCGGGAATTAGTTTTTTGGTGATTAATGTAGCGTATGTCATTATTGCTTGGTGGAAAATGCCTCCGGTAGATTTAGTAATGAGTAAGATGGTGTATGGAGGTTTTATTATTTTTATCATTATAATTCTTATTCTTACTCCGCTAATCTTTTATGGAAAAAAATTATTGGTTCAAGTGTTGACGTTCATTTATGGAGGGAGGGCGATTTTTTCTATATATTCTATAATAGGGGGGGATGTTTTCCCAGCTGTTCCTTATTTATTACCATGTGTGGTACTAACATTTTATCTATTAGGGCGAGCAGCTTGGAATTGGTTGTAATTATTTTTACAACTGGAATAGATATTATTATATTTTGGGATAATTTTTTAAGCAGGTAGGGATTAAAGCTGAGAATTAAAAAAAAGCATGGATATTATAAATCGTTTGAATAGGCCTTTTTAGGCGACCTATTAATAATAGATAAATATTTGGCCCCATTATCGTATGACTTATAAAACAGTGTCAACTTTTGTTGATGACTCTACCCGCCTTCCTCTAATAACTGATCATGGAAGGGCTTTTATGGGACTTGAGAACTCTAGTTCCCCTGAGCTGGTAGAGCGCGTAAAATTTTTTTTTGATTATTTAAGTGAAATTTTAGGTTTCCCTGACTCGATAGCGGGAAGGGCCGATCAGGAATGCTTTAACTTATTGCTTCGATCAGTTTATCCAGAGGTAATGATTGACCTAGCTGATTTAATTTATGCTCAACATGAGCGCCTTGCCGTACATTTAAACTTTGACCATATTAATATTAACCTTAAAAAGGATTTTGAAAAAAATAGCGCTTCTTTGAAAAAAACGAATCAAAAAATGGCACAATTATTTTATTGTCTGGCAATGACGATCGCTAATAGTGCCGCTTTAAAACAAGATCCTAAAATTATTCATCTGCTTAGTGAAAGCTATAGCTACTATTTATACCAAACTAAAAATTTCCCATGGGAGGATTTCTCTCAGCCTAGACTAATAAACTTTCAACAGCCAGTGTTAGATGTTGCCACTGGTTTAGCAGGGTTTAGTAGGATTTACTCTTGGCCGGAAAACTTTCCCTTGTTGGTATTGTCTGATAAAGAGCGTTTTATTGTGGATAGTTTGTCTCATTATCTGGAGCTTGTAGGGAAAAAAAATGTGGTTCTTATGGAGGTAGATTTTTCCACGAATCCCCCAGAAGAAATGAAGTTTGGTTTTATTATAGTCAATAAATTTTTGCACCACCTGAAAAGGAAAGATAGGGTAAATTTTTTAAAATGGTCTTGGCGTGTTCTAGAGGAACAAGGAGTGCTGGAGATATTAGATACTGACCTTGAGCATCAAATAATTGAGCAGTCTAATCAACCAGAGTTTAAAAATAAACTAACAGTAGGATATTTAAAAACTTTGGTAAAAATAGAAAGTGGTTATACAGATACTCTGAATTTTGATGTCAAAGATGCAGGCTTTAGAATTTTAAATTTTGACTGCAGGGAATATTGCGATGAAACAGACGCATTTAGCCAAATCCCAGGTGATACTATTTCTTTAAAATTTAAAGGATTAGAAATTGTTGCAGAAAAATTAGTTTGAGGGATCCGAAGGGAAGCTTTACTTAAATTAATTAGATTATTTAAGAGATTGCTTAATTGTTTTCCAGTTTCCTTGTAGAGCTTTTTCCGCTTTTGCTTCCATAGCGCGGTATGTTTTTGTCATTTTTGCTCCAAGAGGTGTTAGGTTAGCACCTCCTCCCTTTTTTCCTCCCACAGAACCTGTCACCAAACAAGATTTAAAATTTTTGTTCATAGTATCAACTAGAGTCCAGGCGCGGCGATAACTCAGTCCTAACTTTCGGGCAGCTTTGGAAATAGAGCCAGAGCGGTCAATTTCTTCCAGTAGGGCAACTTTACCTGGGCCTAAAGCTATTTGATTTCCAGATAATACCCTTATGCGAGTTATACAGGTTAGTTCTTCTTTAGTTGCCACGAAGTCTCCGCTTTAAAAACTTTTTATGATTTATCAATTTTTGCAAATCAATCTTTAGTTTCTACAACTTAAATAACTAGTTAATTATGAATAAAATTCTCCATAAATTATATAGCATATTAATTATGAAAGACTTTTTAAAAAAATCTACAAAATAATTGTAAGTATATTTACCTAAATTTAATTGATTCAAATTGTTGAAGGCGTAGATTGAGATGATGTTGATTAAAAAAAACATTAGTTATAATAAAACTACCGACAACAAATACCCTACCGCTTGTAAGAAATCTCGTACCACTTGGGAACTTGTTTGGTAGAATTTGCTAGCGGAGGGGGGGCAAAAATCGTTTAAGTTTTAAAGATGTTTTTTTATTAACTATTCTATTTGGAGGAGACTGTTGTGAAAAATTTTGTTTGTCTGTTTATTTTGATTTCTATGGTTGCTTTTTCTGGTTGTGCAACAACTGGCGGTACAGGTGCTTCTTCCTCCGCCAAATCTACTTGGAGTGATGCAGACTTCAAAAGAATGGGTATTGATAAAGGTAGCTATGGGAATAGTAACTAAACTTTTGGTCTTAATTCCACTTCCTTAGTTTTAAGGGAGTGGAATTTTTTTGCCTAATTCTGGCTAGAGTCTTAACAATTTTAAATAATGTACCCTAACTAAAGGTTAATTCGTTTTTTTAAGCAACTAAGCCATTTTTACTCGAAAGAACAAATATTTCATTTAAAAATAGATACTCATCCTCGGCCTAACCTTATGGTTGTATGGGTGGGTGTTAGAGGAAGTTAGAATTTTAGAATATTTAAAAAACTAGACAAATTAGAAAAAGTGAGATCGGCTTCGCTGAAATCAATCTTTTGATTCAGTTGATTACGGATAATAATACACGACATACCAGCAGCTTTAGCGGCGGAAAGTCCTTTGAGTGCATCTTCAATCACGATGCATTGTGATGGGAGACATTGCAATACTTTTGCGGCGTTTAAAAAAATTTCTGGATGAGGTTTTTCTTTCTCTGCAGACCCTTTGCCTAGAATTTTATCAAACAGGTATTCCGCTTGAGCGTTCTTGAGAATAGCACTGATATCATGCTCCCAGGAACCGGAGGCGATTGCTACAGGATAGCTAGTTTTAAGAAGTTTTATTACTTCAATAGATTCTGGAAATAATTGAATATTCCCATTTTGACAATATTGTGAATAGATCTCGAATTTTTGCTGGCGTAACTGAATTGGATCGACGCCTAGATGAAGATTATGCCGATCAATTTCACCAGCAATACCTTTCCCTTTAGATGTCCATTCTATCCAATATTCATCTCTATCGAGACTATGTCCATACCTTTGGAAAACTTCATTATAGGCGAGGTAGTGATAGGGTTCTGAGTCAGCAAGAAGGCCATCAAAATCAAAAATTACTCCGCTGCTTTTTTTTAAAAGCTGTTTTGTTTTTATAAGTTGAGAAGAAGGCATTAAAAAGTTTGCCTGATGTTAACGAAGAATTTGTCCGAATCTATCGAATCTAACCCAATTATTTTCCGCGTTCCAGGACCAGTAGATAACGAGAGCTTTACCTTTAACCTTGTTTGTTTGAAGAAACCCCCAGAACCGACTGTCCTGACTATTTTCTCTATTGTCACCCATTGTAAATAAATGCCCTGAAGGCACCATGATAGGCCCAAAATCATCTCTTGGGACAATGCGACTTTGTTGCGGTAAATCAGTGTGCCAAGCATGGTTTTCTTTAATAAGTTTTTCATTAATATAAACTTTTTGTTGCCGAACTTCTAACAGATCGCCCGGTATTCCGATTACTCGTTTAATAAAATCTCTGTTTTCATTTTTTGGATATTTAAAAACAATAATATCTTCTCGTTTAGGATTTTTTTGAAACAGTATAATGTCGTCAAAAAGTTTTATATTAAGAAATGGGATAACATTTGGAATATGAATTCCATATGCGAACTTTGAAACAAGAATGTGGTCGCCGATTAGGAGCGTTTGTTTCATCGATCCTGAAGGAATTTTGAACGCTTGGATTATAAAAGTTCGGATGAACAGTGCAAGCAAGAGGGCAATAAAAATAGCTTCAGCGTATTCTCTAAAAACACTTTTATTTTTTTTCTTAGTGCTTAAATTGCTGGAATTGGAGGGGTTATTTTCCATCTGTCCTCAACACGGCTAAAAAAGCTTCTTGTGGAATTTCCACTCTTCCTATTAGTTTCATTTTCTTTTTGCCCGCTTTTTGCTTTTCTAATAATTTACGTTTTCGAGAGATGTCTCCACCATAGCACTTTGCGAGCACGTTTTTTCTTAGTGCTTTGATTGTCTCTCTCGCGATGATCTTACTCCCGATTGCTGCTTGAATGGCAACTTCAAACATTTGTTGGGGAATTTTTTCTTTAAGCCTTTTTGCGAGTTCCTTCCCTTGGTTGTATGCCTTATCTGTGTGGATAATTAAAGACAGTGCGTCAACCACTTCACCATTTAACAAGATGTCTAGCTTGACTAGTTTAGAAGTGCGAAAATCTAGAAACTCATAATCAAAAGAAGCATAACCCTGAGTAGTTGATTTGAGTTTATCATAAAAATCTAATACGATTTCGCTAAAAGGTAACTCGTATTGCAGCAATACGGTCCTAGGGTTCAAGTATTCCATTTTAATTTGTATTCCTCGCCGGTCGAGTGTAAGAGTCATTATTGTTCCAATATATTGTTCCGGTGTAATAATTGTGCCAAGTACATAAGGTTCCTTCATATGATCGACGCTACGCATTTCTTTTAGTTTGGCGGGATTATCCAGCATGATGATTGACTGGTCAGAAGAGAAAACTTGATACACGACACTAGGTGCGGTTGTGAGTAAATCGACATTATATTCTCTTTCAAGACGTTCTCGTATAATCTCCATATGTAAAAGTCCAAGAAAGCCGCAACGGAAACCGAATCCTAATGCTTGAGAGGATTCTGGCTCATACGTGAAAGATGAATCATTTAGTTTGAGTTTGTCCAGTGCATCGCGTAATAATTCATATTGATCCCCAGAGATAGGATACAATCCGCTAAATACCATGGGTTTAGCTTCTTTGTAGCCTAAAAGAGGTTCTTCTGTGGGTCGGTTAGACTCTGTTATAGTGTCACCTATTTTGGTTTGATCCATTTCTTTGATTCCTGCGATCAAGTATCCCACTTCCCCTGCTTGTATCGATTTACTTGGCTTTTGCGCTGGAGTAAAAGTTCCTATCTCTTCCACATCAAATTCCCTCTCTGCGGCCATTAAACGAATACGCATTCCAGTTTTTAATCGACCCTCCACTACGCGCACTAGCACAATTATTCCTCGATAAGAATCAAACCAAGCGTCAAATAAAAGGGCTTTAAGTGGTTTTTCGCTATCACCAGTTGGTGCAGGGATAAATTTCACTACAGCTTCCATTATATCTTCTATACCTATGCCTTCTTTAGCACTAGTTAGGACAGCTTGGTCCGATTCGATTTGTAAAATGTCCTCCAATTGTTCTTTAACTGAGTCTGGGTCGGCGCTCGGCAAGTCTATTTTGTTGATAACTGGAATGATTGTAAGATTGTTTTGTGTCGCGAGATTTACATTGGCAATAGTTTGAGCTTGAATACCTTGAGTTGCGTCAATGATCAGTAACACTCCCTCACATGCAGCTAGACTGCGAGATACTTCATACGTAAAGTCTACATGCCCAGGAGTATCAATCATATTAAAGGTGTAGTTTTCTGCATTTGTATCTTTATATTGAAGGCAAACCGTTTGGGCTTTAATAGTAATCCCTCGCTCGCGTTCCAAGTCCATATTGTCGAGAACCTGATCTTTCATTTCTCTTTTCTGTAATCCACCAGTGGCAAGGATGAGCTTATCGGCAAGGGTAGATTTACCATGATCTATATGGGCTATGATAGAAAAATTTCGGATTCGGCTTTGATTCATTGATTAAATTATTTTACGTGCTGAAAGAGTATAGGGTTATCCCGTTACATGGGATTTGTTATTTGTGCTGGTAGGAAAATTTTTTATCGATTGGAGTGTATTATGCCACTCATTGTATCTAATTTTCATAGCTTCGTAGTCAGAATCTCGATCTATATCTAAAGCTGCTCCGGGATAGGGAACCTCTAAGCCCTTGAAACGGGTATTAAGAAGGTTTGATATGCAGTTTTCCATATCTTTTTTTTCAGTCCATTTTTTAAAGTACTTTACTGGAAGGTTCCAACCGATGGATGAAAAAAACTGACATAATTGAAGCCCAATATAACAACGGTAGTGCTTAAGTTTGATTTTACCTAGTAAGTTGCGGCCAAATAGCATAATTTTTTTAAAGTCTCTCTGATAACGATATTGATACATTTGCTGTATGTATTTTCTGTTAGCTATTCGCAGAGGTTTCACTAAGTGTAGATTATTAATTCTATAATTATTTTCTTTGAGATGTAGGTAGGCCATTTTAATTCCAGGTAAACTTCCTGTCGGATAAAATTGCTTTAACAAATCTTCAGGTATCAGTCCTAGAACATGATCATAGTTGTTAGTATCGCTATGTGATATAAAATACTCCACTTCATGAGGAGTCAGTAAGGGGGAGTCGCATGGAACAATCAAAACAGCTTTATCTTTATTTTGCGAAACCTCTAGATCGATTGTTGGTAAATTTTTTTCACGGGAAATTGTTTTTAAAAATGTTTGGAAAATATTTTCGTAAAGGTTAGTTTCTTGTTCGATCAGATGGATGGTTTTTGGGTAGCTGAAGTCAATTCCTGATTCACGGAGAGTTTGTTTTAATTTATTTTTAGATCCAACAATGTATATATCTTTAATTGATTCTACTTGCTGTAATGCTTCGACAACATAACTAATAATATATTTGTCATTGATTTTTAAGAAGGCTTTATGTTGATGGTATACCTTATAGCTAGACTCGCCTTCTCCTGCCAATAGAATCGCATCATATTTTTCATCTGAGAAGGACATTGAATAATTCATTAATGTTAATATTTAGTTTTGATCAAACGCTACATTATATAGTCTTTTTATAGTATTGGCCATCTACGGTGTAAGTTTTTTCGGTTTTGTTTGGTAATGAAACGGACTTATGATCAACTTATTATTAGTGAGTCGCCATATTTTTGGGTTCATGGATGCTCGATTCTTAAGATTTTATAGATGGAATTATTTTTATGTCTTGCGCTATTTCATGAAAGAGTGGTATAGAAAATGATTGTACTTTAAAAATAATCTTAAGTGTTTTTTATAGATTGCAATAGGGATTTTATGTCTATGACTCAAAGTATTAACACAAACTTAAAAGCAACGCCACTAATGAGCATTCATAAGGAATTAGGTGCTAAGTTAGTTCCATTTGCGGGATGGAATATGCCAATTCAATTTTCTGGGGTTATGAACGAGCACACTTGTGTGAGGGAAAGGGTGGGGCTTTTCGATGTAAGCCACATGGGAGAAATTGAAGTTAAAGGAGCGGATGCTAAAAAATTTTTACAGTTCTTGCTTACGAATAATGTGGGTAAAATGTCCGATGGATCGGTACTTTATAGCCTCATGTGTTATGAAACGGGTGGAGTGGTAGATGATTTGCTGGTATATCGTTTTTCAGACAGCCATTATTTTCTTTGCGTCAATGCGTCAAATTCTGATAAGGATTACAATTGGATTAAGAAACATTCCTCTTCTTTTAACGTGAATATCAAAAATATAAGTTCTGCGACATCACAGTTAGCCTTGCAAGGGCCAGATGCCAAAAACGTACTGCAACCATTATGTGACATTCCATTAAATAACTTGTCTTATTATAATTTTAGGCGGGGTATGGTAAAAAATACGGAGGCTATTATTTCCCGAACTGGATATACAGGTGAAGATGGGTTTGAATTGTACCTGTCTCCTGAAAAAGTATCGGATGTTTTTCGGTCTCTTATGAAACAAGGGAGCTCATATGGAATTCAACCAATTGGACTTGGTGCGCGGGACACTTTGCGTTTAGAAATGGGATACCCATTGTATGGAAACGAAATCGATGATAACCCTACACCTTTAGAGGCCGGGTTGGGTTGGGTAATCAAGTTTGATAAAGGGGGGTTTCTTGGTAGAGATCCTTTATTAAAACAAAAAGAAAAGGGGTCGCCTCAACGAAAGCTAGTTGGCTTCAAATTGCTTAATCGGGGTGTTCCTCGATCTCGTTATAAGATATTCAAGGATGGAGAGACCCTAGGTGAAGTCACTAGTGGAACATTTTCGCCTACCTTGAATACAGGCATAGGGTTGTGCTACGTGTCAAGTAAGTTTTCTGACATAGGTAATCACTTGGATGTGAAAATTAGAGAACAGTTGGTTTCGGCTGAAGTAATCAAGTTACCGTTTGTTTCTAGTCACGTTAAAAAATAGTAACCGTAATTATTAATGGAAAGTTTTAAATTGATTAAAGGAGTGGAGTATGGAAATCCCGAATGATCTTTTTTACACTGTTGAACATGAATGGATCCGGTTGAAAAATAACCAGGCAACTGTTGGGATAACTGACTTTGCTCAAGGTCAACTGGGCGATGTTGTTTTTGTAGAACTTCCTGCTGAAGGATTAGAACTTGCAGAGAAAAGCACATTGGGAGTGGTCGAATCCGTGAAAACAGTTTCTGATATTTATGTTCCGGTTACCGGAAAGGTAGTTGCTGTTAATAAAGATCTAGAATCACAGCCTGAGTTAGTTAATAGCGATCCCTATGGTCAAGGGTGGATGATAGAGATAGAGTTTTCAAATTCTAGCCCTGAGCAAAGTTTGATGAGTGCAGATCAATACAGAAAAATGTGTGCAACTCAGGAATGATAAATTACTTAAATTATATACAACATTAAACTATGCGTTTCATTCCTCATACCGAACAAGATATTCGTGAGATGCTGGAGGCGATTGGTGTCCAGAATGTAGATCAACTATTCGCAGGTATCCCTGACAATTTGCAGCTAGGCAAAACACCTCTTAATCTACCACCGGCTCTTTCTGAAAGCGAAGTTGTTGACACTCTACGTCAAATACAAATGCGTAACCCTGATATGAATGAGATGTCATCATTTCTTGGTGCAGGTGCGTATAGACATTATAGTCCAGCCATTATAGATAGTCTTATACAGCGAGGTGAATTTTCCACAAGTTACACTCCCTATCAAGCTGAGGTTAGTCAGGGTACTCTTCAGGCTATTTTTGAGTTTCAAACAATGATAACCATGTTGACAGGGATGGATGTAGCCAACGCTTCCATGTACGATGGTGCATCTGCACTTGCAGAAGCTATCCTTATGGCTAACCGGATAAATAAAAAAAAAGAATACCTAATTGCTTCAGCAGTCCATCCAGAATATCAACAAACTGCTAACACTTATTTGAGGGGAACAGATCTCCAGTTGATTAATGTTCCATACAACCCGGAAGGTAAAACGGATTTTGAGTTTATTCAAACTAATCTGAGTGATAAAACTTCTGCGGTAATTTTACAGAGTCCGAATTTTTTTGGCATAGTGGAAAAATATGAACAATTAGGGAAGTCATTAAAAGAACAGAATGTATTGCTAATTATTGTAGTAGTAGAACCACTTTCTCTTGGAATATTAAAACCACCCGGCCAACGACAGGCAGATATTGTTGTGGGAGAATTGCAATCGTATGGGTTGCCCGTCTCCTATGGTGGACCTTATGCTGGTTTTTTTGCAACTCGAGAAAAGTTTGTTCGGCAAATGCCTGGGCGATTGGCCGGTGAAACTATCGATCGAAAAGGACAAAAATCATTTGTTCTTACACTTTCAACTCGAGAACAGTTTATACGGCGGGAACGAGCCACATCAAAAATATGTACCAACCAGGGATTGTGTATGCTGGCCGTGACCATTTACCTAGCAGTGATGGGTAAGAAAGGACTACGGGAACTGGCTTTGCTTAACTTGAGAAAGTCCAATTATTTGAAAAATAAAATATCCAAGACTAAAGACTTCGAGGTTTGTTTTAATGCTAATACCTTTAATGAAGTTGTTATAAAATGTCCTCGACCTGCTAATGAGGTTAGAGACGCTTTGCTGGAATATAAAATTATAGCTGGTTTGCCACTCGGCAACTACTATCCAGAGCTCGCTGATAGTCTTCTAATTTGTGCTACGGAAATGAATACAGTTGAAGCTATAGACCGCCTCGTTGAAAAACTGGAAACCGTTTAGGTGACTCTAAAGGGGCAAAAATCAAAGTTTTTGCGCTAACTCTTCTGCAGGATATGTGAAAATTTCTGAGAGTGTAGGGTGGTAATAAGGTAGTTTGGTCATATCATGAACGGTTCCTCTGAAGTGCATTACGGTAACCATCTGGTGAATCATTTCACCAGCTTCGGGCCCAACTACATGTGCCCCAATAATCTCTCCGCTACCGGGTGCGCATAATAGTTTTACATGACCGTGAGTTTCTCCCATGCATAATGATTTACCATGATCGTCAAAAGGGTATGATGCTTTTAGATAAAGAATATCTAACTCTTTGCATTCTTTTTCCGATAGGCCGACACTTGCTACAGGGGGGTCAGTAAAGGTTATGCTAATTTTTAATCGCTCATCGAATAGACGGGTGTCTTTTTGGGTTGCATTATGCGCTGCTATTTCTCCCTGATCGATCGCGATATGAACGATTTCATGAAGGCCATTAACGTCACCTACTGCAAAAATATGAGGTACGTTTGTTCTCATTTCCTGATCTACTTCGATTCGTCCTTGATTTACATTGACTGACGCCGCCGATAAGTTTAGCCCATCGATATTTGGTTTTCGCCCAAGAGCCTGTAAAATTAAATTCGCAGTAACGGATTGCTCTTTACCATTATTTGCAAAAAAAACAGTGCGATCATTCCCAGCGTTCTCTACTCGTAATAGCTTTGTACCGGTATAGACTTCCATTCCTTCTTCACGAAAACGCATTTCAACTGGGCGTGCTAAGTCTTCATCTCCTTTTGAAAGAATATAATCGCTTCTTTGGATGAGTGTGACTTCTGTTCCTATCCGGCAAAAAAACTGAGCTAACTCGACAGCTACAGGTCCAGCCCCAAGAACGATCATCGACTTGGGTGTTTCTCTTAGTTGCAGAGCGTCATCACTGGTTAAAAAACCAGCTTTAGCTAAGCCTGGAATTGAAAACTCTGCCACTTTTGAACCAGTAGCAATAATAAAATTTTCTGCAGATAATACTCGTTTGCCTACCTTAAGCTTGTGTGGTGAGAGAAAAGAGGCATGTTCCTCGATTAATGTGAATTTTGGGTCATTCAATTGTTCGATTCGATAGTTAGCAAACTCATTGATTAGTAGAATTTTGCGGTCATTTATTGATGATAGATTAGCCGAGGGATTTGAAACTGAAAGACCAAATTCTTTTGCTCTATGGATAAGAGCCAGAATATTTGATGAGCGTAGAATAGTCTTGGTTGGCATGCAACCACGAAGAATACAAAGCCCTCCAAGAGGACCTTTGTCAACAATGGCAACATTGGCTCCTTTAGATTGGGCTTCATTGGCAGCGGCATATCCTGCAGATCCTCCTCCGATAACAACTAGATCAAAGAAGTCCATTGATCATTAAACTTAGAGAGTTTGACATTCCTCTGCGGTAAGATTGAATTCCTTCAAGCAATCTTTGAGAAGACTTTTAGCATTGTCAGACATAAATGCGTCACCATTTTTTTCAAACATTTCAATTGCTTTTAGTAGGTGATGAATTGTGTCTTTTCCACGCTTGAGTGAATAAGATAACATTGCAAGATTACTGTGTGCTTTGGCAAACTCAGGATTTAAGCGAATTGCCTCATTGTAATGGTGGAAGGCATCGTCTGTTTCTCCAATCAGATTACAAACGATAGCTAGGCTATAGTGGACCATTGGAGACTCGGGTTTCAAACGTAGAGCTTCCCTAAAATGACTTGCAGCTTCGATATTCATAGGGAGTTTCCCATAGCGTATTCCTAGATTAAAGTGCGCTAAGAAATGGTCTGGGTCAACTTCTATGGCTTTTTTATATGATTCAAGACAAGTCCTCGGATCACCAAGCTTGCTCGCCGTAAGTGCTTCTTGGAACCATTGTTCAGCTGTCTTATTTGATTCAGTGTTTGTTGTCATATTATTTTTTGTTTGCCTGTAATCAGGTAATAATATATTAAACTTTTTTAAATATAATGGCCTATATCTAGTTATGAATTAAATGTTATGTTACCTTATCATGATTAATGCGACAAGAGTTACCTCTCATGATTAATATTTAAATAATTAGAGTTATTTTTTATGGTTATAGAAGTAGGGACAGATGAAGAACGAATTATGCTAGGAAGGTGGATTCAGAAAGGACAGGGCTTGATAGTTGGGGGTTCGCCTTTAGGGGGAGCTTATCTGGACCCTAATATTGAGCGACCTAAGGATAATCAAGAAAAGTCGGAAGAATACGTCAAGTTTGATCACCATGCTGCTGAAAAATTACCTCACTTAAAAGGCCGCTTTCGATACGAGTTAGAAAAATATTATCGAGATAGATACGGTCCCTATTTGCCAAAAGATTAAATATTATTTCATGTCTAAAGTTAAAATATCAGAAATAAGCGATGCTCCTTTAGCAGGTTCCGGAAAACAGATCCATCTCACCCACCCACTTACTGAGATGAAATATTGTCTAGCAATGTTTCACGTTGAAGAAAAATATTATGTTATAACAGATGAATGTAAAGTTTGCGGAGGAAGTCTTGGTCAACATCCAAACCTTAAAGGAATGTTTGCTGTCTGTGGTAAGGAGGAATGTTTATGGAATATAAGACGAGGAAGTTGTAAGTTTGATCGCTCATCAGTTATCCCTACTTATAGGGTCTCCGTTATGGAAGATGGCCTCTATATTGAAATTTAATAAATTTATGTGCGGGTTGAAGCAGTATCAATGTTTTATAGGAGTTGATCTAAACCCATATTAATTTTTTATCTTTGAGAGATTCTAGTTCCTGCGCCAAGAATGAAACTTTTGTACCAATTGCAAAACATTTTTTGGGACGTGATTTTTTTTCCAATTACCGGCAACAAATCTATTTGCTTCTGCCAGAGTAGGGTAGATGTGGATAGTGCTAAGAATTTTATTGAGCCCTATTCGATGTTTCATTGCAGAGACATATTCGGTTATAAGATTTCCCGCATCACAACTCATAATTGTGGCTCCTAGAACACGATCTTTTCCCGGTACGGTTAGTATTTTTACAATTCCTTGGTTCTCACCGTCAGCAATAGCTCGATCGAGATCATCAATTTTATATCGAGTTACTTCGTAAGGGATATTTTGTTTGATGGCATCTTTTTCATTAAGCCCGACTCGAGCAATTTCGGGATCTGTGAATGTACACCAGGGTATAATGCTATAGTCGACTTTAAATTTTTTGAAAGGGCTGAATAAGGCATTGACAGTGCAATACCAAGCCTGATGAGCTGCCGTGTGTGTAAATTGATAAGGACCAACTACATCACCGCAAGCATAGATGTTTTTATGGGTTGTTGTGCGGAGATAATCATCTACAATTATTCTGTTATTCTTGTCCAACTTGATGCCAATATTTTCAAGCCCAAATCCTTTGCTATTGGCAGTCCTTCCGACCGCAATAAGTAATTTATCAAATTTTATACTTATTTTTTGGCCTTCTTTTTCGAGAATCATTACTTGTTTCCCCTTTTCATTAACGACCGCCTTGCAAATTGTATTTGTATGCAAGTCAATGCCTTCACTAGTAAATTGTTGACGAAGAGCTTGGCTAATTTCATCATCTTCTCGAGAAAGGATATTGGGTAAAGTTTCCACTTGAATAACTTGACTGCCTAATCGGCTAAAGCACTGAGCAAACTCAGAACCAATAGGTCCGCCGCCTATAATTAATAAACATTTAGGTAATTCACGGATATCCCATAAATTATCGGATGTAAGAAAACCTATTTCCTCCAAGCCTTGAATAGTTGGTATAGACGGGCGTGCTCCAGTTGCAATAATGATATTTTTCGCTGTTAGAATGGTTCCGTTAACTTCAACTTCGTGTGGTGATACTACTTTTGCTTGGCCAGAAAAACAGTTAACACCTAGAGAGGTATAACGTTTTACGCTATCGTGTGGTTCAATTTTTTGGATGATAGTTTGAACGCGTTCCATTACCTCAGTAAAATCAAATTCGGCTGTAGCCGACTTTATTCCAAACTCTCGATGCCTCTTGATATAAGAAAGAATTTTAGCACTACGAATAAGAGCCTTGCTGGGGATGCAACCTGTATTAAGGCAGTCACCGCCCATTTTATTTTTCTCTATAAGTGCAACTTTTGCTTTAGTCGCAGCAGCGATGTAAGCAGAAACTAGGCCAGCTGAACCGCCTCCAATAACAAGAATATTGTAATCAAACTTTGCCATAAATAAAGTTATGCTCTGTATTGAAAATATATTCAGTGTCGCATAAACTTATTAAAACATACAGTAGATGAGAATAATTTGTCGTTATTTGGGAAGATATAGGTAGACTTTCTAGCTGGGGTTTATATACAACAGTTACTGTACATTATTATTTAAGGGAAACTTCAGGTGAAGTTGTGCATATAAAAAATTATTCGTGGTCTCTCGAAAAAATTAGCATTAATAAAACATAAAATTTGAAGTCTCAATTTTTTTTCCGGATTAAATTTTTATTATGTTTTAATAAGTTGATTTCGCTATGATGACTATTTTCGTAGGAGGTAATTAATTTTTATGCAAAGTGGCAACGAGGAAAATAACCTGGATCCTTTTTTTTCAGTTATTGATTCGATTGAAGATGATATTTCGGAAATATTGGAGGATGAGGATAGTGAATTAAGTGGATATGAATGTCTTGTAGTAAGCTTTAACTGTATAACTTTGTTTTGTCGACAAGTTGGGATTGATTTTAGTCAAATTGAAGATCATTATGCTGAATCTAAAAAAAATCAGTCATATCAATACTTTAAAGGTTCTGATGATGGTCCTAATTTAAAGGATTATAATAATATTGAAGCATTTAATATAGCCTTGGAGGAAATAGAAGAGACTCTTGCCTTATTTGAAAAGCGTTGTAAAAAGACAGAGGAAGTATTTGATGAATGGAATTGCATTTTTATTAGCTACTCTTGTTTAAGGAAATATTGTGACCGGAGTAAAGTTAATTATGATCAAATTATTAAAGATGTTTTATCCCTTCAATCCAATATAGAAAAAGATGAAAAAATAGGGCCAGAGGATATAAATAATCAAAATTGACAAGCTATGGTTTATCGGCTCGTGGTCGTTTTTTGCTAAACAGTAATATACGTTTAACTATTTAACATTAATGAGTCAAATTCTAAACGGCTAATTCTCAAAGAAACTCTAAATCTAATTTTCCCAGTTTTCCCAGAAGGCGAGGTTGTTTTCCGGAGTACGAGAAAAGGCTATATCTACTTAATCCCTTTATAATTGTATTCGAGAATAGTTGGTCGTATGAAAACTAATCCGTTTATATTGTTAATTTTTTTTGTTTTAGTATTTTTATTTTGTTGTTCTTCTGTTCTGTTTAGTGAGGAACGAGAAGTGAAGAGAGAACTTTGGGAGAATAAAAAAAAAAGATTGGAAGAACATTATGAAAACGGAAAATTAGACGGTCTCTCTACTTATTTTTATGAGAACGGGACTAAAATGATAGATGTGTCTTACAAGCGAGGAAAAAAAAATGGTCTTAAGGTTCATTGGTATCCAACCGGAAAGGTTTGGTATGAAAGAAACTACAAGCTTGGAATAAAAGATGGCTTTTGGACTGAATGGTATTTTAATGGAAAGGTGAAATTTAAAGGGTATTACAAAAACGGAAATAAAGATGGTCTTTATAGTTCTTGGTATGAAAACGGGAAACCAATGTTAGAAGAAAACTATAAAGACGGAATAAAAGATGGTCCTTGGATTGAATGGTATTTTAATGAAAAAATGAAATTTAAAGGGCATTATAAAAACGGAAATAAAGATGGTCTTTATAGTTCGTGGTATGAAAATGGGAAACCAAAGTTAGAAGAAAACTATAAAGACGGGAAGAAGGATGGTCTTTCAACTTCTTGGTATGCAAACGGGAAGAAATGGTATCAACGGCGTTATAAAGATGGAAAAAAAAATGGCCTCGATACCGAATGGTATGTAAACGGAAAGAAATGGTATGAGCTTATTTACAAAGATGGGGAAAAAGATGGCCTTGATACGGAATGGTATGAAAATGGAGAGAAAATGATCGAGAAATATTACAAAAATGGAGAGAAAGATGGACATTGGATTGAATGGTCAAAAGATGGAGAGAAAAAAAACGAGAAGCATTACAAAGTTGGGAAGAAGTAATAATTATTAATTTTGTTTAAAAAGCTACTACCGTTGCCATCTCAATCCACTTTTCAAACAAAGTATTTTATTTATTATGTTGTGCGCTGTTAGTAAAAAAAATTATTTTGAATTTTGGGCATACAGTCTGTTGTTTTAGATCTGAGAATTATCTAATATCGGTAGATGAGTTTTATGGTTTTAATGGAACTGAGATACAATTGTAGCTTTAAAAAAATAAACTAAAGATGTCAGTTAGAAAGAAATATGATTTAATTGATAAAAAATCGATTAATCCCCTTTGCTCCCTTATAAGCTAACTATAGCCAAGATTGATAGTCCCCCCCTAAATCTAGAGAGGGATACAAGTGAAGGGGCCTACTAGGGGTTTTGAAAAGATATTTTGTCTATTAGATTTGTGTGGAATTAGCCTTTTGAAAATGAAACACTAAGCAGTGATGTTGTAATCAATCAGAAAAAAATTAGGGAGAGTAAATATGGAAAGAGCAGATCTTATTGATAGAATTACCTCTATTTTTCGTGAAGTCTTTGATGACGATAGCCTTGTGCTCTCTCCAGAGATGTCAGCTGATGATATAGATGATTGGGACAGTTTATCTCATATTCGCTTAATCGTATCTCATGAAAAAGAATTTGGTGTGAAATTTAAGACAACAGAAATCGGTGATATCAGAAATGTGGGGGGGTTTATTGATCTGTTAAAGTCCAAATTAGACTAATTCCGCAAAAACGTTCTCAGTGATCAATAGTTTTAAAAAATCTTACCACAAGTGACACAACCCGCAACGAAAGAAGATAATGCGTTGCCTCCCTGGATTTATAAAATTATTTTAGATATTTATTTTGATGATAGCATGTATTTAAATCAAGATGATATTAAACGCATAAACTGTCTTCTATAAAAAATAATTACAAAACCGTCGAGTGCTTAAAAAATAATTTTTTGAGGTAAAAATTTTTTGAAACACAATATGTCTTCTCTTCAAACCTTGGTCAAACAGGTTCTTGAATTTTGGCCTTCCCATCAAAAATTTTTAGAGAAATCGAAGGCAAGTATAGATGAAATTTCAGTTGCAGATGATCTAGCAACTTTAGTTTTGCGATTGACGGAAGCCCGGTTAGGTGAGGCTCTAGTTGGATATAAGTGGATGTGCGATATGATGGTTGAAGAGGAAATAGAATTTCAGCGTACAGGAAATTACCGGAATTCTTCCTTTGCAGAGGTAGAAAAAATAATATATAGAAACAAGGATTTGATGCCGCGTTATATGGACGGACTGCTAATTTCTCAGGCGCTCTGGACGAATCATGTCCAGGCATTTAAGTTTTATAAAAATATTTTTCTTAATACTGTTTCAAACAGTCAAAGGCATTTGGAAATTGGACCCGGGCATGGGCTTTTGCTTTACGCAGCAACTCAAAAACTACTTGGTGTTATTGAGGCATGGGATATTAGTGCAAGTGCACTTGAATCTACATATGATTGTTTAAGATGTTTGAATAAAAAAAATATTGATTTAGAGCTCCGGCAAGTTGATTTTTTGAAGTCCACCATAAATAGTAGCGATCAGTTTGACAGCATCGTTCTTAGCGAGGTACTTGAGCATTTGGAAAAACCTGCGTTAGCAATGCATAAAATTTATAATTTATTAAAGCCTGGAGGATTCATTTTTGTTAATGTTCCAGTGAATAGCCCAAGCATTGACCATATATTCCTTTTTCGCTCTTCATTAGAGGTTATAAATTGTATTAAAAAATCGGGGTTTAGCATAGATCAGCACCTGTTCGTTCCTTCAGGAGGCTACACATTGGAGCGCGCGACTAAATGTGGAACAACTATTTCCTGTATGATTATTGCTAGCAAACCAATTTCGCAAAACGGTTGATAAATAGACTCTAATTATCTTTCCAAAACAATAAAAATTTTTACGTAGAGAACGTTATTAGAGTAGCCCCCTTTAGATAATTTATACGTTAGCATTTCACTGTTCTGCTAATAATTTTATTTTTTTAAGGCAGTATGATAAGTCTTATCTAAAACTAAAATAATAATTCAAAAAGTCTATTCTTTTGATAAGTGGTAAGAGGTAGATACTCTTTCAAGTTTGGTTAGGCATTTAGCTTTTTCATGTGTTGCATCAAAAAATTCATCATCTGTGCATCCAATTTTGTCAGAATTGTATGAGCCAATCACCTGAACTCCAGTCAATCTTGCAATTTCATGGACTTTTAATTCAACAGTGGTCAATGCGGTCAGTGTGGATTGGTGCGCAATAGCCCATACAGTTGGAGGGTAAGGAGGTAAAACGAAGATTACTTTGATCTTCTGTTGTTGTAGATGATTTACAAGACGAATGAATAACTCAACAGCCTTTTTCGTTACCCATTTCGAACCTCTAATTCTAAAGGTATTGATAGAACTTTTAAAATTAAGAGCATTTTGGTTATGCTTACTCGAATAAATAAGGCTACCATCTGGCAATAATACTGGCCTGTCTAACCCTATTTGATGGTCAAACTCTGGGGCATTTTCAACGGATAATGTTTTCTCAGACAATATCAGTTTTATAGAGCGTTGAAGATACTCACGATTTATCAGATTTCGGAGTAGCCCAAGGCTGGGGAAATAATTATCATCATAGCTTTCTCCTTCAAGTTTAGCTTGCATGTCAAAGAAGTCCTGCTTATAGCGAATCCATCTTGAATCACTATTAAAATTAAAACTTCGCGGGTCAATACCAAAAACTATAACACTAGGAGGACTTTCGTTTTGAAGAATCATTCCTGATAGTGCCAAGTAGTCTTCAAGTGAAGCACCACTAACACCAAGGTTTATTAAGGATGGGCAGTTATCTGTTAACGATCGCTCTTGCCCAGCGGAACTGATTTGCATGACACGACTACTACCTATAATAGCGCACTGAGCGTTAGTTGGGTTTAGAGCAAATGCTTTTTTGATGTCACGCTCATTCCAGGTATCATTTGGAATGATTATACCGTGGTCTGATTGAACAAATTCCCTAACAATATCTTTTGGTGATAGTTTATTGTGACTATTAAAAGTGAGAAGCGGTGGATAAATATTACCTGGATCTACAGTATAGTTTATCGTAGCGACTACAATTAAACCGAATGAACATAACCCGATAATTAATTTTAGATATTTTAAAAATGGAACATAGGTCATCTTGAGTTTGATGTTAGTAGAGGTTTTCATCTAAATCTTAGAACTGAAAATATAGGAACTCGCTGGTCTGTGTCAAGTTTAGTATCGCGATGATAAAAATACTGAAGGTAAAGAAAGCCCATAAAATTGAAGGTCTCCACTCCATCCAGCGATGGCTTAAACGAGGCACTTCGTTTTTGTAAATTTCAAGAACCGGGCGGTAGCGACCTAGAAGCTGTTGTGTATTTGGAAGAAGCATGGCAATAAGAAACAAGGCTACAACCCATACGACCCCCGCTTTTGGGTTAACCCCAAATGCATGATTGTGGAACATGCCGTGGAATACAATTCCATGGCCCAATAGCCACGGTTCTAAATTACCAATTCTGCCTATTAGTGATGGTGATAAGGATAGTCCGTGTCCCCCAAGCATCGCTGCCAGCATATTACCAGCGCCATCAATACTCTCAGCGGGGAATACTACCAGGGAAAGAACAATAGCTAAGAACGTAACTACTCTTCCAATTGAATTTGCTATTACAGTTGACTTTATTACTCTATTATCAGGGATGCTTGGCTTAATCTGAACCCATGCACTATAAATTACAATATAAGTACCGTGGGCAAGCCCAAATAAAATAAAGTTCCAGCCCGCCCCGTGCCACAATCCTACCCAAAAAAAAGTAAACATTGTGGGTATTAAAATCGTTAAAATGAATAATCTAACAGAGCCGTAATTTTTTATAACTGCAAATCTTGTTAGCGATAATGAGATAGGATAGAACAAATAATCCTTTATTAGACGTGATAGAGTTATATGCCAACGTCTCCAAAAAACAGCTATATTATTTGCCTTATAAGGAGATGAGAAATTTACGGGAAGAGTTATGCCAAACATACGAGCAAGGCCTATTGCCATATCAGAATAACCAGAAAAATCAAAATAAAGCTGAAAAGTATAAGCAAGAGCGCCAGCCCATGCCTCAAAAAATGTCAGGAAAACTCCATTTTCAGCCGCCGCAAACACTGGCGTAGCATAGGTTGCAATTCCATCGGCGAGGACTACTTTTTTGAATAATCCAATAATAAAAATAGTAAACCCTACTGCTAAATTTTTTGAGTTCAGCTTATAAAGTACGTCTTTTGCAAACTGCGGTAACATTTCTTTATGGTGAACAATTGGCCCCACAATCAATTGTGGGAAGAAGACAACGAAGAGACAATAGTGTAGAAAGTTATATTCTTTTGTTTCGCCACGATATACATCAACTAGGTAGGTGATTTGCTGAAAAGTAAAGAAAGAAATTCCAAGAGGTAGAATGATTTGCTCCAATACAATATTATTGCTTGTTAGAGCATTAATATTATCGATGAAAAAATTTGCGTACTTAAAATATCCTAATACTGCTAGATTTCCTGCTATACCAATAAATAAAATCCACTTGTAAGGCCTGCCTAGTAAAAAAAAACCTAATGCATAATTAAACAGAATAGACCCAAGTATTAGTCCAAGATAGGCAGGGTTCCACCAGCCATAGAAAATCAGAGACGCTACCACCAACCAACTAATGGCAACTTTATGATGCCCTTGTTTTCCTATTAGATGAAATCCATATAAAGTAACTGGAAGAAAAATAAATAGAAATACGTATGAATTGAAGAGCATATTGTGGATTAAAGGAGGTCTATAGGAAGGTCTGGAATATCTATGTTATCTATACTTGTTGACCATGTAGTAGCTCCTGAAGTATCAGTATTCAATACTTCAAAACCTAATTTAAGATAATGATCGCGAACAATTTCATTTCGTTCGGTTGGAATATACACTCCAGTTATTTTTTTTGCACCTTCTAATTTTGCAGCCTTTACTATCTCATAAAAAACTGTTTCTTCGAGTCTTCTATTCAAAACTCGACAACTCATTAGCCAAGTATCTATAAACCACTTCTCAGTATTTTTTTTGCAGATAACAACACTAACCATACCATTATCTCCAAAGGTATCTGCTAAACGAACTTGAAGAGTTAAGTATTGGCCGTTCTTCATAAAGTCTCGTACCTGGGTTTCATTATGACGATATGTAGTTAGATTGAATTGGTTAGTTTTAGAAATCAGTTGTACAATTCGCTTAATACCATTTTCATCAAAAGGTCGCAAAACTGCCGTCATTTGCAAAGTCTTTAAATAGGCATTCAGGTCGGTTGCCGTTTCACGAAGAGCAACGCGCTTAGCGTTAGCCTGATAGTCCACCACCCGATTTCTGTCTTCATCTGAAAAATATACAGCTTCAAAATAGCCAGCTGCAAGCAAAGTGCGCGGGTAATATGCCGGATCTTTGGGTAATTCTGGCACAGCTACTTCTGGCAGAGAGTAGCGTATCCGATCTCGCTCTACAGGATTGTCATCTAAAAAAACAATTGATTCTAATCCTAGGTTCAATGTTTTAGCAATAAGCTTAATATTGGGTACCTTGTCTTCCCAGTTCGCTTGAAAAACTGCAATATGGCTTTCTTTAAGTAACATATCAGGGTGTTCACGAAACGGAATGCGCGCGGTAGTATCATTGTTTTTGGAACAGACAGCTAGAACGATGCCTCGCTGATGCAGTTTTAAAACTGTATTCTGAACTGCTAAATAGGCCTCGCCCACGGTATCTCCTGGGCTGAGTTCTATTCCATTCAGGCCGTCATCCCCAATCACTCCACCCCACAAGGTATTATCTAGATCCAATATTAGGGCGCGTCTTGCCTTACCAGACATAGCAGCTATTATGCGACAAACCTGCTCAGCGTAAAATGGTACCAACTTTTGAGCAAAGGGTAACTTTGCCATAAGGTGCATTACGGGATCATGCCAGTTCGCCAACCCGACAGTTTCTGCAATGGCGGCTACATCTAGCAAAAAATCCCCTCTTGCAGCAACTTCATTCACCAAAGCTGAATTAAAAGTATTTATAAACTGGCGCGATGTGTTGTTGACTTGGATATCAAAGCTGCCAAAAAAACTCTCTGGCTCTTGGGCGCTGGTTTGTATGATACAAGGTGCACCATACTTCTCCTTAAGTTGGGTACAAATAGTATTTAAATAATTCAAAGAACTATTAACTGTATCGGTGTCTTTGCTGAAAGCGGGTGTATTGCTCTGTATAGGTAGTCCTTTACAGTCAATGGCAATGAGAATGGCATCCATTACTACATTTTCAAAGGCTTCGACTTTTCCTAATGCTACTTGCATTACTTGACCATAAGGGGCCTCATGAACGGTTAATGAGAAGCCATAACGTGCGGCTGTTGCTACTAATGCCGGAACAATAAAAGATGTGGTAGCATTGGAGACAATACCCAGACTAAAAGGTTTTAAAGGTTTCAGGTCGATATTACCCTTTTGTGTTGTAGTAATGATCTTTGCTACACGGTGGATCTGATTGATGTGCAGTGCATAACCAGTTAACTTACGAAGGAGACTACCAGGTGTCTTCTCCTGAGTTGCAATTTGCAACTGTTCATTAAAATCATCTGGCACGCGTGGTAACCATTCTAGATTGACATAGAGTTCATCACTCATCATTAGATACCAGCTTACCCATTCTCAAATAATGCAATGCAATACGATTTTCAATCTCTTTTACGACCACGTCAGATTTTTTTATTTTGGGTGAAATTCCAATATAATCGAATAAATATCATTATTTCGTGCAAGCCTGATTTAACGGCAAATGAGATACTATATTTCAGCTGAATGTTAGTTGCTATTATCACGGTTACTAATCAGTTGCTAAAAATTCAACTAAACCATATGGGAACATTAAAAAACAAGCTTTTCGTCCACCAAACAAAGCAGAAATTTTAGGTGTCGACATCAAAAATGCTCCGTTTTTTATTGCTTTTTTTATTTCAAATTCAATATCTTCGACTTCGTAGCAAACATGGTATAAGTTTACATTTTTTTTAAGAAAACCAGCCACAACCTTTCCTGAAATGAGTTCCAAATTGGTGCCATCTTCAAGCGATAGTAATTGAACGTTGACTTGTTGTTCTTTATCGAATAGCACCTCCGTTTTCGCCACTACATTGTGTATTTGTTCAATTTTTTTACAGTAAGCATCTATATCGTGGCATGCTATTCCCAAATGGTGCTGTTTCATAAAACTTACTCAGAATTTATAATTAAAGTATAAAAATAGTTATTATTAACTAAAAAAATTGGGACTGCTAATTCGACAAATAAACATAAATTTATAAAAAATATGGGGAGTTTACTTTGCACGAAGTTCGTATTTACGCTGGGAAAGGCAAACTTAAGAACACAATATTGTGACCAATTTTTGAGAAACTATTGAACTTAACATGCAATATATTGTTATAAAATCGCTAGAGTGCAACTTATTTAGAAAGAGCAAAGCTTTTCAAATCATTTTAAGAGTCTAGGTTTGCCATACTTGAAACGGGATCCCATCCGCTATTTTTTCCTGAGTTTAAACCTGAAAATCTTTTTTCAGCTTTAAAAATATCTGTTATCGAATATGGGTTTAGAATTCCAAGCTCTTCCATTTCACATGTGAACTGCTCAAGTCTTCCGAAACGCTCCTCTTGCGACAAATCTTCATCTACGTGGTAAGGGGAAACGGAGAGAATTTCATTGATGTAGTCACTAAATCGTGCTTTAGATCCTTTTTCGGAGTTAATTTTATCGGATTTCGAGAGTCCAACAGGGTGATATTGAAAAAGCCAGGGATCGGACTGATAAATATGTTTCGAACTGCTTTTAATAAATTTAAGTGTTTCTTTGAATTCATTTTCTGTCTCACCTGGATACGCAATTATCCATAATGTTGATGTTAAGATTCCATGTTTGGATAAAGCATACAAGCTCATTTCCATATTTTCGGGGGTGGTATTTTTAACCATGTCGTCCAAAATTCTTTGACTGGCAGATTCCATTCCAAGCCTGGCACGAAATAATCCCCCTTCTCGCCAAGATTTTGTGCGATCTTCTTGCGTGCATATTTTATCAGCTCTTAAATAGCAATCGAGAGTATAGGGTTTATTGTTATCTTTGATTTCCTGAGTTAATGGCGTGATTATATGGTTTGTCAATGAGTCACAAATATAAAAAGAGGACCTCTTGTACTTATTAGCAAGACTATCAATTTGACTATAGACGGATGGTGCTGTATTGGATCTGAATCCTTCCCAAAATACTGTCTCTGCACAAAAAGAACATTCAAAAGGGCACCCTCTGGAACTTGATACAGACAGTTGCAAATATTTCTGAATTTTGAGATTGCCATAGTCAGGGATCGGAGCTTTTTTGAAATCTATGAAAGCATTGCTATCTTCAAGAAGAGATTTCAAGAGAACTGGGTCAATAATCCTTGCTGGAATTTCATTATTAAGTATTTTGACAAGTGCTTTTTCTCCTTCACCGATAACAAAATGATCAATAAAATCATTTTTTTTCATAAAATCTTTAACTTCATGGGGGCTGGAAGTTATTCCCATGACTGGGCCAGGTCCACCAACTATAGTTTTAATTCTACCATTTAGCTTTTTTGCATATTTTAAACAATGGGTGGTTCCTGCCCAAGTTGAGTTATTCAAGTGGCATCCGATAAACTGATAGTCTTTTAGTTGCATCTCTTGCTTAACTACGTGCTCGATCATTGAGTATAATTTATCAAAAATAGCATCAAACTTACTTACATCGAGTTGCTCGCAAAATTTTGAATGATTTCTTCCATCCATGTTCATTACTTCGGCAACTAGATCTGGGTAGTAGGTTTTGCTTCTTGCGTTAAGGTACAGGAGTTGATGAATAGATAACATTTCTGTACCATTTCGGAATATATTCCACCTCTCCATATAAGGGAACATTTTCAAAACAGTTAAAAAATATTTATTCTGCAATTTAAATATTTGGTTATTTGTATTAAAGTCCAAAAGGTCTACATGGTGACCCTCACCTTCAGCATAGGACTTGAGAGAGGACACCCCCAAAGGAACACAAATTGGGTCCCAAAAATGAGGAACAACTAGTAGAATATTTGACATTATGTATTCGGTAGCCTCTTTTTTTGAACTAACACACCGTGGCCGTTAAAATTAATTTTCTCACACATGTTAACCATTAACTGTAAATCCGGATTATTTAATTTTTTAAAGTGCTTATCATACCTACGTTGATAGATAAAATCAAAAACGTAATGTTATAAAATTTATATTACGCTTAGATCAATTCTAGGCAATTCTTTTTCGTTAAGCTTTCTTTCTCAATAAAGGCAAAAACCTATGTGCTTCAATGCCAGTATTTATTAGTTTGTAGTTCATCCTATATAATTAAAAGGGTTTGTTTTTTTTGAGACATGCTTGTAGCTCCGCTAAATAGCTTTTTGCAATTTTTTGCAAGTTAAAAGTTAATTTAACTCGGTCAGAAAAGTCACTAAACCTTTAAAAAGTAAAAGATGCATTAAATTTTATCATCCGTGCCAAGTTCTTCCCACAACTCATCCAACAATACTAACTCGGCAACTTTGCTATAATTGCTAACCAATCTCATACTAAACTCTGATGGTGCTTCCAAATTAATTTCTCTTAACTGTCTTCTCATCTCCGCGTAACAATTGCTTACTGTTATTCCATCACTTGGACTTTCTGGAAAAATAATTTTAAATGTCACACCTCGGTATTTCCATTTTTGAACTATTTGATTTGAAGATGTTTCTTCAAATGTATCTTTGTCACAAAATGCCTGACCAACATTTCTTGATAGATTAATGAGAGTATTAATTTCTTTTTGATTGTTCATAAGTTATGTAAAAAAATAACAGATAAGATTCATGCTAAAAAATTAAAAATTGTCAGTCATATAAAACTATGTAAGCAACTTTCCTAAAGTGTATAAAAATCATATTTAACGAGCATCAGCAATCAAGTACCGCAAAAAGTCCGATAGGGTAAGTCCGAAATTGGAGCCGGTAAAGCATAGGCCTGATTTTCTGGTACCTCCTCGAAGGGATGACTCAAAATGCCCAGCATTTGAGAGAAGGGCATCATATCATCCTGTTCTACTGCAGCAGTGAGGGCCTCTTCGACCTTATGGTTTCGTGGGATATAGATTGGGTTGATCCGATTCATCGCCTGTGCCCTAGCTTCTGCGGCGATTCCATCCTGCTTTAGGCGTTGTCGCCAACGTTGCGCCCAAATATCAAAGGCATCAGGTTCTTCGAATAGATTTCTTACCGTATCAATATCACCTCGCAAAGCTTGTGCAAGTCGTCGAAAGACGAGGGTAAAATCGGCATTCCCTTCTTCCATCAATAATAGTAGATCGTTGATTAGTTTGAGGTCAAGAGAGTCTTCGGTTGACAAACCGATCTTAGAGCGCATTCCTGAAAGCCAGTGAGCCTCATAAAGAGTCTGAATACCCTGTATCGTGTCAGTTAGCAATTCGATGGCTCGGTCTTTATTCGGATCGACAAACCGGACAAGTGTTTCTGCTAATCGGGTCAAATTCCAAGACAGGATAGCGGGCTGGTTGCCATATGCATAGCGGCCATGGGTGTCGATTGAGCTGAACACCGTGCCCGTTGCATAACGATCCATAAAGGCACAAGGTCCATAATCGATTGTCTCGCCGGAGATCGTCATGTTGTCCGTGTTCATCACGCCATGTATGAAACCGATGTTCATCCAACTGGCTACTAAGGCGGCCTGGGCATCGGTGACAGCGGCAAAAAAGGCTAGGTATGGGTTTTTAGCATCGGTTGCTTCGGGGTAGTGCCTTGCAATAGTATAATCTGCAAGTTGACGGACTTTGTCGACGTCACCCCGCGCAGCGCCAAATTCGAAGGTTCCGATACGAATGTGGCTAGCTGCAACTCGGGTGAGAACAGCACCGGGGAGAGGACTTTCCCTATAGACGTTATCCCCCGTTTTAACTGCTGCCAAGGCTCGTGTGGTCGGAACGCCTAGCGCATGCATGCCCTCACCAATTAGATATTCGCGTAGCACCGGTCCGAGAGACGCCTTACCATCTCCACCTCGAGAGAACGGTGTGCGCCCAGATCCTTTTAGTTGGATATCGCGGCGCTTGTGCTGAGTGTCGATAATCTCTCCGAGGAGCAACGCACGCCCATCTCCTAATTGAGGTGCAAAACCACCAAACTGATGTCCAGCATAACCTTGGGAGAGTGGTTCCGAGCCTTCGGGGGCCACATTGCCTGAGAAAATTTCCAAACCTACTTTTGAATCTAGCACGGCCGGATCAAGGCCGAGCTCTTCGGCTAGCACATGGTTGAATTGCAGTAGTTTGGGTGCGGAAGCAGGCTCTGCTTGGCAGGACACGACAAAGCCTTCGAGCTTGCGAGCAAAAGTGTTATCAAAGTTAAAGTGCGGGCGGATAGGGGTATTCTGCCCCATTATTTCAGTTGATTTTGCCACTTATATTCTCCAAGCGTTGTTGAAAAATTTAAAAATAAGTTTAAAATTTACACAACGAAAACCTATTTATCTTATTGGTTTTTGTGCCACTGGCATCAAATAATAGTCTAGATTTTTAACTATTTAATTTCAATATTCGTTGGGAAATTTTAAGCTTTAAGATTGGAAACTTTTGCGAAGCCTGTCAAAGACTCTTTCTTTTTGATTATTGTAGATGAAAATTATTTCCATAATTATATTATCTAATGCTTCTTGATCGGTACCATTATTATCTATTGCGTATGGATGGTCATCATCTACTTCACAACCAAAATGTTTGATGACTTCAGCTTTAATATGATTTTCCAGGTAATCCCGGGCATCTTGTTTTTCTTCTCCAGTTAAATCCTTTGATAATTGATCTTCACAGTATTTTTTTAAAGCATCAATACAATTTTCTTTTATATAGTCTATCCACTTTATTGCTCTTTGATTGAAACTTGCCATTACTATTACTCCTCCAAAGAATATTCACCTCTATAAGCCACCATCAAACTTCTCACGCACAAACTCACACTTAATTGATTTTATTGGAGTTATACAGATATACTACTGGTTGGTATCATTCCCATTCAATCGTTCTACGTCTGCAAGTCGTTGATTATAAAGACTTTATTTTTTGTTTGTAGTATCTTTGTAGTTGCATAAAGTCCTATTATTCAATAACTTATGGATAGTATCATTTATCTGATTTCCTGTAAAACCCACTTGAAAATGGATTGTGAGAATGCCACAACTAGGGAAGTTGATTTGTAGATAGAAGACGACCTACTAATTTTCTCAGTTGCTGGAACTATTTATTTTTTCTTTGTAACAG